>NZ_DBHIXS010000005.1:61682-159740 GCF_057270515.1 Pseudoleptotrichia sp. | reverse complement strand
CCAATTTTTTTATTTTGACTTTCATTTACTTGTTTTAATCAAATGACTTATATTTTATTATTTCATTGTTTCATTGTTTTATTGTTTTATTATTTTGATATTAGATATTTGTTCATTTTAATATGTCTTTATATCTTTTATTTTAATATACTATGTTTTAAATATTTTCTTATTTCAAAAATTTATCAACAAACTCTTTATTACTAAACGCTACAAAAATACGTATCCTAATATTTTAGACTGTAAAAAATATATTTATGAATTCTTCTAAATTTTACAATGAAAAACAGGAAATGAACCTTAGAAAAAATCATCCATTTTGATTTTTTCTTAGTGAATGACTGTTTTGAATAAGTAAAATTTTGCAAATGAAATAAATATATTTTTACAGCACATTATTTACAATATTCTATCAATTTCACTATTGTTTTCTACTATCACTATTTTTCATCATTATTATTTTTTATCTCAAAAAAACATCAATAAATATTATATAATATTATTAAAACGAATATTTCATTATTAAACTCCCATATACCTCATGATTTTTTGGTCTCACATAATCACTATGACTGAAAGCTCTCGCATAAGACACATCTATATCAAAATATTTACTTGAATATCTGAAACCTATACTTCCTCCTTTCACTTTTCCAAGTCTATATTCCGAAGCGTCGTAATTATTTTTTGTTTCACCCATTCCATAAGATATATACGGTATAAATCTCTGCGTATTATATCTGAATGTATATGCCAGCTCCGCCAATACCGAATATCCGCTGTCCCCTGATATATTGTCATATTGGTAACCCGGCACACTTCCTATGCCTCCTATCGTTATTTTTTCACTTCCATAATTCACATCTTTGGAACTCTGAATTTCGCCTGTCAGCCTCAACGTTACATTTCCTATCGGCTTATACCAGTAAAAACTTCCATTATACCTTGTTGCTTCAGCTTTAGGAGTTTTTTCCCCTTTTTCAATATCTTTTTCTCCATGCAGTATTCTCATTCCTTTACTATATGAGAATGACAGTCCGCTTACCCCTTTAAATAAAACAAAATCATAATTTATTCCTGCTGTTCCTATCGTCAGATTTCTATCTGTAAGTTTTACATCTTCAAAATACGACTTAGTATTTTTTCTTTTTATTTCAATATTTCCTGTCAGTTTACTTTTATTATTTCTATACAATATTTTTGACAGATTTGCCGTGAGTGATGTACTTGACCCCGACAAATCATATATTGTGTTGTAAGCATAAGTTGACCTGCTGTATACACTTTTATTTCCGCTCAATGTCAATGTATAGCTCCTCATAGGCATTCGATACATTATATTCCATAGAAGTGTATTTCTTTGAGGCGGTAACTGTCCATGTATATTCGGATCATATCCTCCAAACGGTCCGCTCGGCGCTATCTGTCCAGGTAATAGCTGGGATTCTGCTACTTTCCAGCTTCTATCCACTTTTTTTCTTTTCACTCCCTGTATATTCATACTTAGAAAATCATTTATTCCCAAAGGACTTTCTATATCCAATCCCAATTTCAGTCTGTTTTTCCCTCCCTGTTCATCTCCATAATTGTTATATCCGACAATTACAGTTGTCTTTCCTTTGACTTCATTTTTTCCTACAATATTGGAAAAACCCTCTTTAAGAGAAGGCTCTATATTTACTGCAAAATTATTCGAAGAATTTTTATTGAAATTGTCCGTCATCGTATCAATGTCCTTTATATTGAGTACATTATTTTTAGTTTTAGGTTTATTAAAGAATACTTTCAGTTTATCCCCGAAACTGTTGTTGTTCAGTCTAATTCTGTCAATTTTTCCCGCCATTACTTCAAAAATTATTTCTCCATTTTCGATTTTATCTGTATTGACATTTATTCTGCTTGTAATATAGCCTTTTTTTATAAGTCGCGCATTTGCTTCGTTTAAAAGCTCGTTCAATTCCTTTACGCCTATTTCGCTGTATCTGTATTTTGACTTTAGCTTGAATATATCTCCCGAAGAAAGGAGTTTATCCTTATCTATTATTTTCAATTCTTTTAAAAGAAAAGTTGTTGTATTTTCTTCATTAAAAGGTTTTATCTCATCAACAGGTTCAAAAAATCTGTTATTTTCAATTTCTTTTTGTCTTTTCTCCTGCTCCTCTTTCTGTCTTTCCTGCTCAATTTTTTTCTGCTCCCTATCAAGTATCCTATCCGCTTCATCTTGAGGAGACGCATTTGAAATACTCGTACATAGAAAAAGAAAAATCAGAATATTTTTTATTTTATTCATTTATTCTCCTTTCAATGTTTACTTTTTTGTAAATATTGTCAGCACAATATGTTTAATATATTTTAAAAAATCATCTTTACTATTCTTTTAATATACTTTACCTTAATTAAAAAAAATGTCAATAGTATATTTTTTATTATTTAGGTTATTTTTCAAAAAAAGATGTTGAAAAATTTGATATACATCAATATTTTCAGCATCTTATATAATTTCATATATTTTATATATATTTCTATTCATTTTATTTTTCAATAATTTTTTCAAATTATTTTTCATAAGTTATTTCATTTTTATTTATATCTTTTTTTTAGCCAATTCTCTTTGTCCATATTTATTATTCCTGCATTATTATTTCAATCAAATTTCCTGAAAATTAAAATTTAGTCCCAATCTTTCTCCTGTTGAAGTATATTCTCTAAATTTATAAATTAGAGGTTTCCATTTTTTTGTATCAATATGGGTATCGTCTTTTAAAATATCTTCCGAAACAAAAATCCCCTGTATCTCAAAAACTACAATAGCAAACCAGTCTTTTTTTATAATATCGGTAACTTTTGTTTCCAGATGAATGGGACACTCTTTTATTCCTACAGTATTAACAGTTTTTCCTAACATTTCAGTGAATTTTCCGACCTCAAACTTATTTTCACAGTATATATATCCCAATTTTCGTTTTACTTCGGATATTTCAACAGTACCTGTAAATTTTTCAATACTTTTTACATTTTCATATAACTTTTCATCAGGGATATTAAGTGTTACATCGGAACCAATTTCTATATTCTGAAATCCCTTATTCCCCATTCCTATTCCCACCGTTACTGTATTTCCTAATACAAATGAAGATGACAAAGGTGTTATGTTATTCTTTCCTGTTTCTTTATCCTTTGTAGTCATAAGTATTACAGGAAAACCGTAATAAAATCCGTTTTTTTCTATTTTTTTAAACATAATTTTTACCCCTTTCTTTTTTAATTATTATAGTAAAACCCTTTTAAAACTGGACTGAAAAATAATATCCAGTTTTTAATAGTTCAGTATTAAAAGAATTTCACCACAAATTTTAATTCCTAATATTACATTCTTAATATTACTGGTTATTCCGTTATTTCAATCAAATTTCCTTCACAATCTTCTACAACGCTCTCATAATATCCATCACCTGTAGTTCTCGGTCCACTCAGACAGCTATATCCGTCTTTTATAAGTCTTTCCGTCAGTTCATCAACCTTTTCTTTGCTTCCAACGCTAAAAGCCAGATGAATAAACCCTTCATTCATAATTTTATCTTTCCTTGTCGAAAGCTCGGGGCGTGTCATTATTTCCAGTCTTACCTCACTATCCGGAAAACTTAAAAAATAAGTCTGTAATCCCGTATTTTTATTATGATATTTCTGATTTGCCTTTGCCTGAAAATATTTTGTATAAAATTCCTTAGTTTTTTCTAGATCATTTACATAAATTGCCACATGATTTATTCTCATACTCGATTCTCCTTAATATTTTATAGTGAAGCTTCTTTAATATCGAACTGTTAATTTATATATAAATAAAAAATAGATGCAGTTTTTCAGTTCAATTTTAAAAAATTTTCACTATATTTCTATAATTTATGAAATATCGGCTTCATCTTATCAAAAGTACATATATCGGTAAATCCTATTTTCTTGAGTTCCTCCTGAATGTACGGAATATGCTCTCCCACATTTTCCGCCTTGTGAGCGTCAGAACCTATTGTAATTATTTTCCCGCCCAGTTCATGATAAAGTTTCAATATATTCCTTTCAGGAGTAAGCTCTTTCAGCCCGTATCTGAAACTCGACGTATTTACTTCAATACCTTTATTATCTTCTATCACTTTTTTCAGAATTTTTACAATAATTTCTCTTGATTTTTCAAAAGGATATATTGTTTCATTATATCGCTGTATATGGTCAAGATGTCCTAAAATACTGTAATCACTGTATCTGCTCATTACCCTGTAAATTTCCTCATAGTATTCAGCGTTATATTCATCAATCGATTTTCCCTTTTGAAATTCGTTTGTCCAAAATTCCTTATCATTCACCTGATGACAGGAAAGTATCACAAAATCAAATTTTTCCTTATATTTATCAAACAGTTTCTGAAAATCTTTTATCGTATGAACCTGCATTCCAAACTCCAGTCCCTGTCTTATTGTGATTTTATCTTTATACTTTTCCCTTAATTCCTCAATTTCTTTGAAATAATTGGGATAATCCACATTCAAATCTATTCTTCCGATTTTTTTAATCCAGTCCTTCTTCGCATTTTCATCTATTTTTTCAAAGACATCTTTATCCAATTTTATCCCATAATCCACATGGTCAGTAAAACATATCTCGCCAATCCCTTTGTTTATAGCAGTTTCTATAATTTTTTCAAGGTCTTCTTCGGAATCATTACTATATTTGCAGTGAATATGATAATCAGCCAGCATTCATTTCTCCTTTCATTGTCTGTTATTTCATTAACCGTTATTCATTAATAAAACTGTAAAAGAATAAAATTATAAAAGGAAAAATCCGAATAACAAAAACAATATAAAATAATATCTGTTCAAGTTGCAAATTTTTCCTTTCTATATTCTATTCCAAATCTTCTCCGTTACTTGCTATTACTTTTTTATACCAGTCGAAACTTTTCTTTTTACTTCTCTTCAATGTTCCGTTTCCGTCATTATCTCTGTCCACATAGATAAATCCGTATCTTTTTTTCATTTCTCCAGTTCCCGCACTGACAAGGTCTATAGGTCCCCATGTCGTATATCCGAGCAAATCCACTCCGTCAAGGACAACCGCATCTCTCATTGCTTTTATGTGGGCTTTCAGATAATCTATCCTATAGTCATCTTCCACGTAGCCGTTTTCATCAGGAGTATCTACCGCTCCCAGACCGTTTTCCACGACAAATAGTGGCTTCTGGTATCTATCATAGATTTCATTTATTGTAGTTCTGAAGCCTAAAGGATCAACCCCCCAACCCCAGTCAGTTACTTCGATATAAGGATTTCTCATACTGTGGAGAAGATTTCCTTCGCCTAATTCCGACGCTTCTTTTGATATACAACGTGTTGTATAATATGAGAAACTTACAAAATCTACAGTATTTTCTTTTAATATTTTTTTATCTTCTTCAGTTATATCTATTTTCAGGTTATTTCTTTCAAAAAATTTCAGGGCGTAATTAGGATAATATCCCCTTGCCTGAACATCTATGAAAAAATAATTTTCTCTGTCTTTTTCAAGGGCTTCCCATACATCTTCAGGTTTTGCGGTAAGCGGATAAAATTTCCCCGAAGCAAGCATACATCCTATTTTATTTTCGGGATCTATCTCATGAGCGATTTTTGTAGCCCACGCACTTGCTACCAGTTCATGATGTGCCGCAATATACAGAACCTGCTTTCTGTCCTCTCCTTCTTCAAAGACAATTCCTGCCCCCATAAAAGGAGCATGTAAAAGGACATTTATTTCATTAAATGTAAGCCAGTATTTCACAAGACCTTTATATCTTCTGAATATTACTTCGCACAGTTTTTTATAGAAATCAACTACTTTTCTGTTTCTCCAGCCTCCATATTCTTTTATAAGATGAATCGGAAAATCAAAGTGAGTTATTGTAACTAAAGGTTCTATTCCATATTTTCTACATTCTTTAAAAACATTTTCATAAAATTCGAGACCTTTTTCATTAGGAGTTTCTTCGTCCCCATTGGGAAATATTCTTGTCCATGCGATAGACATTCTGTAAGTCTTAAATCCCATTTCTGCAAACAATGCAATATCTTCCTTGTATCTGTGATAAAAGTCTATTGCCCCTTTCGCAGGATAAAAATACCCGTCCTCAAAATCAAGCATTTTTCTTTCCCCTGTAATTACTGAATGTCTGGCTTCTCCTACAGGCGACAAATCCACATTGGCAAGACCTCTTCCATCTTCGTTATAAGCTCCTTCAAGCTGGTTGGCAGCAGTAGCTCCGCCCCATAAAAAATCTTTTCTGAATCCCATACCGTTTTTCCTCCTTGTTTTTGATAGATTATATTCCCGTTTTGATATAATTTATTCCTTACTTATCACTTTCAAATCTTTTGGATTTAAAATTTATATTCCTATTTTTTATTTTTTACGGCTTTTTTTGTTGTTTTCGCGCTTTTTATTTTAGATACAGCTTTTTTCGCCGTTTTTTCCTTGTATACAGTTTTCCCTGTTTTTGATACTTTTTCTCCTGTTCTGTATTTTTCAGGGTTTTTATAATATTCTTTAAACTGAGGCAAATATTTTTTGTGTGCGTCAAGCAGTTCATTCAAAACTTTTCTCGCTATTTCAGTTCCGGGTATGAGAGGATTTGAGGTAAATGCCTGTAATGCAGTTCCGTAATCCCCTGTAACTGCGGCTTCTATCGTAAGTTCTTCCATAGCTTTCATAATCTGGATATATCCTCTCTGTCCGGCATTTGGAAATCTTCCAAAATCAAGAGGTTTAGGCCCTGCCGCTGTTATATACGAAGAAATCTCGACTGCCGAATCATAAGGTAAATCCGCTATTGCTCCTTTGTTTTTAGTATTTACGACCATAATTGTACCTTTATTGTTGTAAATACCGTTTATAATCTCACACGCTGCGTCGGAATAATATGCCCCTCCTCTTTGTTCGAGCTGTTTAGGTTTTTCGTGCAGTTCAGTATTTTTATACAGTTTAAACAGCTCCGCTTCAACTTTTTTGACTATTTCTCCCCTTGTCCCTTTTTTCTTATAATCTTTCAGCGACTGTTTCAGCATAGTATCCTGCAAGTAATAATATCTATGATAAGGACAAGGCAGCATTCCGAGATTTTTTATCTGCTCATAGTCAAAATTGAAGTTTACTATATTTTTCACTCCCACTTCTTCTTTATCCTGCAATCTCTCCCACAGATCATAAGTTATATCATTTCCGCTCTTATCCCACACATTGTACCAGACAAAATGATTTAGTCCCGCAAACTGAAAAAAGAAATCTTCCTTATTCTTATTATAGATTTTTGCACAGTCCATCATAAGATTTACAGGAACATTGCACAGTCCCACTACTTTATCAAATTTTCCATATTTTAGAACGGCTTCTGTTACCATTCCCGCAGGATTTGTAAAATTTATAAGCCATGCGTCGGGAGCGAGTTCCTTTATATCTTTCACAATATCCAATATTACAGGGATTGTCCTAAATGCCTTGAATATTCCTCCTGCTCCGTTTGTTTCCTGTCCCAGAAGTCCGTTTTCAAAAGGGATTTTCTCATCTTTTATCCTTGCGTCGAGTAATCCCACACGAAACTGGGTTGTTACAAAGTCGGCATTTTTCAATGCTTTTCTTCTATCCAGAGTCAAATGTACTTTGCAGTCTATCCCTGCCGCTTTTACCATTCTTTGAGCCAGTTTTCCGACTATTTCAAGTTTTTCCCTGCCTTCTTCAATATCCACAAGCCATATCTCATTTACAGGCAATTCTTTTATTCTTTTTATAAACCCCTCTATCAGTTCAGGAGTGTAGCTTGAGCCGCCTCCTATAGTTACTATTTTTACACCTTTCTTTTTCATAGCCGCCTCCGGGATAATTTATTTTTTACCGTACACCGTTTTATACAAATCAATAAATTCTTTTACCAAATCTTTAAATAATATTGCCCCCATTAAATGATCCTGAGAATGTACCATTATAAGACCTACATCTATTTTTTCCCCTCCTGCTTCTTTTACGATGAGGTCTGTCTGAATTTCATGAGCTTTTAGCATTTCTTCGCCTGCCTGTTCCATAAATTTTTGAGCTTCTTCAAAATTTCCTTTTTTTGCTTCGTACAATGCCTGATAAGCTAAACTTTTACTTTCCCCTGCATGTCCTATCAGTGTCATTGCCACTGTTTCCAAATCAAAATTTTCAGCCATTTTTCCTCCTAAATTCATTTATAATTTATATTTCTTTCTATATATCTTTGCACAATATATTTATACCACATTATTATTATATGTCAATTGATATAATCAATTATTATTAATTATTTCCAATTCCTTAAATTTTTTGATGTTTTTCTCATAAAGTTTTCTGTCGGTATTTTTTATTTTACGATTATAATCCGTTATTTTTGTTATCATTTCTGCAATAAGGCTGTCATCAAGAAGGTCGGCATATTTAGAATAATTTTCATAAAAAGAAGTAAATCCTTTTTCGTATTCATTGTTGTTGAAGTATGTCAGTGTAAGCAGCATTTGAGCTTTTGCTTCATTTTTCTGTTTGATAAAATCTTTTCCTTTATTTGTCGTATCCATTGTGTCCGTTCTTTTTTTGAAATAAGACAACTGCATAATTTCATCCGATTCTTTGACATTTTCGACAGGCGGTACGGCTATATACTTGATAGGAGCTGCCGGGGCTGCAGAATATGCCGCATCATGTATCTCTTCTTTTCTTTTTTCTATTCTTTTTTCTCTTATATTTTCAATATCTTCTCTTGAAGCAGCTTTAGCCGCTTTTAAACTTTGCATTTCACGCTGTTGCTCAATTTTGGCACTTCTGTTTGAAATTACCTTTGCATTTTGAGCTATCGCTCCTGCATAGAAATTTCTTTTTTCAGATATTCTTTGGTCATATAAATCTTCTCTTCTTAACGCTTCCACAGTTCTTTCGGCATAATACTCCGCTCCTTTATTTTTTCCTTGCGAAGCGAGGACTTCACTTATTCCGAGGTATCCCTCTTCCGATTTAGGAAATTTTTTTATTATTTCGTTATAATAATACTGTGCTTTTTCATAATTTCCAAGCTTATTATAAATTTTCCCAAGCTTAGAATATGCCTGTGGTGTGTCTGAATTTATCTGAAAACTCTTTTCATAATATTCCAAAGCTCTCTTTAAATCATTTCCATATTCTTCACTTGCATAATAATTTCCCAATGCCCTGTAAGCATAATAATTTCTTTTATCCTGTTCTATTGATTTCAAGAGCAAATCCCTTATTTGTTCGTGTTCCTCGGCATCCATAGCTTTCAGGAAAGTATCAACGGATTCTTTGTTTATTCCTGCACTTTCCATTTTCATTTCCACTTCTTTTGCCGATATACCTATATATGATTTTTGAGTTTCAGAAAACACAGTTATATTTAACAATGGAAATAACATTATCAACAGAATCAACAGATTTCTGAATAAATAATTTTTCATTTTTATATTCCTCCTTTAGAAACATTCCTATATTCTTATATTTTTTTGCTCTGACTTGTTTCAGACATAAAAATATCCCAGAATATTCCTTTAGATTTATTTTCATTTCTTTTTCTTTTTTCCTGACTGTAATTGATTACATCGCCCGTTTCGGCATCAATGCTATATCTGTACTTCTTATCTTCAGTAAAAAATTCTATCATATAAAAGTATTTTCTATTTTCCTTATTTAACAGAAGTTTTGTAATTCTGACACCATTTTTAGAAATTCCCGCATGAATAAACATAAGCTCTTTTGCTCTTTCTGTGGAAATTTTCACATTCGGATTGGAAACTTTCACTCCTGTCTTTTTATAATCAGAATAAGCAATAAAAGCTAAAAATAACATACTTGTCAATATTGTCTTTAAAATTCCATTCTTCATAATATCTCCTCCACTTTTTCCGAAAAATGTAAAGGCAGTTCAAAAGTGAATACCGTCCCTTTATCCGGTTCACTTTCAACACCGATTTTACCTTTGTGGGCTTCTATAATCCATTTTACCATAGAAAGTCCCAGTCCCGAATTATCCCCCGACCTTGACGTATCAATCTGATAAAAACGATTCCATATTTTATGAATGTGTTCTTTGGCTATTCCTATCCCGTCATCAATAACTTTGCAGATAACTTTTTCATTTTCGGAAAATATCTCTATAATAATATTTCCGTTTTCTTTTCCATAGCAGACTGCATTGGATATAAGATTTATAAATACTCTCATAATCATGGATTCATCAGTATCCGCATAAATATTTTCATCAATTTTTTCTTTTATGCAGATATTTTTCTTTTTGGCGCTTATTTTTTGAGTTTCTATTGCTATTTCAGCCAATTCACTTAAGTTAGTGCTTTCTATATTCAGTTTCTGGTATCCTTTATCCATTCTTGCCAGCATTAAAAGATTTGATACCAGTCCTGACATTTTTTTCGTTTCTTCGAGGATACTTTCAAAAGTTTCCTTTGTTTCATTGTTAATATCGAGATATTTCAGTCCATACTCGCTCTGGGTACTGATTACCGATATAGGTGTCCGCAATTCGTGCGAAACATCGGAAGTGAACTGTATTTCCCTCTCAAAAGAATTTTGAAGCCTGTCAAACATCTTGTCAAAAGTATTTGCCAATGTTGAGATTTCATCTTTTCCATTCCCCATATTTATTCTTTCGGAAAGGTCATTTCCCTCGTTTATCTTTTCGGCAGTTTCTCTTATATTTTCTATAGGTTTGAAAGCTTTTTTCGCTATAATATATCCGCCCAAGGCTGAAACTATTATGAGAAAAGGAAAGAGCATTACTGATATATATACAATAGTTTCCGTACTCTTTTCCGTCCTTGATACGGGGGTAACTCCCCTTATCCATATATCGCCGTAGTCTCTTAAATTTTTTTTCACTTCATAGACATACCATTTAGAATATCGCTGTTTTACGGTTCTCACTTTATTATCTCCGACGGGGAGTTTTTCGACTTCATTGTCAAAATAAAGGTCTCCGTATATAAATTCCTTATTTTTATCGTATACCGATATGAAAATATCATTTGCCGAGGCGTCGAGATTGTTATCCAGAATTATTTCACCGTTAATAAAATCCATTCTCTGAAAAGAACTTTCCACAATTTTTTTCAGTCTTTTATGAACGGAATTTTTCGCAGTATAATTACCTATATAGAGTATTGCTCCCAAAAATAATCCTGTAATGACTATTATCAGCCCTGTATACCAAAAAGCTATCCTCAACTTTATAGAAAATTTGCTATTCGTTATTTTTTCTGACGAAAAAAATTTTCTCTCTTTTTTTTCAGTCAATAATCTTTTTTTATCTTCTCTTTTAATTGAAAAATTTCTCTTATCTTTTTTATTTTTTTTTCCAAACATATCAATCATTTTCTACCTTATTTCTGCCTTAAATATATATTTTAATAATGATAAAATAGATTTAAAATTTAAATTTACTATATACCAAATATAGTTATGCTAAATGTAGTGAATATATCAGTCATTTTCCACTTTAAGAATATATCCGACTCTCCTTATAGTGTGTATCAGCTTAGGTGAGAAATCTGTATCTATTTTCTTTCTTAAAAATTTTATATAGACTTCCACAATGTTGCTTCCGCCTTCATATCCAAAATCCCATACATGCTCTTCTATTTTTTCTTTGGACACTACTCTTCCCTGATTTCTCATCATATATTCCAGTATGGAAAATTCTTTGGCGGAAAGTTTTATTGGCGTGTTATCCCTAAATACTGTATGGTTGTTACAATTTACAGTCAGATTTGCAATTTTGAATATGTTTCCTTTCTGTTCGGCATTCGAGTTTTTTCTGAGCAGCACACGAACACGGGCAAGTAATTCCTCAAAGGCAAAAGGTTTTATAAGGTAGTCGTCGGCACCGTAATCAAGACCTTTTACCCTGTCTTCGACCCTTTCCCTTGCCGTCAGGAAAAGTACAGGACTTTTAATACCCTTTGCCCGAGCTTTTTTCAGCACTTCAAAGCCGTCAAGTTTAGGCAGCATAATATCCAGAATAATAGCGTCATACTCCACCGAAAATATGTAATCCAATGCCTCTTCTCCGTCAAAACAGCTGTCCACTCCGTATTTTTCCTGTTTCAGTATTTTTACTATTATATCGTTTATCTTCTTTTCATCTTCCACTACTAAAATTCTCATTTTTTTCTCCCGAAATATATTTTATAGTTAATTATATTATATTTTTTCTATTATATTCTTACTATTATATTCTGCTTCTATATTCTACTTTCCAATCATTAAAATAAATTGAAACTCCGATTTTTTATAATTATTTTATTATTTAAACTATAATTTCAAAAATAAATTTATCCCGTTTTCTTTTTTATCCTTATAACTTTTTTATTATTTGAATTCTTATAAAATATTTACCGTTTAAAATAAGTTTTTTGTATTTTATAGTTATTCTACCATTTAAACCTTAAAATAATCTGAAAATTTTAATTTAAGACATAATTTTTTTCAGAAGTCCCTCTTCAGTATATTTTTCTGCTTCTATTCCCACTTTTAGACTATATTTTTCGATAGTCTTAGTCGTAACAGGTCCTATTGAAGCGATAATTTTTTTATCCAGTATTTTTTTTATTTCTTTATCTTCATCCAACCGTATACTTTCAGCAAAAGCATTAAAAGTTGATGAGCTTAGAAACATAAGTATATCACTTTCTTTTATATATTTTTCCGCTTTTTCTTTTTCCACCTTTATTTTTCGAGTATTATACACGAC
Source organism: Pseudoleptotrichia sp. (assembly GCF_057270515.1). Lineage (NCBI taxonomy): Bacteria > Fusobacteriati > Fusobacteriota > Fusobacteriia > Fusobacteriales > Leptotrichiaceae > Pseudoleptotrichia > Pseudoleptotrichia sp. The sequence goes on along the minus strand of NZ_DBHIXS010000005.1, from coordinate 146,932 downwards.
TAATTTTTCATAATTTCTATTGTATAACTCTGTATATTTCTTTTCGTTTATAGGAGAAATATCAGATACTATAAATAAGACTTTTTCTCCCTCTTCTGTAAAGTTTACACTTTCAGCAGCCAATCTTTCCACGGTGTATTCTTCGGGATAAAAATCAGGGATTATCCTGTATTTTTCTATTTCCTCTGCCGTCTTTTCTCCTACAACTCCTATCTTAATATTTCCGAGAAGTCTTACATCCTTTATTTTTCTCATAAACCCTGTTACGGAATTTGCACTGTTAAACAACAAAGTTCCATATTCTTTCAGATTAGGCATTTCAAAGTCGACATATTCTATATTTATAAAAGGAAGATTTATCGCCTGTCCTCCCAGTTCATTTATTTTATTTGTTATATCTCCCTGTTTTTCCTTATTTCTTGTAACTAATACGTTTTTTCCGAAAAGAGGCTTATTTTCAAACCATTTCATTTTTTCCCTTAAATTTACTACTTCTCCTATTATTATAATGACAGGAGATTTGATATTTTTTTCTTTTACAATATTTACTATTGTTTCCATTTTTCCCACATAAGTCTGCTGTTTTGCAGTAGTTCCGTTTTTTATTATCGCCACGGGAGTTTCAGGACTTTTACCGTTATTTATAAGACTTGTAACTATTTTTTCAAGATTGCCCAGCCCCATTAGAAAAATCAAGGTTCCTTCAAGTTTTGCAATAGTTTCGAAATCATGTTCATTTCCGTCTACTTTTGTATGTCCTGTAAATACATGAAAAGAAGTATTTATTCCTCTATGGGTTACAGGTATTCCGGCATATGTAGGCACCGCTATGGATGAAGTTATACCGGGAATTACCTCGAAATCTATATTTTCAGCAACAAGGGCCTCTATCTCTTCGCCCCCGCGACCGAAAACGAAAGGGTCTCCTCCTTTCAACCTCAAAACCTGCATACCTTCTTTCCCTTTTTTTACTATCATTTCATTTATCTGCCTTTGGAGTTCTCCGCCCTCGGTATTCTCTTTTCCCATATAAATCAGCTCCGTATCAGGCTGTGCATATTGTAAAATATTTTCATTTACAAGTCTGTCATATACTATACATTCGGCTTTTTTTATTATATTTCTCAACTTTACAGTTATAAGCCCCTCATCACCGCAGCCTGCTCCTGCAATGTAAACTTTACCTTTACTCATTTCTAATCTCCTTAGCTAATTTTTGTGCAATCTCTTTCGGATTTTCCTTGTTTCCCGATACTTCTTTAAATATCCTGTTCCCATTATCATTATACATCCCTTTTAGTTTCAGTATATCTTCTTCTATAACTGAAGAACAGCCTATCGGTGTATGACAGCCTCCGTCAAATATTCTTGAAAATTCCCTTTCGGCTTGGCATATAAGAGTTACTTCCCTGTCATTTATTATTTTCAGCAAATTCTTTATTTTCCTGTCATTTTCCCTGCACTGTATGCACAGTATCCCCTGCCCGGGTGCAGGCATAAATGAAGTCGTATCAAAATATTCGGTAATTCTGTCCTGTAATCCCACTCTTTTTAGTCCTGCCGCTGCAAGAATAATAGCATCATATTCTCCGTCATCAAGTTTTTTAAGCCTTGTATGAATATTCCCTCTTATTGCCTTTATTTTCAGATCTTTTCTTAAACTCAAAAGCTCTTTTTCCCGTCTTATGCTTCCCGTTCCGACCACAGCATTTTCAGGCAATTCATCTAATTTTAAACCCTTTGCCGAAACAAGCACATCCCTGTTATCCTCTCTTAAAGGAAAGCAGGCATTCAAAAGCCCCGCAGGAGTATTTTGAGGCATATCTTTTAATGAATGTACAGCCAAATCTATTTTATTTTCAATCATTTCCTTTTCTATTTCTTTTACAAACAGGTCTTTCTGTGTAATTCCCCTTATCTTTGTAAAATCCCTTAAATCTTTATCTCCGCTCGTAACTATGACTTTCAGTTCTATATCTAAAGGACTGTTTTTATCAAAATCCTCTATTCCCTGAAAATCATCTCTTTGTCTTAATTCATCATATTTTTCAATAAGCATTTCTTTTACTTTTTCGGCTTGTGCAAGGGCTAAAATACTTCCCCTTGTTCCGATTATTATTTTATTTGTTTTCATCTTGTTTCACCCAGTTCATTTTTTGCCATATTTCCGTATTTTTTCCTTTTTTCGAGCTTTTCAGCTATTTTATTTAACTGTTCTTCGATAATATAAAAATATTTTTCGACTATTTCATCCCTTTTTTCAACATTTTTGTTATATTCATCCCAAATATCTTCTAAATGATAAAGAGAGGCATTTTCATTTTCACCTATACTCGTTTCTATATCTCTCGGAACTGCCAAATCTAGGAAAAACCTCTTTTTCCCGTCATTGAGGATATCTTTCATTTTATCTTTCAGCAATACTAAATGCGGTGCAGACGTAGCACTGATTATAATGTCGCTTTCCCTTATAACATTATATTTCATACTAAATTCCGTTGTTTCCACATCAGGATATATTTTTTGCAATTCTATAGACTTTCTCAAGCTTCTGTTTGTCATTGTGAGGCGACAGTTATTCATTTTATGTAAAAGTGCCAAAATAGACTGGCTCAAATCTCCCACTCCTATTACAAATATTTTTTTGTTTTCAAGACTTTCAAACTTTGTCTTTATAAATTTTATCGCTATGGAATCCAGAGAAATATTTTTCTCGTTTATTCTGCTTTCAGCTCTAAATCTTTTTCCCGTTTCTATTGCCTGATTAAATATTATATTCAGGAATGAAGAAGTCGTCTTTTTATCCAGAGCCTCAAAATATGCCTTTTTCAGCTGCACCAATATCTGGTCTTCCCCCTTTATTATAGAGTCAAGTCCGCAGATCACTTTTAAAAGATATTGTACTGCCTCTATATTCTTATATATTTTTATCTTTTCTATTTTAAAATCTCTCTTCAGTATTTCAACTTCAAAATTTTCGTCAGTTTCGAGATACAACTCTATTCTAAGGCACGTTTCAACCGATATATACCCTTTTATTACGGATTTATCAAGATAATCATCCAATATCTGCCTATAACCTTCTTTTATAAATTTTTCCCTTTCTTCCAGACTCAAATTTTTATAGCTAAAACTTACAATATAAAAATTTTTTATTAAATTTCTGCTCATTTTTTTCATTTATTTTATTCCTCATTCCATTTAAAAATATTTATTAAAATATTTATTTCAGTGTAATAACATTTAGATTATATCATATTTATCCGATATTTTTCACTTTTTTATAATTTTTTCTCTTTATTTTTTCTTCTGACGGGTATATAATGAAATATATATAAGGAGGTAATCGTTATGAAATTAGTCTTAGTGCGTCACGGAGAAAGTGAATGGAATCTTCAAAACAGATTTACAGGCTGGGTTGATGTGGATTTAACTGAAAAGGGGACAGCTGAAGCCAAAGCTGCCGGTAAAACTCTGAAAGAAGCAGGTTATATTTTTGATGTAGCTTTCACTTCTTTTCAGAAGAGGGCAATCAAAACCCTTAATTATATTCTTGAAGAAATTGACCAGCTATATATTCCCGTTTATAAATCATGGAGACTCAACGAAAGACATTACGGAGCCTTACAGGGATTAAATAAAGCCGAAACAGCAAAAAAATATGGTGATGAACAGGTTCATATATGGAGAAGAAGTTTTGATATAGCTCCTCCACTTGTAAACACTGATGACAAGGAAAACTATCCTCTTTTTCAGGAAAGATATAAAAATATTCCCGTCGATGAATGCCCGAGAGGAGAAAGTTTGAAAGATACTATACACAGAGTTCTTCCATACTGGGATTCCCATATTTCCAAAGAAATAAAAGACGGTAAAAATGTCATCATTGCCGCCCATGGAAACAGTTTAAGAGCTTTAATCCAGTATCTTCTGAAAATTGATAATATAAAAATTCTTGAATTAAATCTTCCTACAGGAAAGCCCTTAATTTTTGAAATCAGTAAAAATCTTGAAATATTGTCAGCTCCGCAATTATTTTAATAATTTAAATATAATATTTTCAAATCTTATTGAATATTTTTTGGATATTTTATAGTTAAATTTATTGAAGAACATTAAAAAATAAAAGTAAATGAAAGAGGTTGCTTCATAAGACAAAAGAAATACTCTAATCACAAATTATATATATTTATATATTTATTATTTTTATAAAGGGGTTGTCTCATAAAGTAAATAAAATTACCAAATCATAAATTCTATGTATTTTACTATATTTATAAAATCAATAAAAATAATATCTGTTGATTTTTAAAAATATATAACATTTATGTTAGTAAAATTATTTTTGACTTATGAGACAGCCCCTATTTTTTTAAATTTTAAAATATATTACATTTATGTTTTGAAAATTATTTCCGACTTATGAGACAACCTCTTTTAAATATCATATTTTGTTATAAAACCTTCTATCGATAAACTTTTAAACGATAGACTTTCAAAGTTTTATTATATAATAATTGAGTCTATTTAAAAGTAACAAAGATATTGAATTTCAAATATATTCTATATCTTTCTAAAATGAAAATGATGCCCCTACAGTAACTTGGTAATTAGTTTTATCTTCTACAATAGGACTTCTTCTAATTTCTTTTGAATATTTTGTCAATCCTGCTAAAGCAAAAACTCCAAAGCTATCATTAAATGCATAATTACTTCCTATACTGAAACCGTAAGAATATGACGATTTTGGAGAATATTTAGAAGTTATTTTTCCGCCTATTTCATCATCCTTTATACCAAAATAATAATTCGTGTATTTTTTTGAATACATTGTAACATTAGCTTCTGCAAATGTAACAAATTTTTCTGTAATCGGCAAATAAGCTGTTACATCTACTCCACCACTCATACCTCTTTTTCCACCTTGTAATGACAGATTGGTAGCTATATTTTTAAAACTGTATGTTATACTTCCGCCTACTGCAACCTGCGAATCTCTTTTCTTAATACTTCTATAACCTTCTTTCATTTTATCAGGCTTTACTTTAAAACCATCAGAAAAAATAACGGAACCGTTAATAGATAAATCTTTAGTTATTCCCTGTCTATAACCCAACGAGCCCATACTAATTTCCAAATTACCAAAATTATTGAACTCAAAAGCTACATACGGTTGGTAGCCTGCTCTTTTTTCTGTTTTATATATGTCCTGAAAATATGCTCCACCCAAGGATATCTTGCTTTTATGTTCATCTTCCTTTTCTGCAAATACTGCGACTGCATTCAATAACACAGCCAATAAGACTAATTTTCTCATTTCTTTCCTCCTTAAAATATTTGAACTTTTATTTGATTAATTCTTATATATATTTATTTTCCATATATTTATATAGTACATTTATGTTATGACTATTAAAAATTCTATACAAAATAAGTTGAACTATATTTTCATTATCAAATATATTCTACTAAATTCCTTGAAATTTTTCAAGAATTTTTCAAAAAAAATTGAACATCAATGTGTTTTCACTTCTCTTATAAAATATGAGAGCAATTTCAAACTCTCATGTGATATTTTAATTCTATTTTTTATTAGGCATATTTGTAAGTCCTGCTCCGTCTATTAACCATTTTCCATTAACTTTTATTACTTTTACAGGCATTTCTATACCTGTTTTTTTATCTTTTAAATTAACAATTCCTGTTTTTTGATTATATGATTCCAGCTCAAAAACCGAATCATCCTGCAAATCAGCTACCAACGCACCAAATATAGCAGTATAATCTACCGAGTACTTTTCAGCAAATGCACGATCTGCCTTGCTTACTTTCTTACCTTCCAAAATCCGGTTTGATATTTCTATAGCCTTTTCCTGATTTTTATATATTTTCTTAAAATTATTAGTAAGTGGCTGTGCTTCAAACCATTTACTGTCATTTACACCTTTACGTAAATTAATATAGTAAGTATTAATAAAATTCAAAGCTGTTGCTTCCGGAGTATTTTCTGCTTTCTTCACTGTTGTAGCAACTTCTTTTTTAGGCGGTTCCTGATTTGACGCCTCTTTTGAATTTGCCGATATTCCTAAAACTGATACTGCTAATATCCCTGTTAATAAAAATGCTTTTCTCATTTGCTTACCTCTTTTCATAATTTTATTTTTTGTGATTATACCATTTTAAAATAAAAATAAAATGAAAAAATTGAGAATTTTTATTTTAAAATAGCCTTATTCATTATTTCCTTCAACACTCTAACAACCTTATTATTACTCTCCCTATCCTTTATTGCCAGCCTGAAAAATCTTTCATCAAGAAATTTAAAATTCGAAGCATCCCTTATAAGTATTCCCTGTTCAAGCATTTTTTCCCTTAGTATCTTTACATTCAGTCCTTCTGAAAACAGCTTCTCATCTATTTTTCCGGCAATAAAATTTACTTCTGTTTCATAAACCTTTATTCCTGAAATTTTATTCAGTTTTTCATACATATACTTTTTTTCTTCCGTTATCCATTTTAATGTCTTTTCTATATATTCAGCGTCATCAAGAACTGTTATTCCTGCCATTTCAGCTATATTATTTACACTCCACGGCTCTTTTTTTTCGGCTATCTTTTTTTCGAAACTTTTGTCAAAATATATTCCATAACCTAACCGTAAGCCGGGAATAGCAAAAAATTTCGTAAATGCCCTCGTTACAAACAAATTTTGTTTATTTTCCTTAGTATTTATAATACTTTCTTTCAAATTATCCGACAGAAACTCTATAAATGCCTCATCTATAAACAGTTTTGTATTATATTTATTACATTCTTTCAGTATTTCCTCTGTTTCAGCTAATTTCAAAAATTTTCCCGTAGGATTGTTGGGATTACACATTATTAACAAATCATACTTTGCTCCGAGTTCTTTTTTCAAATTATTTATATTTAACTTAAAATCATCACTTTCTTTAAGTTCAAAGTATTCTATTTCGACTTTTTTATCTCCTGAATTCCTATTATCAGAATTTTTATTATTATTATAATTTTTATTATCATAATTTCTATTATCGGATTTTTCCGAACAGTTAAAATTATCATAATTTACTGTTGCCTTCACTGCCCTTTCATATTCTCCAAAAGTGGGAGATACTATCAATATTTTTTTAGGCTTTATGACTTTCATAAATAAAAATATTACTTCTGTTGCTCCGTTACCTAATATGACATCTGATATGTCAACTTTATTTAACGAAGCCAATTTACTCCTAAGTTCAACATAATCAGGGTCAGGGTATCTTTCAAGAATTTCCATATTTTCATTTATTTTTTTTTTCAGGCTTTCAGGTATTCCGTAGGGATTTATATTGGAGCTGTAATCAAGTATTTCTCTTATATTTTTTTCCCGAAATATTTTATAAATATTTCCGCCGTGAAAATCCATTTTTATCTCCATTCATTCTGTAATTGTCTTATTATAAATTATTTATTATTTTTTGTTATTTTTTCATTATTTTTATTTAGCAAAACTCTTTTAATATCAAGCTAATAATTTCGTCTGATTTGTATAAATAGAAGCAACTGTAACCTTTCAGCCGGTTTAAAAAGATTTTACTGTATCATATTAAAAAATATTTTCCTGCAAATATTAAGGAAATTATTGCTAAACTCAAAAAACTTGCAACATACATTATTTTTATGTTTTTCTTAATATCTTCCAGTTCAAAATCTTTTATTTTATCTCCTATTGTAGGTTTATCAGCCTCTTTTCCAAAATAGGAAACTCTTCCTCCAAACTGTACTCCCAATGCTCCCGCAACACCCGCTTCAGCATGGCCGGAATTAGGACTGCTATGATTTTTCCTGTCTCTTATGAATATTTTCAGGGAATTTTTATAGTCATATCCTAAAATCATACTTGCTATTACTATTAAAATTCCTGTTATTCTAGCAGGAATAAAATTTGCCACATCATCAAGCTTCGCAGAAAATTTACCGAAATCCATATATTTTTCATTTTTATATCCGACCATTGAATCAAGGGTATTTATCGCCTTATATGTCATTGCTAAAGGCAGTCCTCCCAAAAACATATAAAACATCGGAGCGACTATCCCGTCTACTGTATTTTCGGATATTGTCTCCATTGTACTTCTGATTATCATTTTTTCGTCCATTGTTTCAGTATCTCTCGACACAAGATAAGACAGGTCTTTTCTTGCTTTTTCTATATCTCCTTCTTTCAGGATATTGTAAACCCTGTTTCCCTCCCTTGCGAGGGAATTGACTGAAAACACTGTATACATCAGATAAATTTCAATAAGAGTAAATACCCCCGAAGTTTTTGACGATTTATAAATCAGACAAGTCAGTCCGTAAGTTATTGAAACTACAAAAATATTCAATATTATTCCTGCAAAAAATTTATATCTGCTGCCCGATTTTTCTTTTAATAAAATTTTTTCTCCCAGACTGATCATTTTTCCTATAATCTGTACAGGATGAATGATATTCTGCGGATCTCCGAATACAAGGTCGAGTATACAAGCTATCCAGATTTTTATTACAAGCGTCAATTTATTCACATCCCATTATTTCATATATTTTTCTTATATCCAGATTTTCCCTTAAAACTTTCGCAAGCTTGTTGTATTCACTGTTCTTATATTCACTGAAACTGAAATCTTCGTCTATTTTATCAAGTCCTTTCAATTTTCTGACTTCATTAAGAAAGTGATTGGTAAATTTGGAATTATCAAATATTCCATGAACATAAGTACCTACAATATTATCTTTTACCATTCCTTTTAATTTTTCATCACCGAATATACACTTTATATCACTTTTATTCTTATTTTCCAAGTCCTTACCATTTTCATCACTTTTTTCATTTACAAAATAGCTGTAACCCTGATGTATTTCGTAACCTTGTATTTCCATTCCTTCAGCACCACCAAGTATTCCCGAAGCGTTTTCTATTTTGCCTCTGTATTGGGTTGTAACTTTACCCGTTTCCATAACAGTTTCTATATCGAGTAAATCCAGTCCCGAAATTTCATTTAAATCTGACTCTATTTTTTTAGGATCCATTATTTTCTGCCCCATTATTTGAAAGCCTCCACATATTCCAAAAATCACAGTTCCTTTTTTAGCGAGCCGAACTATTTCCCTGTTTATGTTTTTATCAATCAAATCTTTCATATCCTCTACCGTATTTTTCGAACCGGGAATTATAATAATGTCCTCATCTCCCAGTTCGGAGCTTTTCGTAACATACTTCAACGAAACATCATCATAATGACTGAGTGCGTCAATATCGGTAAAATTTGATATATGTTTCAATTTTATAACTGATATTCTTATTTTTCCTTCTTTTTTTACATTGTATTTATCTATGCCCAGACTGTCCTCTTCTTCAATGCCTAAAGGTACAAAAGGTACAACTCCGAGTACAGGTACCTTTGTAAGCTCTTCTATCATTTCAATTCCTGGGGTCAGTAAAGTCTTATCTCCCCTGAATTTATTTATAATCACACCTTTTATACGTTCTCTTTCACTTTCTTCAAGGAGCATAATCGTTCCGTATATGGCAGCAAACACTCCTCCTCTGTCTATATCCGCAACTAAAATAACAGGGGAATCCGCCATTTCAGCCATTCCCGTATTTACTATATCGTCTTCTTTCAGATTGATTTCCGCAGGACTTCCTGCACCTTCCAGCACACATATATCAAAGTTTTCCTTTATATGATTATACGCTGTCATTATATCTTTTTTCAAATTATGCTTAAAAGCGAAATATTCTCTCGCATCCATATTTTTATAGACTTTTCCGTTTACAATGACTTGAGATTTTCTATCTGTCGTAGGTTTCAGCAAAATGGGATTCATAAACGCTTCGGGTTCTATGTTGGCAGCTTCAGCCTGTACTACCTGTGCTCTTCCCATTTCCTTTCCGTCTTTTGTAATAAATGAATTTAGTGCCATATTTTGAGATTTAAAGGGAGATACGCTGTAGCCGTCCTGATAAAATATTCTGCAAAGACCTGCAGCAATTATGCTTTTTCCTACGTTCGACCCTGTTCCCAGTAACATTATATTTTTGTGATTTTCAGACATAAAATCTCCTCTTTCCAAATTTTATTTTATCTTCATAGGTATTCCCGATACTATGAAATATGCTTCATCAGCAATATCTGCAACGAATTGGTTCATTTTTCCCGCAATCTCCCTGAAATATCTGCCCAAAGGATAGCTCGGTACTATTCCCATTCCCAGCTCATTGGAAACAATGACAACATTTTCAAACCTGTTTAAAATATCTATCAACCCATTAATCTGATTTTTTACCGATATATCACATTTTTCCAAATCTTCTTTTGTCGGCTTATCCCAATTGATATCCTGATTTTCAAAAATAATATTACTGATCATATTTGTAAGACAGTCTATTAGCATATTATTTTTGACAGTATTTGAAAAAACATCCGTCATGCTTTCAGAAAAATTTTTATAAGTTTCCACCGTAATCCATTTATCCTGACGTCTTTCCTTGTGAAGGGATACTTTCATTTCTATTTCCTCATCAAATACTAAAGAAGTTGCGAGATACACATTTTTCTGATAACCGTTATTCAGACTTAACAGCAATTCTTCGGCAAACTTGCTTTTACCGCTTTTCGCCCCTCCCGTTACATAGATTAGTGCCATATTTCTCCTCGTTTCAATATTTTACGACTTTATCTCGTACAAGTCTTTCTTGTCTATGGAATACTTAATTATCTGTTCTATTTCATATTCTTCCCTGCCGGAAATCATAACAACATTTAATTTTTTCCATTCAGATTTTTCATTAATAATTTCAATCTCGTAGGAAACTAATGCCCCTTGATACTCTTTTCCGATGATTTTTCCTTTTCCCGTAAATATTTCATCTGTTTCAGTTTCATTTACTTTATTATAAGATATATTAATACTTTCAGGACGTACAATAAAATTTCTTCCGTCTTTTTTCAAAATATTCGCTTTTCCGATAAATTCAGCTACAAAAACAGATTCAGGGAAACTGTAAATTTCCCGCGGAGTTCCTGTCTGTTCTATATTCCCTTCATTCATAACGACTATTCTGTCGGAAATACTCATTGCCTCTTCCTGATCATGAGTAACAAAAATCATTGTAATACCTAACTCTTTTTGTATTTTTCTTATCTCATTTCTCACAGTTTTTCTTAGTTTTGTATCTATATTTGAGAGCGGTTCATCAAGTAGCAGCACTTTAGGCTCCAACACGAGAGACCTTGCCAAAGCTACTCTCTGTTGCTGCCCTCCGCTTAATCGGTCTATTCTTCTTTTTTCAAGCCTTCCAAGATTTACAAGACCTATAATTTTATCTATTCTTTTTTTCTTTTCTTCCTTATTCAGCTTTGCTCCTACTTTTAGAGGATACTTGAGACCGTAGGCAATATTTTCATAGACAGTCAGATGAGGAAACAGTGCATAATTTTGAAAAACTGTACTCACAGGACGCGTTTCAGGAGGATAGTCGGTTATTTTTTCCTCCGACAGGAAAATATCTCCCGCTGTAGGAGTTATAAATCCTGCTATCATTCTAAGCGTAGTAGTCTTTCCACACCCGCTAGGTCCTAATATACTTATCAGTTCACCTTTTTTTACGTCTATATTAAAATTATTTACTACAATATTATCCTGATATTTTTTATACAGATTTTTCAGTTGAAGATACATTTTTCCCCGCTTTCTTTTCTTTCATCAGAATTATTGAAAACAGAACATTTACAATCAGTATGACTAAAATGAGTAAACTCGCGATGACCGACGCCATTCTGTAATCACCGTCACGGATTTCATTAAATAATTCTACCGTTGCAACTTTGGCTGACGGAGTAATCAGAAATATAATTGCCCCCACTGTAGTCATCGTTGTCGTGAAAGTATTAATAAATCCTACTAAAAAGGCAGGTTTCAGCTGTGGAAGTATCACTTTAAAAAACACTGCAATTTTAGGAGTTCCCAAGTCTCTTGCCGCATCTTCAGTCAATGAACTGATTTGACTTAGATTGGCACTTGCTGCCCTTGTCGTTACAGGTATCTGTCTAAAAATACAGTTCAATACCACAATGGCTCCTGTGCCTGTCAGCAAAAACGGAGGACTTTGGAAAGCCAGTAAATATGCTATCCCAAAAAATGGACCAGGTAAAATATAAGGTAATGCAGCTATAAAATCAAAGCTTTTAGAAAATTTTATATTTCTTCGGTCTATATAATAAGAAAAAAGCACTCCGATAAAACTTGCAATTATTCCCGCTATAAGTGAATAAACTATACTTCGTACCATACTCGGAATTTTTGTAAATGAAAAAGATTGTATAAATTCCGTCGTCCAGTGGAAATATCCTCCGCTATTGCTTGATACTGCCGAAATAAATATGGAAATATACTGCAACAGCATATATACAGCAAAGCACAATGTTACAAATCCAAAAATTGTTTTTAAATAAAAAGGTAATTTATAAATTTTTTCTCCCGTCTGTCCCGATTTTTCGGAAAAACTTCCCATAACGTTGGAAGTTGTGAGCTGATGTCTATATACAAGAAAAATAAGCACAATAGGCAGGAAAATGAGAAAACTGATAGCCGCAGCTTTTTCAATTTCTCCGTAGGAGATTACTCCTTTATATGCTTCCGTAGCCAACATTCTAAAATTGCCTCCCACAATAATAGGAGTTCCGAAATCAGCAATGTTTTTTACAAAAATTATAAAATACACTGCAACTATAGAAGATTTCAACATTGGAATTATAATTCTATAAAGTATATCCCCTGATTTTGAACCCAAGTCTTTTCCTGCTTCTATAACTGATGAAGGTATTGCTGACAGTCCTCCTGTCAATATAAGAGCTGCCAGCGATATTTCGCTAAAAGTCTGCATAATTACAATCCCGTGCCAGCCATAAGGATTAAAATTCAGATGTAACAGATCAGCAGTAATTATCCCTCTTTTACCAAACAGCAGTATATACGACAGCGATGATAAAAATGGCGGAGAAATCATCGTAAGCATAAGTAGCAGCATTAATATTCTCTTTACCCATTTTGAAGCATATGCGACATATACTGCTATCACGGTACCTATTATGACAGATAAAGTTGTGGATAGGAGACATACCCATATACTGTTTATTATTACAGGAATATTCTCCCCGAAGAGGGAGCCGTATAATTTGAATGTAAATTCCCCTTCAGGAAAAATACTTTTTAAGAACAGTGCAGTTATGGGCCATAATATAAATACCATTATCGGTACTACAGCTATTGTGTAAAACAGTCTGTCAATAATTTCCATTAAAATGAAAGAATGCCCAAAATTTTTCTTTTGGGCTTTTTTTTCATTCTTTCGGAGCAATTTCATAATCTATTTCCCCATTTTTTCTTTCCATAATTTCAGTATTTCTTCTCTTCTTGTACCCATTCCGTCTATGTCCATTTTCATTAACTTATCTACAGTCATTCCTTTCAATTCTTCAGGAGGTGTAACATCTTTTCTTACCATCATACGTGGAGCGACTGTTTTCAAAAATTCCTGACCTTCCTTAGATAATGCCCAGTCAACAAATGCTTTAGCAGCAGCTTTGTTTTCAGCTTCTTTGAATATAGCCATTCCTGCCGGAACCCATGGAAGTCCGTCAGACGGTATTATATTTTTTACTTTAAATTCTTTTTCCATTTTATAAGTATCTCCGCCTAAAGGAATTATACCTACTGCCATTTCTCCATTTTTTACTTTTGATGTAGGCTCTGAACCACGCTGTGCATAAAACGGAATATTTCCTTTTATTGCTTCAAGGTAGGCCCAGCCTTTTTCTTCTCCCATAGACTGTAGCAGATTGTATACAACCGCGTAATTTGTACCTGAAATCGCAGGGTCAGCCATAATCAGTTCATCCTTATATTTAGGATTTTTCAAATCTTCCCATGACGCAGGTTCAGGAATATTATTTTTTGCCAACACATCAGTATTTACTAAAAATCCTGCCGTTACAATAGAAACTCCTGTCCAGTAGTCATTTCCGATAAATCTCTGATCCATTTCTTTTTCTTCAGGAGATACATAATTTTCTAGATAACCTTTTCCTCCTGCAACAATAAAGCTGTCAGCTCCACCGCCGAACCATACATCTGCACCGATTTTCCCGTTTTGGGCATTCAGTTTGGATAAAACTTCTCCCGAAGAAATATCTAAAAACTCTACTTTTATTCCCGTTTTTTTAGTAAATTCCTCAAAAATTTTTTCTTTTGCATCATAAGCAGCTATGACTTTCAATGTACCTTTTGCCCCTTCTGCTCCATCTTTCTTGTCCTCTTTTGCTTCATTACCTTTCTGACATGCTGTTAGAAGCCCTATTGCCAGTATAACTAACAACATTACTCTTTTGAACGTTCTGCTCATCTCGACTTTCCTCCTTGTATTATGTATTTTGTATCATTTTATTCATTTTTTATAATTTTTGAAAATATTTTTATTCGAAAAAATACTTTTATATTATAAACTTCGATGAATTTATTTACCTGTATTATAATTTAGAATTTAAGTTTAGTCCATTTTTATTTTCCAATAATTTCTTTTATTTCTCCATATATACTTCTCTCAGGAAAAATTCTCCGCCTATTGCCACAAAGCCCAAACCTTTTACTTTAGGATTTACAAGATATCTTTTCTGTCTTTGGAACAGTATGCCTACAGGTACTTCTTCGGATATTATTTTTTCCATTTCTATCATAGCGGGTATTCTCACTGCCGGGTCTGCCGTACTTTTTACAGTTTTTACAAGCTCATCATATCTGGCATTGACATAATCTCCACGGTTATTTGCATTTTTCGAGTCAAATAAATCCAAATATGTGATAGCATCCTGAAAATCCCCTGTCCAGTTATGAATTGTTATTTGGTAGTTTCTCTGTTTTGTTCTTTCTCTTCTTTCTTTTCCTGTAAGGACGCTCAATTTCAGATTAACTCCAAGATTTTTTCTCAAATTTTCCTGAATATATTCGGCAATAATTTTTGTATTTCCGCTGTCAGTAAATAATAATTCCATTTCTGGAAACGAAGCAAGTCCCTCTTCTTTTAATCCTTCTGCTAACAACTTTTTGGCCTCTTCAAGGTTGTATTCGGGAGTTGATGTCGGAACTTCTTCGGAAAAGTCCTTTTGCAGTCCTCTTATTCCTATTCCGTTCGGCACAAATGTCTTGGCTTCTTTTTCAGTTCCCTCTAAAACAACATCTATCAATTCTTTTCTGTTCAGACCTTTTTCAAGGGCATTTCTTATTTTTGCATTATTTAAAGGCTTCACTTTAGTATTAAACAGTAAATACCATAGTCCTCCGTCATCAGCAGTAATCAACTTTGTGTCATTTTTCGTACTCATATTCAGTTTATATTCTTTTGCCTGTTCGGCAGTTACTCCCGTAACATCTATTTCACCATTTTTAAAAGCATTGAATGCGGCAGTTGTGTCAGGAATAAGTTTTAATATCATCTTATCAGTTTTTACATTTTTTGTATCCCAGTAATTAGGATTTTTTTCAAAAATCAGCTGGGAGTCGTGCTGCCATTCTTTCAAAAGATAAGGTCCCGAAGATATTGTTTTATCAGCTTCAGTAAAATATTTTTCTCCCACTTCTTTATAATATTTCTCATTTAGAGGCATATATGCCTTGAACGTAATTAAATCATCAAAATAAGGTGTCGGAGCTTCCAATTCCACTTCAAGTGTTTTATCATCTATAACTTTTATACCTACTTCATCGGCTTTTACTTTTCCTCCATTAAATGCTTCCCCGTTTTTTATAGGGAAAAGTAAACTTGCATTACTTGCCGCCGTAGCCGGGTCCAAGGCTCTAAGCCATCCGGCTTTAAAGTCATTGGCAGTTATAGGGTCGCCGTTCGACCATTTCAGTCCGTCTCTCAAATGAAATGTCCATTTCAGTCCGTCAGGAGTAGACTCCCACTTCTCAGCAAGTCCTGCTACGGACTTACCGTCCTTATCTTTTCTAAGCAATCCTTCCATTACAAGGTCATCTACAGTTCCTCCTGCAATATCGGTAGTTATCTGAGGATCTATAGAAGACGGCTCTCCTCCAAGATTTAGTGTGAATACTTTTTCCGAATTTTTCTTTCCGCAAGACAGAATCAGTATCAGCATTGTAAATAATAACAATATTTTTTTCATTTTGCTGTCTCTCCTTCACTTTTTGTTTTTTATTTATTTTTTATATAGTTATTATACCCTATATTTCGAGAAATTTCTATAATAATTATTTATTATTGTATATTATTCCGCATTGCTTTTTATATATAATAAGGTATAATATTACTAATTAAAAACAATCAATATTTTAGGAGGAACTTGCAATGAAAAAAATTTTTTTCTCAATCTTTTTAGCATTTTGCTTAAATATTTTTTCCAATGTAAATTATAATGTTTTTGTAATTATGGACAACAATGCAAAAGAAAATGTCGAAAATATTTCAAAAGGTCTCAAAGAAGCGGGAATTGACAGTCTTTATTCCAAAGGGTATGCTATCCATATGACATTGTATCTAACTGAATACAAGCCTGAATCTCTGAAAAAAATAAAAGAAGTTGTCAATAAAATAGCTAAAGAGACAAAGCCTTTCGATGTAAACTTTTACAGATTAAGAAAAACAGGAGGAAACTGGTTTATGCTTGATGCTGAAAATAACGGAATTATACAGGGACTGGCAGATGAAGTAACTGTCAGACTAAATAAATACCGTGCAACAGACGCAAAAGTACCTGACTGGGCAAAATCCATTCCCGAAAAAGTAAAATCTTTTAATTTATACGGTTCTCCCAATGTATTTATGAATTTTGACCCTCATATAACATTACTTACTCCCGAAGACCCTGCAAAAATAGATACATTTACTTCAAAATACAACTTTAAGCCTTTCAAAGCCAAAGTTATCGGTATAGGAATCGCTCAAGTCGATGATTTGGGACAGGCAAAGGATATAATTTATTTCGTGAAATTTAAATAATATATTAAATTAAAACTTATCAGATATATCAATAATTAATCAATATGCATTTTAAAAACATAAATCTGCTTTCTTTATTTTGTTTTCGTTATGAAAGTACAAAAGAATAAAAAGAGGCTATTTCAGAATAGCCTCTTTTTTATATTCTTATTTATTTTCTATGCTTAAATTTCCGAAGAAAAATTCTCCGCCGATAGGTGTAAATTGTAATCCTTTTACTTTAGGATTTACAAGATACGGTTTTTCCCTGTGGAAAAGCACTCCCACAGGAGTATCTTCAGCTATAATTTTTTCCAGTTCTATCATAGCAGGTATTCTCACTGACTGGTTAGCAGTATTTTTAATAGTTTTGACTAATTCATCATATCTTGGATTGGAGTAATCTCCACGGTTATTTCCTCCATTTGTTACAAATAAATCCAGATAAGTTATCGCATCTTTGAAGTCTCCCGACCACCCTGCCAACACCAGATCAAAGTCTTTCTGTTTCATTCTCTGAATTCTTTCTTGGAAAGTCATCGCACTGAGCTGTATATCTACATTCAGATTTTTTCTCAAACTTTCCTGAATATATTCCACTATAGCTTTATTATTTCCGGAATCGTTGAATATCATTTCAAGATTAGGCAGTTTATCAAGACCTTCTTCTTTCAGCCCTTCAGCTAACAGTTTCTTAGCTTCTTCAGGATTGAACGCAGGTATCGAAGTAGGTACTTCTTCAGGAAAATCTTTGGAAAGTCCGTTTATTCCTATTCCTTTAGGAGTAAAA
The DNA here is from genome assembly GCF_057270515.1 of Pseudoleptotrichia sp. Taxonomy (NCBI): domain Bacteria; kingdom Fusobacteriati; phylum Fusobacteriota; class Fusobacteriia; order Fusobacteriales; family Leptotrichiaceae; genus Pseudoleptotrichia; species Pseudoleptotrichia sp. Next base: position 129,101 of record NZ_DBHIXS010000005.1, on the reverse strand, counting down.
GTTTTAGCAGCTTCTCCTGCACCGTTTAATACTACATTTACCATTTCTTCTCTATTTATAGCCATTAATAATGCTTTTCTTACTTTTGAATTGGCCAATCCTTTAGCTTTCGCTTTATTATTCATCAAAACATACCATACAGAACCGTCATTTGTTTTCACAAGTCTCGGGTCATCTTTAAATTCTTTTGCCTGTTCAGTTGTTATGGATGTTACATCCACTTCATTGTTTTTAAAGGCATTAAGTGCTGCCGTATTATCACTTATAAGTTTATATACTATATTATCTACTTTTACATTGGCGTTATCCCAGTAATTAGGATTTTTTTCAAATACCATATCCGAATCATGAGTCCATTTTTTCAATACATAAGGTCCTGAAGATATTGTTTTATCAGCTTCAGTAAAGTATTTATCTCCTGCTTCCTTATAAAATTTTTCATTTAAAGGCATATAAGTCTTAAATGTAACTAAATCATCAAAATATGGGATTGGTGCTTCCAATGTTATTTTTATTGTCTTATCGTCTGTTACTTCAATCCCTAAATCTTCAACTTTTGCTTTTCCTGTATTAAACGCTTCTCCATTTTTTATTGGATACAGCATATACGCATATTCGGATGTTGTCTTAGGATCCAAAGCTCTTATCCATGCCGCTTTAAAGTCATTTGCAGTTATAGGGTCTCCATTTGACCATTTTATCCCGTCTCTCAAATGAAACGTCCAAACCAGACCGTCAGGAGTTACTTCCCATTTTTCAGCTAATCCCGCTGTAGGCTTTCCGTCCTTGCTTCTTCTCAATAATCCTTCAGTAATCAACTCATCTACTGTACCACCTATTATATCCGTTGATAACTGCGGGTCTATGGATGCGGGTTCCGACCCCGGATTTAGTACAAATGTGTTTCCCTTTTCTTTTTTGCCTCCACCACAGGCTAATACCAGTAATATCAGCATTAGTGATATTAGAAACATCTTTTTCATATAATCCTCCTACTGAATAATAAATCAGATTTATTATTCTCCTACATTTTTTTATACTTGATTTATTATATATTTTTTTAACTTTCTACGCAATTATTTATTTTATATATAATAATTAATTTTATAAATTATTGAAATAAATACTAAAAAAAGAAGCCGAAACAAATATTTTTTGTGTCCAAGCTTCCTTTTTATCATTAATCAAACCTCTTATTTTTCCTGAATATCTATGTTTCTGAAAATAAATTCTCCACCTATTCCTGTAAATTCCAATCCTTTAACTTTAGAATTTACAAGATATTTTTTCTCTCCATGTCTTATTATTGCTACAGGAGTATCTTCAGCTATAATTTTTTCCAGTTCTATCATAGCAGGTACTCTCACTGACTTGTCCGCTGTGCTTCTTACTGTTTTTACCAGTTCGTCATATTTAGGATTGGAATACATTCCGTAGTTACTTCCTCCGTTTGTTACAAATAAATCAAGATAAGTAATAGGATCGCTGAAATCTCCTGACCAGCCTGCCAATACAAAATCAAAATTATGCTGTTTCATTCTTGTAACTCTTTCCTGGAAAGTCATAGGAGATATTTTTAATTCTATATTCAGATTTTTTCTTAAACTTTCCTGGACATATTCGGCAATAGATTTATTATTTCCGGAATCATTAAATATCATTTCAAAAGTAGGAAATTTATCTATTCCTAATTCTTTTAATCCTTCCGCTAATAATTTTTTAGCTTCTTCAGGATTATAGCCCGGTATTGAAGTAGGTACTTCTTCGGTAAATTCTTTTTGAAGTCCCTGTATTCCCAATCCACTCGGAACAAGTGTTTTTGGAACTTTCCCTGATCCGTTCAACACTACATTTGCAAGTTCATCTCTATTTATAGACATCAATATTGCTTTTCTTACTTTAGCATTACTCAATGCTTTTGTTTTATTATTAAGCAGCAGGTACCATACAGAACCGTCAGCACTTGAAACCAGTCTCGGGTCATCTTTAAATTCTTTCGCCTGTTCCACTGTTACCTGAGTAACATCAACTTCTCCATTTTTGAAAGCGTTTAGAGCCGAAGCATTATCAGCAATAAATTTATATTCGATATTATCGACTTTTATGTTGGCAACATCCCAGTAATTAGGATTTTTTTCAAATATTATATTTGAATCATGTGTCCATTTTTTCATAACATAAGGTCCTGAAGATATTGTTTTATCAGCTTCTGTGAAATATTTTTCTCCCACTTCCTTATAAAATTTTTCATTCATAGGCAAATAAGTCTTAAATGTAACCAAATCATCAAAATATGGTGTCGGAGCTCCGAGTTCTACTTCGAGCGTCTTATCATCTATTACTTTTATTCCTACATCTTCAGCTTTTGCTTTTCCTGTATTAAATTCTTCGGCATTTTTTATAGGATACAGCATATATGCATACTGTGATCCTGTTTTAGGTTCCAGTATTCTCATCCACGCCGCCTTAAAATCATTTGCAGTTATAGGGTCTCCGTTTGACCATTTTATTCCGTCTCTTAAATGAAACGTCCATTTCATACCGTCAGGAGTCGATTCCCATTTTTCAGCGAGTCCTGCAGTAGGCTTTCCGTCTGCATTTCTTCTTAACAATCCTTCGGATATAAGCTCATTTACTGTAGAACCTACTATATCTGTTGATAATTGGGGGTCTATGGACTGAGGCTCCTCACTTACGTTTATAATAAATTTCTTTCCTTTGGAACTTCCTCCTTTTCCTCCGCAGGCTAAAATCAATATCAGCATAAGCGATATTAAAAATATTTTTTTCATACAATCCTCCTAATTAGAGCTGACCTGTAAGTTAAAAATAGTTGATATGACTACGTATATTAGTAATTTTTTTCAACTTTAAGACAGTCTCATCTGTATTTTTATACTAATTTATTATATATTCTTTTTATCTTTTATGCAACTATTTGTTATATGTTTGATGATAAAAATTATAAATTATCTGAATATACAAAAAGAGAGAGATTTCATAAAATATCTCTCTTTCTTTTACAATCTTATAAATTTTACTACTTTTCAATGTCAATATTTCTAAGTATATACTGTCCACCTATCGCAGTTATATCCAATCCTTTTACTTTAGGATTCATAAGATAATTTTGTACTCTGTTTCTTAATACAAGTACCGGAGTTTCTTCAGCGATTATTCCTTCCAGTTCTATCATAGCAGGTACTCTGACGGACTGGTCTGATGTACTTTTTATTTTTCTTAACAGCTCATCGTATTTAGGGTTGGAGTAAGAGCCGTAGTTATTTCCTCCATCTGTTACAAATAAATCCAGATAAGTAACAGGATCTTTAAAGTCTCCCAGCCATCCTGCCAGTACAAGGTCAAAATCTTTTTGTTTCATTCTCTGAACTCTTTCCTGAAAAGTCAGGGCACTCAGTTGTAAATCTATTCCTAAATTCTTTCTTAAACTTTCCTGCACATATTCGGCAATTACTTTATTATCCACATTATCATTAAATACCATATCAAGGGTAGGCACTTTATCCATTCCCAGTTCTTTCAGCCCTTCTGCCAATAACTTTTTAGCTTCTTCCACATTGTACCCCGGCAACGAAGTCGGTACTTCTTCTGCAAAATCTTTTTGAAGTCCATTCAATCCTATTCCTCCCGGTGTGAAAGTTTTAGGATTTATTCCTATACCGTTTAATACAGTATTTATAAGTTCATCTCTGTTTACAGCCATTGATATTGCTTTTCTCACTTTAGCATTACTCAATACTTTTGATTTATCTTTTGTATTCAATATTATATAACTTACTGAACCGTCATTTTTTTTGATTAATTTAGGACTGTCCTTAAATTCTTTTGCCTGTTCAGTCGTAATTTCGGAAAAATCTATTTCACCATTTTTGAAAGCATTTAATGCAGCTCCGCTATCTGAAATAAATTTATATACAATTTTATCCACTTTTGTACTTGCATTGTCATAATAGTTAGGATTTTTTTCAAATTCCATATCCGAATCATGAGTCCATTTTTTCAATACATAAGGTCCTGAAGATATTGTATTTTTAGCTTCAGTAAAATATTTTTCTCCCATTTCCTTAAAAAACTTTTCATTCAAAGGGGAATATGTTTTAAATGTAACCAAATCATCGAAATAAGGAGTAGGTGTTCCTAATTCCACTTCAAGAGTTTTATCATCTATCACTTTTATTCCTAAATCTTCGGCTTTTGCCTTTCCTGTGTTAAATTCTTCGGCATTTTTTATAGGATAAAGCATATAAGCATATTCCGAACTTGTTTTAGGGTCGAGGGCTCTCACCCATGCCGCTTTAAAGTCATTTGCAGTTATAGGGTCTCCGTTTGACCATTTCAATCCGTCTCTTAAATGAAATGTCCATTTCATACCGTCAGGAGTAGACTCCCATTTCTCAGCAAGTCCCGCTTCAGGTTTTCCGCTAACAGTTCTTCTCAATAATCCTTCGGATATAAGCTCATTCACTGTAGAACCTACTATATCTGTAGTTATTTGAGGGTCTATCGAGTTAGGTTCCGCATTTACATTCATAGTAAATGTCTTACCGGCTCCGCTTCCTCCTTTTTCACTGCCACTTTTTCCTCCGCAGGCTAAAATAACTAATAGCATTGATAATGCTAATAAAATTTTTTTCATTTTACTTTTTTCCTCCTAATTTATTTGATACATTTGTTTTTGTTTTTTTATTATACATTATAAATTTGAAAATTTCTATAATTATCACACTTTATATAAATACATTTTATATATTGGTTGTATTTATAAAAATGATACTATATTTTTTATTCTACTATTCTATATTTAATTATATTCGACTGTTTTCAAACTCATTCGTTCTCAATTTTACTTCTCTTTAAATACTGTCATCTCCAAGTTTAGCTATTTTTAAGTTTATTTATTTTCAAGGCTGGTCATTTTTAAATTTACTCATTTCCAAGTCTGATTATTTTCAAGTTTACTCATTTCTAAGTCTGATTATTTTTAAATTCAATTATTTTGAGAACAGATTTTGTTACAGTTTTCTTATTAATTTTTTTACTTCTTCCCACAACTCGTTTCCATAATTTTCATTCAATCTGTCATAGAGTTTCAGCTCATCTTTCAGTTCTTCTTCCGCAGCCGTTTTTACGACTAATTCATTATAAGGCTCTTTCTGCAACTCAAAATGCACACTTGAGAGAAGATAATTTCCTTTGCCTATTTCCCCTTTAATCACGGCTGGTAATCCGCTATCAAACCTTGCGATAACCTTATAAGAATTATCATCTTGAGAGTCAACTATAAACGCAGGACCTCCATGATAATAAAATTCACATTTTTTTGGAATATTTTTCAGAGATTTTTTTTGAAAAAAATTTTTTTCAGCTTTTATTTCAAGTTTTGATTCAGTTTTTATTTCCGTTTCCAAAAATTCTTTTTCAAAATTTAAAGGTACAAAAGCCTTTGCTTTTACGCTTTCACTGAAATAAACGTTGCCTGTCAATTCAGGCAGGGAGCCTCTGGCAATTCCCTTGAAAAAACCCAGTTCCCATGTGTCTTTCACGTCATATTCTTCTCCATGAAACTCAAGACGTGTGCAGGCATAATAAGCTCCCGCACATATTCCTAAATAAGTTCCGCCATTTTCTACAAAATGACGAATTTTCCGATTTCCCTCTCCATTAAGTTTTTCACAGTAAGGATTTGCCGCTCCTCCGGGCATTATAATCATTATAGCCTCATCAAGAGCATTTTTCAGAATATCTTCCGCATAAATCTTTTTTGCGGGAAATCCCAATTTATTTTCACAAGCCTGAATTAGCGAAGCGACCCCTACTCTGCTTGTTCCCTTGTCAGCATAGACAAGTATATTTTTACCCATATTATTTCTCCTTCGAAATTATTTAAACCTTAATATTGTTTAAATTTTTATATCATTTAAATCTATATATTCTTCAAATCTAAATATCCTTTAAATTCAGGAAATAATCATTACATATAGTTATTACATATAGAAATATGAACATTTACAACTTTTTTTCTATTATCAATTTATCTTTTGTTATAATATAAAAATTATTTTTTTACTATAAAACTTCCTAATTTTATTTAGTTATATAAGAATTTAGCTGTATAATGATACTGTATATTTCTTTTTATATTATTACAAATTTTTTTCAAAATTATATATACTATTTCAAATTATATATTATTTCAAAAATTCCGGAACATAAAAATCCAAAATTAAAAATAGAGGCTATCTCATAAGGTAAATAAAATTACTAAATCATAAATTTTATATATTTTACTATTTTTATAAAACCAATAAAAATAATATATTTTGATTTTTAAAAACATACAGTATTTATATTAATAAAATTATTTTTGGATTATGAGACACCCTCTATTATTTAACATTTAACTTTTTCAATCTTCATTTTTTTAATACTTATTCTCTTTAATTTCTATTTCCTTGGATATTTACTTTCTTTAGCATTTATTTTTAATAACACTTATTTTCTTCGATATTTATTATTTCTGAATATAAGTCTTATCAAGCAGATAATCTTTCCCTATAGGATTAAATCCTATATCTTTTACTCTCGGATTTATAATTTTTGTCTGTTTTCTGTTATACAGCAATCCGACAGGCATATCTTCAGCTATAATTTTTTCCATTTTTATCATTGCATCTACTCTTGCTTTTTTATCGGCAGATGTTTTCACAAAATTTACGAGTTTGTCATATTCAGGATTTAAATATTGAGAGTAGTTATTTCCGTTAGTCGATTCAAATCTGTCAAGATAGGAAATCGCATCTCTGTAATCTCCTGCATATCCTGCAAATGCCATATCAAAATCTTTCTGTTCCATTCTTGCAAGTCTTTCTTTAAATGTCATTGAAGACAGACCTATCTCCACTCCCAGATTTTTTCTCCAGTTTTCCTGCACATATTCGGCAATTGCTTTATTATTACCCGAATCATTGAATATCATCTCAAGTTTAGGCAATTGAGTAAGTCCCAGCTCTTTCAGTCCTTCCGCTAAAAGTTTTTTAGCTTTTTCAGGGTTAAATTTAGGAAATACTTCTCCCGCTTCTACAGCAAAATCTTTTTCAAATCCTTTTATACCTGTATCTTTAGGAGTATAGGTATACGCAGCACCTCCTACACCGTTTAATACTCCTTTTATCATTTCTTCCTTATTTATCGACATCGATAGAGCCTGTCTTATTTTTTTATTGCTCAACACTTTATTTTTCATATTATATACTACATAAAATACCGAGCCGTCATTTACATATCTTAGACGAGGGTCATCCTTAAAATCCCTTGCCTGTTCGGTAGATAAGTTTGTTACATCTATTTCGCCATTTTTGAATGCATTCAAATCAGCAGTTGCATCATTTATAAATTTGACTTGTACTCTCTCAAGTTTTATATTATCGGCATTCCAGTAATTAGGATTTTTTTCAAATATTATATCCGAATCCCGAGTCCATTTTTTTAGAATATATGCTCCTGACGAAATCGAAGTATCTACGGATGTCATATATTTATCTTTCACTTTATCGTAAAATTTCTGATTTTGAGGTAAGTATGTCTGTATACGTACCATTGAATCAAAGAAAGGAACAGGTGCTTTCAATGTAACTTCCAGTGTATAATCGTCTACTACCTTTATACCTACATCTTCGGCTTTTGCTTTTTCTTTGTTATACTCTTCGGCATTTTTTATAGGATAAAGCATAAAAGCATATTCAGCCGCAGTGGCAGGATTAAGTCCTCTCAGCCATGCCGCTTTAAAATCATTTGCAGTTATAGGGTCTCCATTTGACCATTTTGCATTTTTTCTCAAATGAAATGTCCATACAAGCCCGTCCGAAGAAGTTTCCCATTTTTCAGCAACTCCGGGAAGAGATTCTCCATTATCTCCTTCCCTTGTAAGTCCCTCTCCTATCAGAGAATCTACAAATTCTCCGGTAGAGTCATTTGCCAACTGAGGGTCGTAAGATTTTCCCTCTTCTTTAAGGTTCAAAAGAAGTGTCCCCTCTGAATTTGATCCTTTTCCGCAGGATAAAATCAGTACAAGTAATAATAAGGCAATTAATAAATTTTTTTTCATTTATTCATCTCCTTTCAAAATAAATCTATTTTATATTTTTTGATTTAACTTATCTTTGCTTATTAATTTATTTACTTATTGAAACATGATAAAAATCATTGATATTTGACACAGGTCTTATTACTATTCCCTGTAATTTAGGATTTATCAGATAAAGACCCTGTGCATAGTACAATCCCGATATAACAAAATCATCCGATAATATTGTTTCAGCTTTTTGCATTGCTTCTGTTCTTTGTTTCTTATCCTGATTTTCCTTTGCAAAATTCACCAATTTGTCGTATTCAGGATTATTGTATTTAGTAAAGTTCAGCGCACCTGCATTTTTAAGGAATATTTCCAAATATGTCATTGCATCCGAATAATCAGGTCCCCATGCATATCTTATTATTTCATAGTTTCCTTCTTTTCCTCTTGAAATTCTTTCTTTATAAGTAACTACATCTACGTTTACATCTATTCCTAATTTTTCTTTCCATTGAGCCTGATAAAATTCGGCTTCTTTTTTAGCTGTTCCTTTTTCATCTATCAGTAATGTCAGATTAACCTGTTCAGGAGTCAGTCCTGCTTCCTTGACACCTTCTTCAAAAAGTTTCTTTAAATCAAGATTTTTATACTTTTCATAAAGGTCTCCGTTTTCCTCTCTGAAATCTCCGTTTACTCCGGGCATTCCGTTGGCTACTATTCCCGAAGCTTTTATTCCCACTCCGTTTAGCACCTGAGAAACCAACTCTTCTCTATTTACTGCCAAAGATAATGCTTGTCTCACTTTTTTATTTTTAAGTGCAGGATGATTTTGATTGAATGCTATGAAATACACTCTTCCTTCAGGAAAAGCTTTTAATTCAGGCTTACCATCAAATTCAGCTTTTTTTTCAACAGATACCCTTGTAAAGTCAAGCTCCTTATTTTTAAATAGATTCGTCGCTGCTTCGTAATCAGATGTCATCAATGCTGTCAATGTATCAGCTTTAATATTTTTTGCATCCCAATAATCAGGATTTTTCTCCAGTACGACTTTATTATCATGTATCCATTCTTTTATTATGTAAGGTCCGTTATAGACGGAGTTCCCCGCTTCAGTAGCATATTTTTCCTTATGTTCAGTCAGAACTTTCTCATTTGCAGGAAAATAAACAGGCATTACAAGTAATTTACCAAAATATGGAGTAGGTTTTGCAAGTTTAAACTCGATTGTATAGTCATCTTTTACTTTTACTCCTACTTTATTAAAATCTTTGGAATTTCCTTTATTATAATCTTCAGCCCCTTCAATATAGTACATCAAAAACGCATATTCTGCACCCGTTTCAGGCTCCAGAGCTCTTTTTACTCCTCTCAAATAATCATTCGCAGTAACTGTATCTCCATTAGACCATTTCATTCCCTGTCTTATTTTAAATGTCCAAGTTTTTCCTTCATCGGAAATATTCCAGCTTTCAGCTCCGGCAGGAACAATTTCATTTTTTTCATTCAGTCTCACAAGAGCTTCATAAGCCAATGAATCAATATTAAATGCCGCAATATCAGTCAACAATTGAGGGTCAAGCGATGTAGGCTCTGCTTCCACATTGAATGTTATATTTCCCCCATTTCCCTTTTTCCCGTCCGTCTGTGTTTTTGTCCCACACGAAATCAGAAAAATTAAACCTGTAAGCAATAGTGCTAAACTTTTTTTCATACTTTTTAGTTTCCTTTCTATGTCATTTTTTTGTTTTATAATTTTGTTTATATAATTATACGTTATTATATATTTTTCCATTCATTTATACAATTATTTATTATTTATAAAAAGATTAATATTATATATGCTTTGATTTCAAATCAGTATTTTTTACTTAAATTACTTTCTTTTTTGTATTTATGTTTTCTCAAAAAGTTTTTTTATGTTATCTCATTAGATATATCATTTTTTATATTTATGTTTTTCCAAAAATTTTTTTAATATTATCCAATTAAATATATCATTCTTTCTATTTATTCGATAATTTCTTTCCACAATATGCATCGATATTATTTCGGAAAATATATCGAAATTAAAAACAGTAGCATTATAAAAGCTACTGTTTTTCTTAAAAATCTGATAGATTTATCAAATTAAATCAGACTCTGATTTCTTATTTCACCTGTTTTCTTAGCCTTTCTACAATCACATCTATGGATTCTGTTGAATTTCTTCTTGACTGTATTTTTGAAGCCCCAATTTCTAATTTAGGCAACAGCGGTTTTTCTTTTTCTATCCAATGAGCACCCAGATTTTCCTTGAACTCGTCATAAAATAAATTTGTTCTGAAATCTATTATCTGGTCATCAGAAACTATAGGACCATTTATGAATTTCTCAACAGTAACAGTCTGTCTTTCTTTTCTTATGTTGTCTATTATTTTATTATCTGCTGTTTCTCCATTCGCTTTGACTAAATTCAGATAATCCAACTGTCTTTGTACAAACTCTCTATCTTCTTTAAAATATCTTCCATGAGGATATGTTACAAATCCCCAGAAATTATCATCAAGTATCTGTCTTTCAGATAATCTTCTGATTTCTTCCTTAGTGTATTCATCTTTTTGTTTTAGTGTCAACATCGGGTATGCCTGACTTCTCATTAACGAAGGTCCAAAAACAAATATTTTTGAGGACAATTGGTCAAGTGTTTTATTGGCTTTTCCATTGTAATCTTTTGTTTCAGCTATCAGCCCAAATCTTTTTATTCCTATAAAACCTCCATGTTCACTTCCTACAGGATCTAAACTATTTATCATTGACACTCCATTTTTGAAATTCATTTCTTTACTTAATTTATCAAATACTTTTGGAGCTACAGGTGTCCCTGTATGATAAAATGTTATATTACCATTTAATTTTATGCCTTTGTTATTTAAATAATTCAATCCTCCCATTGCTACTATATTTCCCTGACTATATGTTGTTATATTATACTGTCTGTCAGGATTTAATTGTGTCAATACATCGGCAAATCCTCTTGATGTTCCTGTTACAAGTCCGAAAGTTGCTAAAGTTCCGTCAAACATTTTCCCAAGAACAGACTCCATTCCGTCAGTGATGTTACCTCTTGTTTTACTGTAAACTAATGTTACATTTACTTCTTTACCTTTTTTTATCTTATTTTCTATATCGTTTATTGATACAAGCTGACTGATTGCATTTCTTATCGACACTTCGGATTCTTCAGTCATTCCGTTTAAGAATACTTCATTTGATTTAATCTCGGAAGGATTATGCAATTTTTTCCCTGTTATGATAACATTTCCATTTTCATCCTGTTTCAGAACTATATCAAATATATCAAATTTATCTTTTATTCCGAATACCTGTATTCCTTCGAGTATTCCTCCATATTGTCCTGATGTCGGTACTATAGGAAGCATATCGTTCTTCAGTTTTTTATCTATAAAATCTTCCACATTTCTTATTTTTCTGTAAACTGTTTCTGTCCATGCCTCTTCCATATTTTGTGGCTGATTTCTAAACCATTTTTCGTTTATACTGTCCGCAATTCCTCCTATTATTCCCGCATCTGCTGCAAGTATGGCTCCGATTTCTCCCCAACCTCTTTTAGTTTCCGTATAATTCATATTTACTTTATTGACATTTACATTTTTTGTAATCTGTTCCATATCGTTTATATTTCTGTTTATCGGTCCGCTCTGTTCTTCTGTTATCAATATTCCGCTTCCTATTGTTGCTTTTGTTATTTTTTCTTTTTTAAACCCTTCTACTGACCCGCTGAAATCCATTCCGAACTTATTCTGTTTTACGATACTGTTTCCATTAGCATCTTTTATAACCATTTGTTCTGTTGCAGGAACTTTTGCTCTTTTTGTTACACCTGCACTTACTCCTGCACCTAATTTATTATCTTTACTTTCTATATCTTCCGTTATTAATTTTTTAATATTTACTGATAGATTTCCGCCGTCTTTTCCATTTTTATCTATATTGGCTATCACTCCTCCTTTTATATACCCGTTATCTGCTTTCACTTTTATACTTTCCGTTCCCGTTATACTGCTCTGATTTTCTGACCATTCCTTATTTCTTTTTACTGTTAATAATTCTGCATTTCCTGAATAAGAGTTTTTACTGTTCTGTCTTTCTGAATTAAATGCTACTCCAACACCTATTTCCCTATTTTTTTCCGTATCCTGCAAAGTTTCCAGCACAAGACTTTTTGTTATAACGTCTGTATGTTTACCCTGAAGATTTCCTCCCTGTACTGTCAGTTCATCAGATTTTGAGTATAATCTGTTTCCGGCTATAATCTGGCTGTTATTATAACTCTGTCCTTCGCCTTTTCCTCTTCCGTAATTTATACTTCCTCCGCCTCTTCTGGAAAATATGTCATAATTTCCAGCTGATGCAATGTTTTTCATATTGCTTATATAACTGTCTTCCGAAGCATTCACATTTATTTTTTTAGCTTCCAGTGATACATCATGGTCTCCTTTTACAACTCCGCCATATAATTCAAGTTCATTACTTTTCAATGTAATGTCATTTCCTGCCCTTAAATTTGTAGCTATACTTTGAATATATTCATTTACAGTTTTTCCATAACTTCCTGCTCCTGCTGCTGTTACTCCTGCCGATACTCCTCCCGAACTTGGTCCTTTGAGGTATGTATTCAAAGTATTCAAAGTTTCTTCCTTACCGTCAAGACTTTCCAGTAAACTTTTCCCTTCTGCTATATCTTTGATTAAACTTGTTACTTTTCCCACATTTCTCATTTCTGTAACCATTTTCAGATAATCTTTGTAAGAAAGTATGGTATCCTTTATTCCTCCTAATGTTGCATTAACTGTAAATCCTGTCTGAGCACTTATATTTTCACTTTTACTCAGTACTTTTCTTTGGGAATCTATTATAGATATTTTTCCCTTTTCAGCAGATATACCTATATTTTGTTTGGCTGCCAAATCTCCCTGCAACTGTATATTTCCCTCTGAAGATTTTATATATATGCTGCCATTTGTTACGAAAATATTTTTTTCAGGGTCTTTTATTGTTGTCTTATTAATATCTCTTGTATAGTAACCCTCCGCTCCGAAAGAACCGCTCCAGTTTTTCCCGCCTATTCTTCCGTATGTTCCTGTTTTCATTTTTTCATTTAATTCTTTTAAACTTTCAAAATTTTCTCCGTCTTTTAGTAAAACTCCGTTTATTCCTGACAGATTTATATCTCCTGCTGCTCCTATCTTACTTCCTACAGAAATTATATAGTCTCCTTCAACTGTTATAGAACCTTCTTTAGAATTTATTACAGTTCCGATACTTTTTGATACAAGTTTATCTTTCATATCTTTTCTTCCTGTAAAGAAGTCTTTTAATCCTACCATTATATTTGCTAATCTAAGTCCTCTGTTTGTATGCTTTTCATATTTGCTGCTTACTTCTGTTCCAGGCATTACTTCCAGTCCAAGTTTTCCTCTAAGGAATACAGAACCTACTGCCTGAATATCGGCTCCCTCAATTTTGAGTTTTCCTTCGGAATCTATTTTGACTCCTGCTTCACCATACAACTGACTATGTTTATAATTTTCCTTATCTTCATTTACGTAATCATGTATTCTTTTGTATTTGAATCCCCAGAAACTTTTTACAGTTTTAGAATCATATGTACTTTCCAGTCTATCTTTTGTTCCTTGTATATAAATATTTCCGTCAGACAATCCTACTATTTGACCTTTTGTCTTAAAGTTTACTCCTTGGGCGAATACTCCCATATTTTCCGCAGGTTTTCCTATCCCTCTGTAATTTATAAGAACATTCCCGTCATTTGTAAGTTCCACAGGATTTGCGTAAATATTATCCTCTGTCCATACTTCCGTTTTTCTTTTTTTCTTTCTGAATAATCCGCCGCCGCTCGTACTTGACTGAGTTTTAAACTTATGTTCAGTATCTATAGTTGAAAGCATCATCAAATAATTTTTAGCATTCAATACTATGTCGTCTTTTGCTCTCAAATTACTACTTTCAAGAATGATATCCCTTGCTGAATCAAGAATAGTATCTTTTCCTTCTCCTATAATTCCTGAAACTGTATTTGTTTTATCTATAGTATCCCACTGTTTCTTGTCAGTACCTGCTTCAACTGCACCTTTTCTACTGTCTTCTAATGTTATTGTCTTGTCTGTTATATCTTTTGATGTACTTTTTATGTATGTCCCGCCTTTACCTTTTATATCTCCGGCTATATTTTCTACTTCGGCTCCCTTTACATATACAAGATTATCTCCCTCTATTTTCCCGACATTTCTTATTGTTTCAGTAACTGCGGATGTTTGACTGACTGTCTCCCTTCTCGGTACAAACCATTTTCTTTTTGCATTTTCATTAGTTATCAGCGATACGTCCGTAGTTACTGTACTTTCATTCAGTATTTTCCCCTCTTTTGACGTTACTTGTGTCGCTTCTCCTCCCTTTATTTCTCCCCCTATATTTCTTATGCCTTTATTCCCTTCTACAAGTACAATATTTCCGTTTATTTTTCCTGTATTATTTCCTATACTTGCATTTATCCCTTTTCCTGTAAGCTCTATCTGTGTTGTTCCTGTAATACCTATTTGTGATGTGTTTACAAGGTTTCCTCCTTTTATTGCGGTACTGTTTGTCCCTCCTATTATTGACGGATTTAATGCCGTTACATTTCTGTTGTCTACAAGCACTCCGTCTTTTCTTCTGTTTGTTCCTTTTTCATATTCTTCCGTACCGTTTACCACTTTCCCTTTTACGTCTATATATACATCCGAGCCTTTTATTCTTCCTCCGCCTGCAAGTATTACACTGTCTTTTCCGTCCGTTATATATCTTTCAGTATTATACAGGTTTTTAGCTGTTATCGACACTCCTTTTCCTGCTTCTATGTTTCCCCCGTCCTTATTTGTTACGTCTCCTTTTTCTGCTTTTATTATTACATTTCCGTCTGTCGTTATGCCAGTTTCTCCTATGTTTTCAAAATGTCCGTTCCTTACTTCTCCGTATACATCTCCTCTTGCGTGCAGTTTTCCCCTGTCATTTCTTATTAATGTTTCAGCTATCAGGGCAAGGTTTCCCTCTGACAGTATCTTTCCTCTGTTGTTTTCTATTATCCCTGCTTCCACATATGTCTCTTCTTTCCCTTTTATTAGTCCTGTTTCCTTATTTAATACTTTTCCGTTCACTTTTATATACAGATTCTTATCACTTAAAAGGTTTCCCTTATTTTCTATATTGTCCGCTTTTAATACAAGGGTTGTTGTACCCTTTATCTCTTTTGCATTGTCAAGGTTTCCTTTTGTTTCTATGCTTAGTATTCTTGATACTATGTTTTCCTTTAATATTACTCCCTGTTCTGCTATTAGCTCCAGTGTGTTCTTTCTTTCCATTTTTTCATTTACTGTTATTTTCTTTGCATTTAATGTCGTCGCATAATCTCCCGCTACTGTCCCCTCATATACGTACTCGTTAGGCGTAATGAGTTCCACTACACCTCTTGATACTATCTTTCCGTCCTTATTTACTGTTCCTCCTGCATTTACTGCTGTTTTTCCTAAACTTGCTATTATTCCTTTTGTATTGTCAAGTCTGTCAGATTTCAGATTTATTCCTGTTGTTTGTTCCTTATTTTCTTCCTTTTTATCCTCTTTACTTTCTTCTTTTACTTTTTCTTCCACTTGCCATTCTTTTGCCTGTTCTTTTGTTATTCCGTCCGACAGTATGTATCCTTTTACATTTGATGTGTCTTTTACATTGATGTCTATCTTACTGTTACTTCTTATTTCTCCGCTGTTATTATTAAGTTTATTTCCTGTTACTTCTATCTTTTCCGTTGCAAGTATTTCTCCTGTGTTTCTTGTTTCCTTTGATTTTATTTCCACTCTTCCGTTTGCTTCTATCTTTGATGTTATACTTGTCTTTTCACTTTCTATTTCTATTGCCTTTTCTCCAAGGGCTTTTTCCAGATATCCCGTTACTACTTTTGCGTCTATTTCCGTTTCTTTTGCTTTTACCTGTACTTTCTTCCCTGCTGTTGTTTCCCCTTTCATTCTTACTTTCTTTGTACTCTTATATGTTACCTGCTTTCCTGCATTTACCTTGTTTGTCGTTATATCTCCGTTTGCTGTCAGTGTTATATTGTCTACACTTACCAGATCCCCTTTTGTATTTACTCCTGCCCCTTTATCATTTGAGATTATATCTATCTTTCCTGCGTACATACTTCCTGCTGCTTTTCCGTCTACCGCTATTCCTCTATATGTTTCACCTTTACTTTTTACTTCCTTCGTTCTGTACTCGTATGTCTGTCCCCCTGCTGATACCAGCACTCTTGTTTCTTTTGACGCTTTTATCACTCCTGCTATATCTATCGTCTTTCCTAAAAGCTCAAGGTCTGTTAGGCTTAATGCGTCCACTCCTTTTTCTCCTATCCCTATATGCCCCTGTGATACATCTATGGCTACAAGGTCTCCGTCCTTCATCTGTAAACTTCCTGTTGTCAATGTTACCCTGTCCGTATTTAAAAAGCCTCCACCGTTTACATATATGCCGTTTCTGTTTGCCATTACAAGGTCGGCTCTCTGTCCTGCCACTTCCACTATCCCGTTTATATTTGTTCTGTTCTTCCCTGTTACTTCCGTTATGATGAGGTTTGCAGCCACTCCGTTATCAAGGTTTCTGTTTCTTGCTACAAGTCCTGCTGTCTGTGTATTTACTGCCACATGTTTATTATTGTTTAGTATTAGCCCCTGTTCACTTACCTGTAATTCTTTAAGGGAGTTATAGCTTGTCCCGTTCTTATTCGGTGCTGCTATATCTATCTGATCTATTCCCGAAGCCGTTTTTGTTACCTTTGTCCCTATACTTGCAGGGTCGGGTACTATTTCGGAAAATATGTTGAAATTAAAAAACAGCAGCATTACAAAAGCTAATGCTTTTCTCAACAGTTTATCTTTAAAATTTTTTCTTAAAAGCAGGTATATTTTATTCATTTTTACACACTCCTCAAATCTTAATTCATATATTACAATCTTATTCATATACTAAGCATACTAAAAATTATCTTTCATATAGATTATTACTATAATAGAAGATAAAAATCAAGTATCTTTTTTCCAAAAATATCCCAAACTTAAAAAATAATACCTATTTTTTTTATAGATAATATAAAATTATCTATATTTTATAATATTAGTTTATTTTTTTTAAGGAAAAGTCAATTTTTGAGATTAAAAATATATAGTTTTGATAACTACAAGACAGATATTTAATTTCATCAAGTATTTATTTCAGTTTTATATATTTATTTACTTACTTTATATTATCTATCTTTATATTATCTACAAAATCTCTCAAATATTTCCATATAATTTGTAAATTTGTAAAAAAACAGTTAATAAAATAAATGTTTGACAAATAAAAAAAATTGTTATAGAATAAATTATATTTGCAAATCATTCGCATTTTATAAACTATTTATAGAAGGTAGCATTATGAAATTGACAAAAAACAGACAAAAAATATTAGATTTAATAAGTAATTCGGACACGCCGATAAATGCAAAATTTTTAAAAACAAAAGTTGACTTTGATTTGTCCACGATTTATCGGGCTTTAGATTTTTTGGAGAGAAACAAGCTCGTATTTTCTTTTGATTTTGAAAATGAAAAATATTATTTTAAAGAAGAAAATGCCAATTTCTTTATATGTGATATATGTAAACATATAGAAACCGTACCCGAATTTTCTGTTTCCGAAACCCAAAAAGAAAAAAGTGCATTGGAAAAAAAAGGATTTTCCCTTTTATCACATTTATCAATTTTCAAGGGTAAATGCAACGACTGTGATTAAATATATAAACTCGGTGCTAATGATAAATAAAATTTACAGGAGGATTTAAAAAAATGAAAAAAATTGTAACACTACTATTGTTAGGAATTCTTGTTTTTTCATGCGGAAAAACTGAAAGCCCTGATAAAAAAAACGGCTCCGATAAGACGGAAATGCCTAAAAAGGAAAAAATCGTAACGAGTATTCCGCCTCTCAAATGGATTGTGCAGAAAATCGCAGGAAATGATTTTGAAGTTATTTCTATCGTACAGCCTAATATGAACCATGAGCTTTTTGAACCTAAACCCGAAGACTTGAAAACTCTGGAAAATTCCAAAGTATTTTTTACTTATGATATGCTTCCTTTTGAAGAAACAATAGAAAAAAGTCTGAACGGTTCAGATAAAATCACAAATGTTTTAAGCGGTGTCGATAAAGCTTTATTTTTAAAAGGACATCATCATCATCACGACGAAGATAAAGACCATGACCATAAAGATGAAAAACACGAAGAGCATGAGAAAAAAGACCACGATCATGACCATGATGAAGACGCTGTTGACCCTCATGTATGGTTTTCCTTGGAAATAATGCCTCAAGTCGCAAAAAACATAAAAGATAAATTAACTGCAATGTATCCTGATAAAAAAGATACTTTTGAAAAAAATTATAATGATTTTTTAGCTGAATTGACTAAATTTAAAGAAGATATAACTAAAAAAATGTCCACTAAAACTAAAAAAGTATTTATGATTTATCATCCCGCTTTGAATTATTTCCTTAAAGACTACGGCATTAAAGAAATCGAAATAGAAAGCGAAGGAAAGGAACCTTCTGCCCAGCAAATCAAAGAAATTATTGACGAGGCAAAAGAACACGGTGTAACTACTATTTTAGTTCAACCTCAATTTCCTAAACAAAGTGCCGAAGCTATTTCCAAAGAAGTTCCTAACTCCAAAGTAGCAGAATTTAATGCAGATTTGGAAAATATATTTGAAAATCTGAACCGCTTTGTAGACTATCTGGATTAATCAAATATACATCAAGAATTTAAGTTATTTCATAAACCGATAAATCATATACATACGTAATACATAAATGAAAGGACTGTTATGAGCAATTCCGAAGAAAAACTTATAAGTGTGAAGAATTTAAATTTTAAATACCATACTGAATTTATTCTAAAAAATATAAATTTTGATATATTAAAAGAGCGGAACGTTGCAATTTTAGGAAGAAACGGCGGAGGAAAATCCACTTTAGTAAAAGTTCTTTTAAATTTTCTGAAAAAAAATTCAGGAGAAATCAAATTTTTCATTGATAAGGACAAAATTGGTTATCTCCCTCAAATCAGGGAATTTGATTCTTCTTTTCCTATCAATATATTTGACTTGGTTATATCAGGTCTTACAAACAGAAAAAATCTTTTCAGACCTTTTAATAAAGATGAAAAGAAAAAAACTGAAAATCTTCTAAAAGAGTTTGGGATTTCTCATTTAAAAAATAAACTCATAAGTGAAGTTTCCGGCGGACAGTTACAGAGAGCTCTTATTGCAAGGGCACTCGTTTCTTCTCCTGAAATTATATTTTTGGACGAGCCGGAATCTTTCCTTGACAAAGAATTTGAGTTTAAATTATTTGAAAAAATAAAACAGCTTTCCAGCTCCACTCTTGTAATAATTTCCCATGAACTCGAGAAAATATATAATTATGTGGATTCCATATTTATCGTGGAAGGAGCTATAAAAGTATATAAGGATAAAAAAGATTATTACAGAGATGAAAATGCAATTATACACAGACATTAACTTATTTCAATTATAATATCGACTAATCTCAGATAAATATAGTCAGTAATAACAAATAGAAAATTCATAACTAATAAATATATTAATTAATGACTTTAATTAAAGAACGGGGAAAAATGGACTTTATAAATATTTTACAATATTCTTTTATGAGAAATGCCCTTACTGTGGGACTTTTATCGAGCATATGCTGCGGGATTATAGGAACATATATAGTCAATAAAAAAATGGTTTTTATTTCTTCGAGTATAAGCCATGCTTCCTATGGAGGAATAGGAATAGGGATTTATCTCATCTATTTTTTTAAATTACCGATAAAAGACCCTCTTATTTTTGGACTTATATTTTCAATATTATCAGGAATTTTAATATTGATTTTAAAAGACTTCTTCTATATGGACAGCGATTTAGGTATAGGTATGGTAATGTCTTTAGGCATGGCTATAGGGATTATATTTTCCTTTATGACTCCCGGCTATCAGTCCGATATGTCTACTTATTTATTCGGAAATATACTTCTTTCCAATACTTTTAATATTATTTCCCTTTTAATATTGGATATCGTTACTATAATATTTTTCATAATATTTTATAAAGGCATTGTTTATACCAGTTTTGATGAAAAATTATACAGACTGCATGGGGTTCCTACTTATTTTATAAATTATTTTATGATAATACTCATATCTTCTGCAATAATAATAAATATTAAAACTATAGGAATTATACTTATTATTTCCATACTTACTATTCCTCAGGCTGCGGCTTCAATGGTTGCAAAAAAATATTACAATATTGTATTTTTATCTGTATTTTTTTCTTTTATCGGAATTCTGCTCGGATTATATTTCTCATATATTCTGAATATTCCTTCGGGACCGTCAATAATAGTTTCTTTAATAATTCTGATTGTTTTTATAAAATTTTTTTCTTTTTTCACAAAAAAAGGTTGACAAAATTCCAAATTTTTAATATAATAGTTTGTAATTATTACAAATATAAAATAATTTTAAAATTAGGAGATGATATTAATGAGCAAAACAACAGAAAAATTAAATCTATACTTAGTAAATCTGAATGTACTTTACAGAAAAGTTCAAAATTACCACTGGAATGTGGTTGGAAAAGGATTTTTTACAATCCATGCAAAATTGGAAGATTTTTATGATAAAATCAATGAGCAAATAGACGAAGTAGCTGAAAGAATACTCGCTATCGGAGGAAGACCTTACGGAACACTAAAAGACTATTTAACACTTACTACAATTAAAGAAGCTGAAAATAAGGAAATATTTGTACATGATGTACTCGTTTCAGTAAAAGACGAATTCCAAGGAATGCTGAAACTTGCGAAAGAAATCAAAACAGCAGCCGATGACGAAAGTGATTACGGAACTTCAGCCATGATGGATGAATACATTACTGAATATGAAAAAAACTTATGGATGCTAAATGCTTATTTAAGAGAACAATAATATCTATACATAAATATAACCATTGTCAAACTACAGATTTTTTGACTTATTTACCTTACCTAACAAAAAATATCTCGGGACTTATAACATTTCCTGAGATATTTTTATTTATAACTATTTTATAATTTTAAAATCTTTATACTAAAAACGATGTAAAACCTATATTTGTTCATTTGAAAAGTTGGGGTTGTCTCATAAAGTAAATAAAATTACCAAATCATAAATTCTATATATTTTACTATATTTATAAAATCAATAAAAATAATATCTGTTGATTTTTAAAAATATATAACATTTATGTTAGTAAAATTATTTTTGACTTATGAGATAGCTCCTTTTTAAATATATATATAACAAATTCATATCTGTTCCGAGAATTCTTTTGTTTTTCCGTATAAAATATATTTTACTTTTTTTAATTCATTTATATTTTTTGCATTCAATGCACACATTATTATTTTACACTCTTTTTTCCAGTTATTTAATATTTCAACCATTTCATCAACTGTATTTGTTTCAGCTAATCTTAGTACAGCTCCCGACATTCCTACGCCTTTTGCTCCTAATATTAGAGCTTTTATCATATCCAGGGGGTTTCTTACTCCTCCACTTGCTATTATTTCAACATCATTTATATATTTCCCCGCACTTAAAAGGGAAGTAACCGTAGTTTGTCCCCATTCATTTAAATAAGAAAGAGTATTATTTCTTCTTTCATTTTCTATATAGGCAAAATTTGTTCCTCCTCTGCCGCTTATGTCAAAAGTTTTTACACCCAGTTCTATCCCTTTTCTTATGGTTTCTTCGCTCATTCCAAAGCCCACTTCTTTCAATATCAGAGGGATTTTTATTT
Source organism: Pseudoleptotrichia sp. (assembly GCF_057270515.1). Lineage (NCBI taxonomy): Bacteria > Fusobacteriati > Fusobacteriota > Fusobacteriia > Fusobacteriales > Leptotrichiaceae > Pseudoleptotrichia > Pseudoleptotrichia sp. The sequence goes on along the minus strand of NZ_DBHIXS010000005.1, from coordinate 107,016 downwards.
TTTTTACAAATTCTTTTATATTATCTTCCCATTTGCTGAAATTTCTACTTCCTTCGGGCATTATAAGCTCCTGCATAACATTTACATGTATTTGCAGAAATATCGGATTTAAATTTTCCACTGCCTGCAAACCTGCTTTATAATCTTTATCAGCTCCTATGTTTGTTCCTAATAAAAGATTTTCATTTTTTTTCACAATATTAAACGAATTGTCTTCGGGGTTTTTAAGAGCAGCACTGTAAGAACCCGTTACAAAAAGAAGATTGCATTTTTGGGCTACTTCTGACAATTTTTCGTTGATTTTTTCTCCTTTTTTACTTCCTCCGGTCATAGCATTGATAAAAAAAGGATATTCAAACCTATATCCTGCGAAATTTGTTGAAAGGTCTATTTCTTCAATATTATATTTAGGTATTGACTGATGAATAAGCTCCATATCGTCAAAACTGTTATGATTACTTTTATATTTCAACGCATATTTTATATGCTCGTCTTTTCTGTTCATCACTGTTTCTAAAAATTATCCCGAAAATAAAAAATTTTGTAACTTTTCTATTTCCAAGATATTTTCAACTCCTTTCGTTTATAATTTCGCAGAATATAATAATTGAATACTCATTTTTTCCCACTTTTCAATCAGTATATCTGTATCATTTTCATTAAAAGATATAGCTATACCACAGTCTCCTCCGCCGGCTCCGCTACTTTTAGCACATATATCAAGATTTTCTGCGGCTTTCACAAGATTAACCAGTTCGTTACTGTATATGGATTTATCAAGTTTTTCAAGTAACTGTCCTCCATTATTTACAGACTGTTGTATAAGCTCTTTATCTCCTGTTCTTATTCCTTTTACAAATTTTTCCACATATTCGTCAGATTTTTTTAAAAATTCTTTATTAATCGACTTTTTTACATTATTTATCATATCTTTTGATATTGCAGGCTTCCCGGTCCAACCTGCCAAAAATTTACAGTCTTTTTTACATTCCAGTTTTTCCATTTTGTAACCCCAATCACTGTTTATGACGTCTTTGAGAGAATGTTCAGCTATACGTTTTATTATTTTTTCCCTGTTAAAAGAAGTGTAAACTACAAGACTTTCACATACTATACATGCCAAATCTCCCATAGAACCGTTATCCCCTCTTTTCAGAAGAATATAGGCTGCCAGTTTAAATACTGTATCAGAATCCATTTCACACTTATACAGTTTTGCCATTGCTCTTATTACTAATATTACTACACTCCCGCTTGAACCAATCCCGTATTTTTTGCCCTCTTTTTCCATTTTTCCTGTAATATCCAGTTCAAAAGGAAGAATTTTTATCTCTTTTGTATGCAGATACTCGTTTACAATATTTACAGTTTCTTGTATTAAAGCATAATCCTTGTCATAATCCATAGTTACTGAATGATTGTACATATCTGAATATATTTTATATTCATTGGAAAATTTTATATGTGCATTTATATATATATTCACATTCTTTACAACAGCACTCCGACCTGCCGTCAATATGGCATATTCCCCGAGTATGTACAATTTTCCGCAGGCTTTTACTTCTATGCTGTCATTATTCATTTTCATCGGAAATCACCTTAGTCTTTGAGGCTATTATTTTATATCTTCTCCCTAATATATCTTTCAGTCTTTCAAAATCCTCCTCAAGGCACAACACTTTTACATTAGGCCCTGCATCCATTGTAAAATAACATTTTTCTCCATTTTTTCTCAGTTCTTTTACAAAATCCATAGCTTCTCTTGTCCTGTCATTTAGATAAGAAAATGACGGATTTGCATATAATGTCGTTTCATGCATTGCCAGAGCATTTTTTTCGGTGAGTTCCCCCACTTTTTTGAAGTCATTTTCAGCAAGTGCTTTTTTCATTTCTTCATATTCTACTTCCGAATTTTTTATCCATTTATCAAAGATTGTGGAAGTTTCACTGCACAGTTTCATCCCTTCTCTACTGGATATTATTTTCTTTTCTTCGTTCAGTATGAGCATAATCATTGCCAGTTTCAAATCCGTCTTTATTTCGTATATTTCTCCGCTATCTTTATCCCATGCACCTATAGGACCGAAAAAACTCCTTGCCGATGAGCCTGAACCTAATTTTGATATTTTAGCCAGTTCTTTTTGGGGCAAATTTTTTCCGAATAATATATTACATGCTTTTATCAATGCGGAAAGTCCGCTTGAGCTTGAAGAAAGTCCCGCTTCTGTAGGCATATTGTTTACGCTTTTTATCAGCACTTTCTGTTCTTTATTTTTTCTAAATAAATCGACTACTTTACTCACTTTTTCAGTCTGTTTTTTATTCTGCAATATTCCGTTGAGATAAAATAAATCCGTTTCAGCATTATCGACTTCAGGAATAATACTTATTTCAGTTTCAGTATACATATTTTCAAGGGTCAGGGATATGCTGCTTGTCGCAGGAATTATATTTATTGCGTCTTTTTTTCCCCAATATTTTATAATTGCAATATTCGCATAGGATTTTACTTTTACAGATTTTCTATCCATATATTCACTGCTCCTTTTTCAGCCAACACTTTTCCTATCTTTTCGGCTCTTTCTCTGCTGTCAGCCAATGCTATAATACAGCCGCCCTTTCCGCCTCCCGATATTTTTGCTCCCAACGCTCCGTTTTTCATTGCTTCTTTTACAAGCAAATCAGTTTTTTCGATATTCAGATTCAGCATTGAAAGCTGTCTGTGAGCTTCCGTCATATTTTTTCCGATATTTATTATATCTTTTTTTTCTATATATTTTTCGATTTCACTTGTAAGCTCTCCAAGCCTTGAAAGCATAGGAGTTGCCTTTTCTCCCATTTCCCTTATCATCGTAACGGTTTCCTTTGTTTTCCCCTGTACTCCTGAGTCGGCTATTACAAGGTAGGCTCCCAAATCCATATTTATATTGAAAAATCCGATTTGTCTGATAAATTTTATAGCTTTATCGCTCAAACAAGTTTTCGCATCAAGACCGCTTGGAGTAGTATGTGCGATAATCTCAGCTTTATTTACAAGGGCTTCAAGAGTTTTATCATCGATTTCCCTGTCAAAATAATCAAAGACACCTCTTACTGCGGCGATACTCACTGCGGCAGAAGAACCCATTCCTCTTTTTTCAGGTATCTGTGATATTATTTCATATTCTATTTTCTCATTTTCCTTTTTCAGATATTTCATAGCTTCATAAATCGCAGTAGATAAGGTATCTTCAGAATTATAATGAAACCTGTTTTGGGAAGGTCTTATTTCGCATTTTACAGTTACATTTTTAAGAGGTATGGCGATAGCAGGATGACCGTACACTACGGAATGTTCTCCTATCAGTATTATCTTGCTGTGGGCATTCCCCAAACCTTTTTTCCCGCTGTTATTTCTTTCCTTCTTTTCAGACATATTAAATCCTTCCTATCGTTTCTACAATAAACGAAGATGCATATAAAGTCATAAACTGCACTCCGTAATTTACTCCGAGCTTATTCATAAATCCGCTGTAAAGTCCTATCAGAAATACTCCGAATATATTTATCACTCCCGCTTCCATATAGGAGAGCAGCAGTATAAAAGATACAAATACTGCAAGAACAGCTTCATGAGGTATTCTCGTCATAACAAAATGAGTTATCTTAAAAGCATACTTTGTAATAAGAAGATAGCTCAATCCCGCTGCAATCAGAGCAGAAATTATTACAGTTATTATAAAAACATTCTTAGGAATGATGTCATGGAGATTATGTCCTATCTTAAATCTGTCTCCCGCTTCAAACAGTGCCGCTCCTGGTCCTATAGCCGCAGGAGATAGCGGTATTCCCAGTCCGAAAAGTGATATTATTATTCCCGACAGATAAGTTGCCTGTGCTATTGCACCCATTCCTACGAGTTTTTCAGTGTGAGAAACAGTTTCTTTCTTGCCTTTTCCAATAAGCTCTTTGGATAAAATAAGCAGTCCCACAGGACTCAATACAAAAAGAAAATTTACTATTATTGAAGAAAGAGCTGAAATTTTAAATTCTTCTTTTGTGAGTTTTATTTTTATATTATTTTCCGATTTCGGTAAAATCATATTATCATATTCGTTTACTTCCATTTCCTTAAGAGTTTCTTTATTCAGAAGTGAAAGCATAGACACAAACAGAGGTCCTATTGTTATCCCGAGGAAAAAGGAAGTCGTAATACTTTTTCCCGCAGGAACTACATTCAGCCCGTAATAAAGGTATCTGAGTGCCATTACAAGAATAGAACTTGGAATAATGGATACAAGACACAGAGCCTTATTCTTACTTATGAGGGATAAAAATATTGCTCCTGCTACAAAAAAATATTTTGAATATTCTTTTATAGTTTCTCCAAAAGGTACTAATGCATTTGCCAAAACTAATGAAATCAATATTGACACAAATGTAGCTATCAATGCCGACAGTGCCATTTTTTTTATTACTATGGCACTCATTCCTTTTTTCTTTAATAAAAGTCCGCTTTCTATCATAGGAGTGGACATTACTCCTCCGGGAAGTCCTACTAATATTGCAGGCATAAGATTTATAAGATTTAAAGTTACTATTGCCGAAATAAAAAAGCTCAATATTATCACTTCGGAAGCCCCCGATAATACCAGCATAAGAGTTATCGGCAATAAAACACTTGTTTCATCGGTTCCCGGTACAAATCCGATTATTGTATATATTAATACTGCTGCAAGAGAGGCTGCTATTATTTCAAATATCATTTTTATTCTCCATTTTTATTTTTCTTTTAGGCTTAAATAAAAGGCTCGTAATTACAAAACCTGTCGTAGTTCCCGCCAGCCCGAGCAAAAGCTGTATCGCTTTAGGGTCAACTTTTACAGGAATTATAAAAGACAGAAAATATCCTATGAATGTCGTTATCGCCACAATAATTATGGATATTACCAGTTCACTTACCGAAACAATATCTCCCCATATTCTTATAAGTTTTTTATTTTTCACTATTTCCTCCAATTTCTCCAAGAAAATGATATATAATTTTCTATTTTACTTTGACTATTTTCTTTTTTCCTGCTCTTATTATCATTCCGCTTTGAATATTGACAGCAGCTTTTACATCTTTTACAGGTTCGTCGTTTATCTTAAATCCTCCTTGCTCAATAAGACGTCTTGCTTCACTCGTAGAGCTTAGAAGTCCTGTTTCTTTTACAAGCAAGTCTATTACACCTGTTTCTTTATAATCAAGCTCTATTTCAGGTAAATCTACATCCAGATTTTTCTTACTGAACACGTTTTCAAACCAATCTCTTGCTTTTTTTCCTTCTTCTTCGTTATGATATATTTTTACTACTTCTTCACCCAGTCTTTTTTTTGCTTCCATTGGATGAAGTATACCGTTATTTATGTCCTCTTTCATTTTTGTAATTTCTTCCTGGGAGATTTCAGTTATTACTTCATAATATCTGTACATCAGTTCATCAGATACGGACATAATTTTTCCGAACATATCGTTAGGAGTATCTTTTACCCCGATATAATTATTTAGGGATTTACTCATTTTTTCCACTCCGTCAAGCCCTTCAAGAATAGGCATAATCATACATATCTGCTGTTCCTGTCCCGCATTTTTCTGCAAATCCCTACCCCTTAGCAGGTTAAATTTCTGTTCCGTTGCTCCCAGTTCCACATCGGCTTTCAATTCAACAGAGTCGTATCCCTGTAAAATAGGGTACATAAATTCTATCAATGACACAGGTTTATTTTCAGACAGCCTTTTTGCAAAGTCCTCCCTTGAAATCATCTGAGACACTGTAAACTGTGAAAGCAGTTTCAATACATCTTCAAGTGTCAGTTTTTCAAGCCAGTCGGCATTATACACAACATTAATCTTATCCAAATCCAGTATCAGGGATACCTGTTCCAGATATGTCTTTATATTTTCCTGCACCTGTTCTGCCGAAAGCATTTTTCTTGTTTCAGACTTTCCTGTAGGGTCTCCTATTCTCCCTGTAAATGTTCCGATAAGAAAATATACCTGATGTCCTAAATCCTGAAACTGTTTCAGTTTTCTCAAAGGTACGGCATGCCCTAAATGTAAATCTGTCCCTGACGGGTCAATCCCTAACTTTACTCTCAAAGGCGTATTTGTAGAAATAGATTTTTCGATTTTTTTCTTAAACTCATTTTCATTTATTATTTCATCACAGCCTCTTTTTAAAATATCAAATTGTCTTTCCACTTCTTTTTTTATTTCGATTTCTCTGTCGTTACTCATTTTTTCCTCCTGTTTTATTTTTAATTTCCGACATACTATATTTATAATCATTTTTATTTTAATCTTGTAATTACGATGTTATATTCATTTTTCTTACATATGCATTACATATTTCATAAATCCGTAAACTATAGGCAATACAAACAATGCACTGTCAAATCTGTCAAGAAATCCTCCATGTCCGAGCAGTAAATTTCCCGAATCTTTTATTCCCAGCTCCCTTTTTATTTTAGACTCGACAAGGTCGCCCAATTCTGCAAATACTGCTATACCAAGAGCGAGAATAAAGGCTTTCCAGCCCGATATGGCAATATAGTCATAATTTACGTTGCAAGTTTTTGACAGGAATGAAATACTGCACACAAACCTTGAGATAAACAGATATATTTTATCAAAAAAGGAAATTACTGCAAATACTCCCAAAATTCCTGCTATTGCTCCTTCAATGGATTTATTGGGACTTATTTCGGGAGCCAGCCTTCTCCTGAATATTTTCCCACCTATAAGAATTCCGACAAGATATGCCGAAATATCACATGCCCATATTAGTATAAAAGTCATCGCCACAATTACATTTCCGTTGGAAAATTCGTATTTTATAAGCAGTATATAAGAGAAAAAATACGCTATATATATTATTCCGAATAATGTATAGGATATTTCAGCCATTGCACCTTTTATCTTTACTTTCATAATCTGTCTGAAAGCTATAAGCATCAATGCAAAGACTATAAATCCGCCCATATCGAAGTTTATCTGCTCCAAAAATTTTAATCTGAAAAAAGAAAATATATTTTTGGAATTCTGCTGGAAATAAATCGCCAGAGGCAGAAATAATCCAAGTCCCATACCGATTCTGTTGGCTACTTCAAACCCTTTATTTTTGAGCATTTTATAAAATTCATGAAGGGAAACGCCTATTATTACCATAGTAAATATTAGAAACATAACATTCCCTTTTAAAAATATCCAAAGGAGAAAAGGCACAAAAATCACAATTACAAATATTCTACTTAGCATTTAAACCTCCGTATCTTCTATCCCTTTTATTAAAGGACAGAATAGCTTTATCATATTCTTCGGGAGTAAAATCAGGCCAGTAAACATCAGTTACATAAAATTCCGAATAAGCGATTTCCCAAAGGAGAAAATTACTTATTCTGAATTCCCCGCTTGTTCTTATTACCAATTCCGGATCAGGTATTTCAGGTCTATAAAGATATTCAGCAAACTCCGCTTCATTTATTTTTTCCTTTTTGTCCTGAATTATTTTATTTACAGCATCAACTATTTCCTTTCTTCCTCCGTAGTTAAATGCTATATTGAAAATCAGTGTTTCACAGTCTGCCAGATATTTTTCAGTTTCTCCGATTTTTTTTAGCAATTTTTCAGAAATATTTTCTTTCGTTCCGCTGACTAACAGCTTAATCCCTTGTTTTTTCAAAGTTTTCTTTTTACCGTCAAGATATTTTGAGAATAATTCCATTAGTCCGTTCACTTCTTTTTCGGGTCTTTTCCAGTTTTCAGTGGAAAAAGCATAGACAGTCAGATATTTTACTCCTATTTTTATTGAGTGTTCTATCACTTTTTCAAGGGTAGCTGCTCCCTGTCTGTGTCCCTCGAGTCTTATTTTACCTCTTTCTTTTGCCCAGCGTCCATTTCCGTCCATTATTATGGCTACGTGTTTAGGTATTGTCAGTTCCATTATTATTCCCCTCAATGAAAATATTTTTTTATTGCAATTTTTTATATTTTACCATATTTTTCAGTTTTTTTAAAAATCTTTTTTCAAGTAAAATTTGTTATTTCAAAATTTTATATGATATAATTAATATGAATAACCAATTTGATTGCAAGGATGTGAAATAAATGAAAATAGGAATTGTTGTCGGCAGATTTTTACCTCTGCATATAGGACATGTAAATCTTATACAGAGAGCGAGCGGATTAGTAGATAAAGTTTATGTTGTAGTTTCCTATTCGGACAAAGGGGATAATGAAATGATTTCCAACTCCCGTTTTATAAAGCCGATTACTCCAAAAGACAGACTTAGATTTGTAAAACAGACTTTTAAAAATCAGAACAATATTTTTTCCTTTCTGTTTGATGAAAGCGGCTGTCCTCCTTTTCCTGAAGGTTGGGAAAAATGGTCGGCTCTCCTAAAGAAAGAAATTGAAGTGAGAGAGCCTGATTTGGACTGGGAAAATGATGTTCTTTTTATAAGTAACAGAAAAGATGACACAAAATACAACCTGAAATATTTCAATTCCGAAACAAAATCCATTGACCCTGAATATATCGAATATCCCGTAAACTCATGGGAAATACGAGAAAATCCAAGTAAATACTGGGAATATCTGCCTCGGGAAGTGAGGGAACATCTGATACCTATCATCACCATATGTGGCGGAGAAAGCAGCGGAAAAAGCATAATGATAGATAAACTGGCAAATGTTTTCAATACTTCGTCCGCTTGGGAATACGGACGCGAATATGTCTTTGAAAAACTTGGCGGCGATGAGGACTCCCTGCAATACTCGGATTATGAAAAAATCGTGTTCGGACATCAGTCCAACGTACTGTATGCCGCAAGAAATGCCAACAAATTTGCCTTAATAGATACCGACTATATAACTACGCTGGCTTTTTGCCTGACTTATGAAAAAAGAGATAATCCTATTATAAGAGAATTTGTGCAAAATTACAGATTTGATTTGACAATACTTTTAGAAAATAATGTAAAATGGGTAAATGACGGGCTACGTTCCATAGGACAGACCGAAAGAAGGCAGAAATTCCAAGCTCTTCTGAAAGAATTATACAAAGAATATAATATCCCTTATATCATTGTAAAATCCGATAATTACGAGAAAAGATACCTCGCCTGCAAGGAAATAATAAAAGCTTATTTGGACGGAAAGGATAATCTTCAGGAAATTGCCGACAGTTTTATATAATAAAATCGTGGAATTATAACTGATTATCTTGAGCTTATTTCGGCTCTATTTAATTTAAGTATCAAACGGCTTTATTATAAAAAGGGTTGTCTTAAAAATTAAAAAATAAAAATAGATTTTTTTTAAGACAGCCCTTATTTTTAATATTCGTATTTTTTGCTGTAACCTCTCGGAGTTATGATTTTTCCGTTTTTAACAAAAGTATTTGAATTTCCTATTATTACTATTGTCAGCATATCGATTTCGTGATTAAGCATTTCGTCCAATGTCGTTACGACGTATTTTTCATCTTCTCTGCCTGCATTTTTCACTATTGCTACAGGTGTCGAAGCAGGTTTATACTTCAGCATAATTTCCCTTGCTTCCTCTATTTGTGTAACTCTTCCTCTACTTTTCGGATTGTACAGACTCATTACAAAGTCAGCTTCCGCAGCTAATTCTATTCTCTTTTTGATTAATTCCCAATCAGTCAGCAGATTACTCAAACTTATTGTCGCATAATCGTGCATTACAGGAGCTCCCGCGATAGCCGCAGCAGCATTAGTAGCCGTTACTCCCGGTATGATTTCGACTTCTACATCGTCAGTAGCAACTTCAAGCATAATTCCTGCCATTCCATATACTCCTGCATCTCCACTGCTTATAAGGCTCACATTTTTACCGTTTTTTGCCATTTCCAGCACTTCGATACATCTGTCCACTTCTTTTGTCATTACAGAGCTTTTTATTTCCTTGTCGGGATAGTATTCTTTTATTAAATCCACATAAGTCTTGTATCCTACTATAATATCACTTTTTCCCATTGCTTCATAAGCTTTGAAAGTCATATCTTCCTTTTTTCCCGGTCCTATTCCCACTACGTAAATTTTTCCTGTTTTATTCATTAATTATTTCCTCCTCAAATATTGAAATTGTTATTCCTTCCAATTTTATTTTTTTTACTAAAAATTCTCCTCTTTTATTGGACGCCAGATAAGCGCAAGGCTCTGACACTCCGTATACACCTATTTCATTTTTTACAAATTCCGATTTTTCTTCTACAAGATGTTCCACTGTCAGAATATCTTCTTTGGAAATAAATTCAACAGGTATTTTTAATTCCTCAACTGCTTCCAGAAGTCCCGTTTCATCGGATTTTACCCACGCAGAAGCAATTTTTCTTATAGAAGACATTTCAAGATTTTGTTTGTCCATTACATAATTTATTTTTTCTATTATTTTTTCTTTGGAAACTCCTCTTCGACAGCCTATTCCAAGTATAATATTCTGCGGGATAACTTTTGACACCTCAATAGTTTTCCTGTTTGATATAATTATAGCTCCCGAGCTGCTTTCATTCACGTCCACTATATTTTTAGGAAGATGAAGACTTATCTTCTCTTCATTTACTATTAATGAAGTTACTCTGCCCGCCGCTTTCAAATCAGCAAGTTTGCCTTTTATCTTTTTGGAAATCATATCCACGGCGATTTTCCCGCTTACATCGGTTGCTGTCGTAATAACAGGCAGTGCATTTACAGCTGCTGCAACTCTTTCACATTCATTATTTGCTCCGCCTAAATGACCTGACAAAAGCGAAATCACAAAATTTGCTTCTTCATCGATTACAAGAACGGCAGGGTCTACATCTTTTGACTTCAGTTTCCCGTCAATCATTCTTATTACTATTCCCGTTGCCATTATAAATATATGGACGGAATATTTGTTAAACGTATCGGCTATCGTTTCAGCCAATCTTCCGTTTATTTTTATTATATTTTTTTCTTTCTCATTTTCACAGTGCAGCAAATCATATACTTTCGCGGAAACATAAATATCCAAGTCCTTATACAGCTTTTCGGCTATTTCAAGGGCAATGCCGTATCCGCTTTTACTCACACAGTAAATTGCAGCTTTCATTCTTTTATACCCTTTCTGTATTCATGAGTAAATGTTTTATCATAAAGTTTGGATTTTGAATATTCATTTCCCATAAAGTTTCCTACTAAAATCTGTGCAGTTTTTGTAATTTTTTCTTTTTTGACGATTTCTTCAATATTTCCCAATGTTCCCATTGCTATTTTCTGGTCTTTCCATGACGCCTTCTGAACAATGGCAATCGGTGTACTCTCATCATAATGTTTCAGCAATTTTTTTACAACTTTGTCTATCATCTGTACCGACAAGAATATTGCCATGGAACATTTATGTGAAGCAAGGCTTTCCAGACTTTCAGTTTCGGGAACAGGTGTTCTTCCCTCAAGTCTTGTACATATTACAGTCTGACTCACATCGGGCAGTGTAAATTCTTTTTTTATCGCCGCTGCCGCTGCCACAAAAGAACTCACTCCCGGTATTACTTCATATTCGATACCGTGTTCATCAAGGACGTCCATCTGTTCTCTTATCGCTCCGTAAATACTCGGATCTCCTGTATGAACTCTCGCCACGAGTTTCCCTGCTTTTTGAGCTGTTACTGTAACTTCCATTACTTCGTCGAGGTTCATCGAAGCGGAATTATAAATTTCAGCCCCCTCTTTATGACAATTTATGATTTCCCGATTTACCAGAGAGCCTGCATATATTATTACATCTGCTTTTTCAACAATTTTTTTACCTTTTACCGTAATCAGTTCAGGGTCTCCCGGTCCTGCCCCTATAAAATAAACCTTTTCCATTGACTTATTCCTTTCTTTTTGAGTATTAATGTTGAAAAATAATGCACGCTGTCAAGTTTTTCAATGTCTGTGTATATTTCTTCATTGTCTTTTCCGCAGTTGGAAATGATTATTATATTTTCAGTATTTCCTGTATTTATGATAGCTTGTTTCAATTTGTCAAGGTCTCTGCTTATTTTCATAAAAACGATATTATCGTTATTTTCTATTTCCTTCTGAATATTAGTTTTCTTGTTGACAGAAATCACTTTCAAATCTTCATCACCGACCATTAGCGGAATATTCAGCCTTGCAGCCATACTGTTATAGGAGTTTATCCCTGCTATCGTTTCCACTTCTGTTTCAGGCAGGATATGCTCCAGTACATAAGTATAAGTGCTATATGTCATCGGATCCCCTATTGTCAAAAATGCTACATTTTTCCCCTCTGAAAGTAATCTGTTTATAATATCGGCATTATTTTTTCTGAAAACTTTTCTCGCTTCGAGATCCTTCACCATGGGAAATTCCATAAAAATCTGTTCAATTCCTTCTTTGACATAGTCTTTTACGATTTCAAAAGCTGTACTTCCTTCGCCTGTTTTTGCTTCGGGCAATATGACGACATCGACTTTTTCGAGTCTTTTCACAGCTTTTAGAGTAATATTTTCCTTATCTCCCACTCCTACTCCGATACCGTAAAATTTTCCTGATTTATTAGTCATTATTTTCCTTTCCGTAATTTTTTTTACTGTTAAATTATAAATCTATTTTCTTGCCGTTATCACATAAATGGGATTTTCAGCCATCATCATATTAAAATCCTTTATTTTTCTATTTTTACTTACTATTACCTGACATATATCGGTATCTCTGAAATTTAGTTTTTTCATACATTCCATTGTTTTAAATACATTTTCCAGAACAATGAAATTCAACACGAGAATACCTTTTTCTTTTAGATTATCATAAGAATACTGTATTATCTCCTCTAAATTTCCTCCCGAGCCTCCTATAAATATTTTATCAAACTTCATTTTTAAATCTTTCAGGTCATTAGGAGCTTCACCTTTTATCAATGTTATATTTTTCAGCTTAAATTTTTCTATGTTCTGTTTTATAATCTCATAGGCATCATCTTTCATTTCAATGGTGTAGACATGACCATTTTTGGCAAATCTCGCCATTTCCATAGTTATCGTTCCGGTACCTCCGCCTATGTCAAGACATATGTCATTATCATTCATCTCAAGCTTTGCAACACTGACCGCACGGATTTCTTCTTTTGTCATCGGTGCATTTCCTTTTACATATTCCTCATCTTTTATGTGATACATTTTTTCCCTTTCCTTTTCTGACTATGTTTATAATAAAACCGTTCCAAAACTAAATTTAAAAGCCTTGATTATTTTTTCTTTTTTATTTTCGAGGCAGGCAATTCTTCATACATTGCTTCAAAAAGTTCCGCTAAAAATTCCTTGTTTTCAACATCATCAACGAGCAGCATTTCTTTTGCTCCTGCATACGGAATTTCAAAAAAAGCATTAGGCATAAGTTTTTTAGCCGATTTTACAGGCTTTATAAGAAATCTGTCATCATAAATTCCCCCGATAATTTTTCCTTTATAATAGAGAATGTATTCTCCCATCATCGCCCTATGACTAATATTATCTAATTCCGATAGCTGTTCCAATACAAAATTTAAATATTCTTTGCTTGACGCCATAGCCTTCCTCCCTGTTTTATTTTATTATTTTCTATATTTTTATCTCATTTAAATTTACCAACTATCTGTAAATAAGCATTTTTCTTATATCCATACTCAATTCCCTTGTTTAAGTAGTCTTTACCTGTTCGACACTTTTTATCGCCGAAAGAGAAACAATTACATCAGATATATTTATCACTTTATCTTCTACACTGACCGTAAAAAATGCAGTATCCTCAATACGATATTTATCTACCTGAGTTATTCTTATCAATTTTCTGCTAAATACTTCATATACTTGAATAATTCCCTTTTCATAATCACTTTCACTTAAAAATTTCACTTCAAAATTCAATAATACTGTTTTTTTCACAATTTTGGATTCAAATTTCTTGAAAAAGACTAATATAAGAAACATAAATACTATTGCAGGTATAGCAAGGTTATAAAATCCCCAGCCTATTCCCAGTCCTGCACAGCCTGTTGCCCATATTCCCGCAGCGGTAGTCATCCCTCCAATAGTTTCCCCTTTTTCTTTCATTATACTTCCTGCACCTAAAAATCCTATTCCGCTTACAACCTGAGCTCCAAGCCTTCCCAAATCGGTTTTTACAACTGCCGATAATTGCAGATTTGTTCTCGCCAGTTCCAAAATATTCAGTCTTAGCTGATCCTGCACCATAGATATAATAGCCGCACCGAAACATACCAATATATGTGTTCTAAATCCTGCGGGTTTATTGTATCTTTCCCTTGTATAACCGACTATTCCGCCAAAAACCACGGCAAGCAATAATCTGAAAAATACCACTTCGACTGTCAATGCTTCAACAAAACTGTTTTTTAAAAGACCGTCCATTATTCCAAAAAAATTATCCATTTATAATCTCCTTATATTTTCTTTTCCATATTGAATTATATTGAATCTTCAACGTTCGGTATTACAAGTATTGCAAATATTTCTGATGTTCTGATTACCATATAAAACAATAATTTTCAAACAATATCCCTTATTTTAAAAATTTTGGTTATGAGTTCAAAAAGTCCAAACTTCTATAAATTTAAATTAATGAAATCCTTTAAAGTAGGAATATGACTTAATTCAGGAATTTTATTAGCATATACTAACGTAACATTGCCATTTTTCAGATGTTTTTTTATCAATACCATAAAGTCATTAAAATCAGGATTTTTCCCCAATTCTTTCCCATACTTTTCAGCAAAAGTGTCGTAATTTATTTCTTCTTTATGATAAGCCTGCCGCAATTCGGCACTTGGAGTAATCGACTTTGCCCAATAATCTATTTTTGCATTTTCTTTTTTTAGCCCTCTGGGCCAAAGTCTGTCAACCAGTATTCTATATCCATCGTTATTTTCAGGAGTTTCATAAACCCGCTTCCATTGGAGCTTATTCATATTTTCACACCTTCTTTTCTTATTCATCGGATTTTTTTTAAATTATTCCGACTTTAACACAACTACATTCATTTTAAATTTATATTCTATATTTTCCAGCTCTTCTGCCTTATATTTGTAAATTTTCTCATCTTCATAGGATAAATTTTCTCCTACATAAATCAAAGTTTCTCCTAATCCGTTTTCAGTAAGCTGTTTTGCTATTTCCTGAGGTGTATTTTTATTATCCGTAAGCATACCGAGTTTGCCGTATTCTTTCAACTTTGCCACATAATCAAACTCTTTGCCGTGTCCGCTTGAAAGATATGCATCATACCAGTAATCGGATATTTTAGCAAACATATATTGAACGGAAGATATTCCCGGTATAACTTCCAGCTCTTCATCGGAAAAATGTTTTTTCATAAAAGTGAGCATACTGTAAAATCCTGTATCTCCTGACAATATCAAAGATATTTTTTTATTCCTGTTTTCTTTTATAAAATTCAGAACTTTCTCCAAGTCTGCTGTTATATAGCAGTATTCTTTATTTTCGGCATATTTTCCTAAACTTTCGATATGCCTTTTTCCTCCGATAACGACTTCCGTTTCCTCAAGTTTCTTTATAGCCGCAGGAAGTGTATAATCAAGGTTTCCCGGACCTAAACCTAATACATTTATTTTCATAATGTTCCTGTACTCTTTCTATTTTTGTATTTTTCAGTATATCTTTATCCTCTATTTTCTTTTAAAATGTTCAAAAAAATGTTTGCTACTTCCCAATTCTTCCCTCTCGGCTGAAATAATAAGTACCTCTACTTCCAAATCCCAACCATTTCTTCTACAGTATTCCTCACATTTCTGCTTTGCCTTTTTAGCCAGCAAATCATAAACTTCTGTTTTTTCAATGTACTTTGTAGCTTCTTCGGTTGTATTTGAAGCCATTATTTTTTTCAAATTTTCCATACTTTCCCCTACGAGCAGTGCATTTGCCGTGAGTATTTCCATTTTTGCGTCGGAAACCCTGCTGTGTGTGTGAAATATCCCTCCTGCAACTTTGACAAATTTACCTAATTCTCCTATAAAATATATCTTTTTAGCCTTAAATTCGCATGCCCTGTCGAACATATATCCTACAAAGTTGCTTATTACTACCGCTTGAGAAGTATTATCCTGAAAATTATCGGTCAGATACTGTTTTCCTCTGTTTCCAAAAAGAAAGATTGCCTCTTCACTTCCCGTAATTTCAAGGGCCATTTTCAGCTCTACTGCAAGAGACGCTTTCCATGCTTCTTCGGACATAGGTTTTACTATTCCCGTCGTTCCGAGAATAGATATCCCTCCTACAATTCCTAACTTTGAATTTAACGTTTTCTTAGCCGTTTCTTCACCTTTCGGTACAAATATCTCGACATCAGCCCCCATACCTTCAGGTAATATACTTTCGACAGTTTCCCTTATCATTTTCATAGGAGTGGGATTTATTGCAGAATTTCCGGGAGGTATAGGCAGTCCATTTTTAGTAACTTTACCTACTCCTACTCCACCGAAAATATTTATTTCCGAATCATTACGCAAGCTTACTCTGGAAAAAATTTCCAGTCCATGAGTAACATCGGGGTCATCTCCCCCGTCTTTTAAAACCGATGCCAATACATAATCTTCTTTTTTCTTTAATGAATTTATTTTAATCGTTAAAGGTTTTCCAGAGGGAAGTCCGATAGTTACTTCAGGTATGTCATTTTTGTCATTGTCCAAAAGATATGTCAGTGCGGCTTTCGTGGCTGCCGTTGCAGAACTTCCTGTAGTGTAACCGTATCTAAGCTTCTTGCCATGAAAATATACATATTCTTCCATTTTACTTTCATTCCTTCCCTTGTTCATTTTTTAGTATCTTTCTCTCTGATATATTTGGTACAGTATCCCGTGCAGAACCGCTACAGCGACTGTGCTGCCTCCTTTTGTACCGTTTGTTCTGATAAAAGGCACATCATAATCCGAAAGTGCCGCTTTTGATTCAGGACATCCTACAAACCCCACAGGCACACCTGCGATTAATCTGGGCTTATCAACTTCTTCTTTTTCTATTTCCTCAAGAAGCTGAAATAACGCAGTCGGAGCATTTCCTATTAAAAATATTTTTGTATCCTTATCTTTCACTGCTCTTTCTATACCCACCATTGACCTCGTAATGCCTCTTTCTTTAGCTTCCTTAGCCACTTCATCATCATTTACAAGGCAGTAAGCCGAACATCCGAACTTCGCAAGTCCTGCTTTATTCAGTCCTGTAACTATCATATTTGTATCACAATATATTTTACATCCTGATTTTATCGCTTCTATTGCAGAATTTACAGCATCATTATGAAATTCCGTAATATCGGCATATTCAAAATCTCCCGTAGTGTGGACAAGCCTTTTTACAATAAGTTTTTCCTGTTTGGGAAAACGGTCTGCCCTGTTCCCCAGTCCTTCCGTTATCATTTCAAAACTTCTTACTTCTATGTCTTTAGGATCCTTAATGTATGACATAATTTCAATTTCCTCCTGTTATTTTTATTTTATGTATAATTATTTATTATAATTATCGAATTTATAAAGTGTTATTTATAAAGACCTGTTATTATTTTTATATTTCTATTTTTATACTTCCGGCTATCAGTCTTGCTATCAGTTAAAAAAATTTTATTTCCGAAAATATTTTTACAACTTTTCTACTAAATACTTAAAAAATTCTATATTTGAATAAAAAGAAATATGCGGATACCCTGCGAGTAAACTTTTTTTCTTATAACCGCAAGTCCAGTTTCTTCCGTCATTTTTTTCGATTTTATAAAAATGTGTATTGTCTTTTTTATTTTCATTGTCCGTAGAAATCTCCGAATAATGAAACTCATGACCTTTCGTTTTAATTCCCTCTCCCGTTTCTATGTTTATATAGCCAAATCTTCCAATATTCAGCTTGTTTCTCATAGAAATTTCTACATCTATAATTCCGCAAAAATCTCCATAATTTCCGTCAATTAGATTTAATCTTTTTGTAAGATATATAAAGCCCCCGCATTCTCCGTATATCTTTACCCCGTTTTCATAAGCCTGTCTTATGCTTTCTTTCATGGACACATTTTCTGACAACTCCTTATAATACAGCTCGGGATATCCTCCACCGAAATATATCAAATCAAGATTGTCAGGAAGTTTTCTATCTCTCACAGGACTAAACTCCACTATTTCCAAGCCCGAAAACCTCATTAACTCAAGATTGGCTTCATAATAAAAAGAAAATGCTCCGTCCCTTGCTACTCCGACTTTTTTACCTTTGTATTTATTTTTCAGATTTTCTATCGGCTTAAATTCGTCCATTCCACCGTCAGTTTCAAATTCTTCGGCTATTTCATATATTCTTTTTAAATTCAGACAATTTTCAGCGATTTCCTTAAAAAGAATTTTCTTTTCCCTAAGCTCTTCGGAGTCTTTCAGCTCAAAAGCCTGTTTCAGTCCCAGATGTCTGCTTTCTACAGACAGTTTGTCATTTTTTGGCAGATACCCTAAACATTCTATTCCTGTAAACCTTTCTACAGCTTCTTTCAGATTTAGATACAATTTTTCCGATGAAACATTATTTAGAATGATTCCTTTTATTTTAACATTTTTATCAAATAATTTAAAGCCTAAAACTTCAGCAGCTATACTTGTAGAAATCCCCTTTGCGTTTACTACAAGTATCACAGGAATATCCAAGATCCTCGATATATGTGCCGTACTGAAATTATCCTTTTCATGCCCTATACCGTCATAAAGTCCCATAACTCCCTCGACTATGGCTATATTTCGTCCTTTTACTCCTGTTTTAAATATATGTTTCAACGTATCTTCATCAAACATAAAAGCATCCAGATTATGAGATTTATTCCCTGTAAAAAGTTCATGATAACCGGGGTCAATATAGTCAGGCCCCACTTTAAAAGGTGCCACATTCTCAAATGCCGACATCAATATACTGCTGACTGTAGTTTTTCCGCTTCCGCTCATTGCTCCCGATATAAGTATTTTTTTCATAGTAAATTTTTTTCCTCCAAGAATTTATAATAATCATTTTCATCAAGTTGTTTATATTTCAGATAACTCTTTATTTTTAACACATTTGGAATATTTAAATTCAATTTTCTTAAAAACTCAAAATCTTCAAAAACTTCATCCCTGTTTCCCTGTCTGACTATTCTGCCTTTATCAAGGACATAGATATAATCAGCAAATTCATATGCAAAATCTGTATCATGTGTCGATACTATCAGGGTTTTTCCTGCTTCGGAAAAACCTTTAAGAATTTCTGATACTCTTCTCGTATTTTTGGAATCAAGCCACGCAGTAGGTTCATCTAAAATCAGTAAATCAGGTTCCATTGCTGTAATTGCAGCTATAGATACTCTTTTTTTCTGCCCATAGCTGAGATGATGACAGGGTCTATCTTTCAAATTTTCTATATTTATTTCTTTCATTGCCCTGTTTACATTTTTTTCTACTTTTTCTTTGGAATAACCAAGATTCTCGGGTCCATAAGCCACTTCCTGAAAAACTAAAGGAGCAAAAATCTGTATTTCAGGGTCCTGAAAAATTATCCCTACTTTTTTTCTAAGATTTTCAAGGTCCTTTTTTCTATACACTATTTTTTCACCTTCAAAATAGATATTTCCTTTCTGTGCCTGAAGAAGTCCGTTCATTATCAGAAATAAAGTGGATTTTCCCGAGCCGTTTTCTCCTAAAAACAGAGTTTTCTTTCCTTTTTCAATATTCAGGCTCACATCTTTGAGAGCTTCCGTTTCCTTATCATAGGAAAAGGTTATATTTTCAAGTCTAAGCATTATATTTTACCACCAGATATAGATTTATTATAAATATTAATATTACAAAAATTAGTTCAATCCCGATTTTTTTATATTTTCTATGGGAAAAAATAAATTCTTTCCCTAATCTTGACTCTACGGCTTTTATAGAATTTAGATTATAGTAATATGTTTTTTTCAGTATTGCGACTACG
The DNA here is from genome assembly GCF_057270515.1 of Pseudoleptotrichia sp. Taxonomy (NCBI): domain Bacteria; kingdom Fusobacteriati; phylum Fusobacteriota; class Fusobacteriia; order Fusobacteriales; family Leptotrichiaceae; genus Pseudoleptotrichia; species Pseudoleptotrichia sp. Next base: position 87,019 of record NZ_DBHIXS010000005.1, on the reverse strand, counting down.
AGCATTGGAAATGATTTCATACTGTTTCTGAAAGTACTGTACCCGAGTCTCACTTCCTGTGCATTCTGTAATTTTTCCTTATTATCAGACAACAGAAATATATATCTGTAAATGAGTAGGAACATTTCCCTGAATATTTTGGGAAATTTCAATTTTGCAAATATATAATCCAAATCTATGACGGGTGTCGAACAGATAAGAAAATATACCACTGCTATTGCTGAAAATGAACGTAATAAAAATGCCCATATATCAGATTTTATAAATAACAAGGAAATTACAGTCGTCAAAATAAATAAAGCCGGAATAAAGTTCAATTTTAACAAGTCTGATATTTTTACTTTTACAACAAATAAAAGAAGCAAATTAAATAGTATAAGGTTAAAAATAAATACTACTTTACTTCCGGTGTAAAGTAAAAATATTAATGTCGTCATTGACAGTATAAACTTTATTCCGGGGTTCATATCTTTTATCGGATTTCCGTAAGATATTTTATCTATTAACATTCTTTCTTTCGCCTTTGAAATAGCCTAACACATATCCTATAACTCCTGCACCTATGGCAGCCTGTAAAGCAAACAGAAGACTTTCCGTTTCAGGACCGGGCAATTCTATTAAATTGTTGGCCCAAGGTTCATAATCAGGATTTATTTCTTTTATTATATCTTCTCCTTTATCATCGGAGCCTCCGAACTCGGATTTCACCATAAGCAGAGGTACAATACCTATTATAAGTATTATTATAATCAGGATTATATTCTTTTTGAGTACACTTTTATTTTTATTTTCTTCCATTATGCTTCCACCCCTTTTACATTGTATTTCTCAAGTATGTTCATTACCACATTTGTCAACAGTCCTTCAATAATTGCCAAAGGTACTTGAGTTACCGCAAATACCATTGCAAATTTTATAAATGAAGTTAGTATCCCTCCGTCAGCAGAAGGGTAAGCAAGTGCCAGCTGGAATGATGTAACGACATATGTAGCGAGGTCTCCTACAGATGCTGCTAAAAATACTGCAAGGGTTCTGTTTCTTTTAGCAAGCCCTTTGTAAATCAAATATGATACAATAGGTCCCGCTATTGCCATTGAAACCGTATTCGCTCCCAAAGTTGTAAATCCTCCATGCGCAAGCAATCCCGCCTGAAATATCAATACAATCGTCCCTAATATGGAAGTTACAAAAGGACCGTATAATATAGCCGAAAGTCCTACTCCTGTAGGATGTGATGAACTTCCTGTTACTGACGGTATTTTTAATGCCGAAAGTATAAATATAAACGCTCCTGCCAATGCAAGTGTCATTTTATCCTGCACACCGGCTTTAGAAATATTCTGAAGTTTTCTTATCCCTATAATCCAGAACGGAATACAGATAACAAACCATACTACTACCCATTTCAGAGGTAGAAATCCTTCCATTATATGCATTGAATAACCGTTTACTACAACTAAAAATAGCCCGATTAAAACTAAAAATGATGATGTTCTTTTTTTCATTCTTATTTCTCCTTAAAAATAAAATTCCTGTTTTACATACGAGAATTATTCAGGTTAAAAAAAAATCAGCTGAAAGCCGAATTCAATACACGTCAAAAGCTCTATAATAAATGTTATGCAACACCGTATAACAATACTATAAAAAACTAAATCGCCGTTGATTTATTTTTATTGATGTATATCAAATTTTCCCTTCCCAGAAAATTTTAATAGAAAAATTATTAGGCAAGTCTCCTGACTAACTTCATCCTACTCGTACCCTTCCCAAAATTACATTTCAGTGGTTTTATGTACTTTCGTCAGTTTCACAGTAGTGGGGGCTGTATCGGATTTCAACCGATTTCCTTATTAAGTTTATAAAACACCTATAACTCTATAAATAGTATACTACTTTTTTTTTATTTGTCAAGAGGAAGATAAGATATATTTTTTTAGTCAAATAAATCTCACTCCCAACTCAACTGCCAAACTGTAAACTAAAAACTTATTTTCTGATATTTAAATTATTATATTCTTAATCTTAATCTTCGACTTTTTCGGCTTCTTCTATTTCAATATCTTTTTTATCAGTTTCAAAGCCTTTTTTATTTGAATTGTCCGACTCATTCAAAGGTTCCTCGGGTAATACAAAAGCTGCTATAATATAAGCAAAAAGACCTATTCCGTAGCCCAAAATACAAATGGCCCATATAATTCTGACAACGGTCGGGTCAACACCAAAATAATTTCCTATTCCTCCACATACTCCTGCTATTTTTTTATCAGTTCTTGATTTGCAAAGTCTTTTTTCCATTAGTTTTCCTCCTAATTATATTTTTTGTGAATTATACTATGCTCATAATTCATTGTCAAAAAAATAAGCTTAGAATTGTGCCATATCTCCTTTTTATTTTTTATGTCCAAGATTTTGGTGTAGTACATTGAGGCTTTTTTACTTTATTATATATATTTCTATTATTTCTATCTCTTTTTAAACAAGTTTTTGAACCATGATATAAAATTTCCTTTTGAACCGATTTTTTCATTTTTCTTTTCATCTTTTCCATAGACTGCTTCTAATTTTTCCATAAACATATCACGAATAAATTTATATTCTCCCATTCCTTTCAATACAGGAGTTACTTCATAGCCCTCATTCTGAAGCACCGTTTTCCACGAATCTTCCTCATCAGAAGCCATATCATTTTTGGCATGGTCTCCCGCCACTATCATAAAAGGTTTTAATAATATTTTTTTATAATCTGTTTTTTTCAGTTTTTCAATAACATCTTCAATTGTTACTTTTCCCTCGACTGTAGCTATAAAAATATTATTTTTCCCTGCTTTTATATACTCTTCCTGTAATCTCTGATATGTAACATCCGCAGCACTTTCAGAACCATGTCCCATAAATATGATTGCATCATTTCCCTCTAAATCATTAAATTTCTCATTATTTACTATTTTTCGGTAATCTTCATCTGTTGTCAGTAACGGTTGCGTAACTTTCCCATACTCATTACTAAGTTTTGAATACTCAATTCCTCCTAAAATATGAAGCGACATTGTTATAATTTCATCATATCCTTTATTTTTAAGAGCTTCCAAGCCCTCTTTCTGGTCATATATATGTATCCCCTCTTTTTTTTCGACTATTCTTCTTATAACTCCTGAAGTATAGGCCCTTTCCACTTTTTCGTTTCCATATTTTTCCCTTACTTCATTTTCAATTACATCAAGACATTTTTCTCTCGTATCTTTATGAGATGTACCGAAGCTTGTTACTAATATTGCTTTTTTCATATTTAAATATTTATCTTAAAAACAGAAAATTTTATAATTGAAATCTACAATTAAATTATAAGTTATAATCGAAATACAAAAATAAAATATAGAAATTTAAATTTTTCTTACTGTTCCTACTCTATTTTTTCCTATATTTTCTCATATTTCATTTTTATTTTTCTATTTTCAGATAAAATTCTCCTTTCATAATTATTTTATGTTAATTAGTTTTAGTAATATATTCTTTAATTGAAATTGCCTAAAAACTGACAAAATGACAAATATTTAGCAAATATCAATTTTATTGATTTATAAAACAAAAAATCATTAATAAATTATGATTTTTATTTTTTTAGATATATTTTTATTTATTTTTTATAAATTTACATTTATTTTACTGTATATTATTATATTATATCATCTTTTTGAAATTTACTCTCTTTAACCTCTTTTTTTTTATTCTAACATACAAACATATACTTTATATTATATTTTTTAAAAATCCGAACACTCCGTATACTCCCAGTGTTACTATAGCTGCAGCTATGATCACTCCCAGCAGTATCATAAAAAACGATTTTTTTACGTCTAATTTGAGTAAAGCAGCTATCAATGCACCTGTCCATGCACCTGTTCCCGGAAAAGGTACTGCTACAAACAGCATTAGCCCTATAAATTCTTTATTTGCCAAACTTTCACTTCTATTCAGTGCCTTTTTTTCCAGCTTATCAATCATATTTACCATTATGTTATGTTTTTTCATAAATTCAAACACTTTTACTACAAATAAAAGTATAAAAGGTACTGGCAGCATATTTCCTATAATTGAAGTTATCATATTTGTATACCATGGAAGTCCCTGATAATATCCTATGGGGATGCTTCCTCTCAACTCTATGACAGGAAGCAGAGATATAAGAAATATTCCTATTATTCTCCCTGCATTGGGACCAAATATCGCTATAATAAATGTTACTATTGATTGAGCTAATTTTTTTATCATTATTGTTTATTGAAGCTGTTTTAACAGTAAAATCCATATGATAAAATAATATAAAAATTTATTATATTAATTTCCATTCATTTTTTTACTATTGAGACAATATCAACATTTCTCCTTTCTTGTTTTATTTTTGGTATTATAACATGTAACTTTATATTCTTTCAATATAAAAAGAAAAAATTATTTTTATAATTATAATTTTCATTTATTTTTCTATGAAACAAAATTTTATATCGAAAATATAATACATAAAATTTTTAACTCATTTCACAAAAAAATTGTTAAACATAATAATCAGTATAACAGAAAAGATAAAACAAAAGAATGATTTGATGATATAAAAAAACAAGGAGATATCTTATAAATAAGAAAAGTATATAAAACACAGTAAAAACTTATTTATGAGATATCTCTTTTGTATTATTTTTATTTTTTCTATTCTACATTTAATGTATCCTTATGTTATCATTGCAATATTTATGTTTGCACCAAAAACTGCATTGATAAGGTCTCCTATTCCCCATGCAATTCCAATAATAACAGCTGCCTGAATAAATTTCATAAATATCCCTGCAATATCAGGCGGACGCCCCGCAGAAAACAATTCAGGTAAAATGCCTGCGGCTGTTATGACAAGCATTACTGCGGTTATTGCCCACTGGAGAAATCTAATATATCCGGCTAATAATTCATTAACATCTCTCGTTACCTCCGTTGCAGTATCTTTAACGTCCGCACCGCTTGCCGAAACTGTTATGAGCAACATAAGAGTTACTATGATAAACATAATTACCGTTTTTCTGTTTCGCATATTTTTTTGCCTTTCTTTCTTTAAATTATAATTTAGACCCTATTCTACTTATCTGATTCATCATTCCTTTTATAAGACCCATTAAAATAAATACTCCTACTATATGTATAAATTTTCCTCCTACCGAATATAGATAATTCATATATCCCGCACTAAGACCTACTATAATAAATGTCATATAGTACTGTATTGATGTCGCTAGTAATGTCTTAGGTATCGCCATACCGTAGTTTTCTCTCAAAGGCTTAAATGTCATAAGCACAAATGAAATTCCTGAAAATATATACATCAGATGTACCCCCAGTATCATTCTTAGTATATCTGCAAAAAACAATATAATTACAACATACATAAACATTTTTAATAATATCATTATAAGATGATATCCGAGGTTACTTATTAATACCCACTCAAAGAAAATTTTCCATGCAGCTTTCATATCATATATTTTATTCGGAATTTCTTCCAGTGTTTTCCATAGCTTATCAAGATTCAAAAGTACACCATCCGTTACAAACAGTTCTCTGTTTCCGACTTTAAAACTGAACATATATTGGGGTATTTTTTGAAACATTAAAGGCTCAATTATATTTTCCAGTAAATTAATGCCTCCCAACCAGTTCATCATAATAAAAACAAGAAATCCTGCAAATATAAGCTCATTAAAAACTTTTGAAAGAACTTTAGTTGCCTCTCCGTTTACCGCTATAAGAAGAATTTCGTAGAGAATATGTAACGTCAAAAGAATTACAACTAAGACAAGAATCTCGGACAGTACCTGTCTCATTGCTATTTTACCAAATCTTATAACATTTACAAGACTTTCTGCAATCTTTCCGCTTCCATAGTTTATTACCATAACTTTTTCCTTCCTGACTAATTTTTATTATATTTTCATATAAGGATTTTTTTTATATTTCAAAATATCTTTTCAAAAAGTTTTTTATAAAAACTTATTCCGATATTATTTCCATTTTTTAATTATACATCTTTTTTTATTTTACATCATTTTATTATTTTTGACAAATCAAACAAAACACCTGTAATAATGTTAAAAAGTCCAATAAATTCAATATTTTAAGCTTAAATACGGAATAAAAAAATTACTTTGAAATTGAAATTTTTTTATAAGTTATCTCATAAAATCATCACGAACTCTTACATATTCTTCAATATTTTCTTTCTCTTCCTTAAGCTTTTCCATATCTTCTTCGTATTCCCTCTGAGCTTCATTTTTTTCTTCTTCTTTTTTGTTTTCTACTGCCTGCATAACAGTAATCTTAATATCTTCTTTGAATTTTTCTTTAGTTTTTTCCTGATTTTCAAGACTTTCTTTTCTGTCCCTACTGATTTTCAACATATCTTCTTCGTATTCTTTTTCAAATTCACCCATAATCTCTTTCATTTTCAGTTTCACATCTTCGATTTCTTCCTTGAGTTTTCGGAGATTATTCTTATATTTTTTTATTTCATGATTTACAAATACTTTTCTTCCTATAAGATTTACTTTCCTTAAGGCACTCATTTTCATCTGCCCTCTATAACCTGCAAGTTTGTTGCTCATTCTAAATTCCTGAAAACTCTGATTTTGATAACCCGTTTCGGCAAAAGTTCCTTCATCATCAAGAGCAAGAAGTTCCCTTATATAAGTGTTATCCACACTTTCATATTTTACGACATAATCGATAAATTCCCTGTCATTGAAAGTGTTGAGATCAAACTTTTCAGAAAAATCTTTATCTTCGGATTTGTTGCTTCTAAGTCTTTCCATAAACCTGTCTGCGAATTTATTTACAGCTTTTTTCGTATTCTCATCCATTCTTTTAAATTTTTCAATATCACCGTTCAAAAGCTCGTGCATTTTTATATTATTGTCCGTCAATCGGACAGAATCATTATTAAACAAGTTTTTGGCAAAATTTCCTGCCTTTCTGCGTTCTTCGATTATAAAATCTTTATTCAGTTGTTTTATATCAAGATTGCTCATTATCTGACTGAGCATTTTTACTTTTTCTTTGAGATTTGCTGAATTATATAAGCCAAGATTATATTCAATCTCTCTTATAAGTCTGGCATTCAGTTTAGGATTTATTATTATGTCGTTTTTAAGAAGTTCGGTATCTGTATAATAATCTTTTAGAAGTACCTGCCATTTTTTCTTAATAGCATCCTTAAGAATTTCCACATAAAATCTATCTGTAACCTTTAGTAAATCCCTGTACTGTTTTTCAAGAATACTGCTTTTAAGGAGTATTTCTACAGCCTGTGTAGAAGTCAGTTTATTCTGCATGGAAAGTACACCCATTTTCAGAAAATTGCTTTTTCTGACATTTTCTAAATTTTGACTGAGAAATTTCAGATTTTCAATTTCAAATCCCGTTTTTTTTGATTCATTGACAAGATTTATATTGTTTTTGTCATGGACCGTATTGTCAAAATTTTCAGTAAATATTTCATTATTTTTGAGATTGAAAGCATTTATTTTTTCCTGATTTTCTTCTATAATTTTAGAAAATTCTGCAGCTTTACTCTGAATATAGCTACTCTGACCATTCAAAATTTCCAAATCGGGTTTCTCTTCAAAAAAACTGTCTCTAAAGGAAAAATCAAGACTTTCTTCGTTATATCTTCCATTAGGCTTATTTCTTCCGTTCAGATTATTTTTAAAAATTCCATTATCGAGGCTCGCATTAAGATTTTCCTTGAATACATTTAATACAAAAATCATATTACCTATATCTATAAATTTATATTTATCCACAATTTTTGTAACGGGAATATCTTGTTTCAACATTTTGCCAATCTGATTTTTATTTCTATCCAATCTTTGCAGATCGGCTTTATCTATTTTAAATTTGGGATTGGAAGAAATATTACGGTAAAATTCTTCAAAATCATAATTATAAATTTGCTTGCTTCCCGCAATTACTGAATTCTTATTCAAATAAGAAATTATTTTTTCTTTATTGGCAGGATTTTTCTCTATAAAAGGCAGAACAGTTTTTATAATGGCTACATCAAATCTTGATTTAAATTCATAATTTATATTATTTAAAACAAAGCTTGCTGAACTTTGATTAATCATATTTTCCAGTTTTTCAAAATCTATAATTTTATCAACTGTTTTTTCATCTAATTCAAGCTTCATGTCATCAAGCAATAAATCTCTGATTTCTCCCTGTTTGTCATTAAAATTAAAAACATTTCTGTAGTTTTTTATAAGCTGATTTACAATTCTTGTTTTTCTATCGGCAAATTTTTTTGCGGTTTTTACAATTTCATTTCTACTTTGTCTGCTAAGTATGTCAAATCCTGAATAAATAAGGTCAATATCTACTTTTCCCTTTATAAAAGGGACTTTTAATCCGAAAAATGGGCTTTTTATTTCATCAATTACAATATATGTCTTTCCGGCAAGTTTCTTTTCCATATAACTGTTTATTATTACTTCATTCAATACTAAATTTTTTGTAGTATCGGAAAGTTTTTCCCCAAGTTTCTTTTCTAAATCCTTAAATAATCTGTCTCTATCTTCATATAAATTTTTCAGATTTCTTTTTGTCATTTTTTTTATATTATATCTTTTAAGGAAAGGTTCTAATTTCTTATACTCTTTTAAATAATGATTGGAATTAAAACTCAAAGTTTCGATATAATTATCCAATGTTCCTATTCTGAAATTTTTCCTTACTTTATTTATTTCATTTATTTCATCAAGATTTGTATGATAAAATTCTTGTTTCATAACTGTTTTTACATTTTCATATTCAGACTTAAAGTCCTTGTCATCTTTTATTATTTCGGACATTCTTTCATCTTTATTTACTTTGAGTACCGTATCTATTGTATTTTCCAGAGAACCCTCTCCAAAAAGCATTTTCTTTGGCAGATTTACAAGAGGGGAGAAATATTTATTCAGTCTTTTTCCTATTCCATATTTAAAAATATCCGATACAAACTCTTCAAAAAAGATTTTATTGAATATAGCTGAACCTGATGAATAAAAATTCTGTATTCCCAATATTTCATTATTTTTTATTTCCTGACATTTTTTTTCATAATTGTGTGCTAAATTTATATATTCCATATTTTTGGCAAGATTTACTCTGTTCAGTGTATCAGTATCTTCATTTAACACATCATAAAGTTCATATGGATCTGTATTATTTATAATATCAGTTATATTTTTCAGATTGATTTCTGAAATATCTTCTTTTTTATCGTATAATTTCTGCAAACTGTCAATTTCTGAATTCTTATTTTGTTTATCTGATTTTTCTGATTTTTCAAAATTGGATAAATTTTCTTTATCTTCTTTTAGGTTTCTGTCTTCAATATTTTTATTTTTTGATAATATATCCTTTTTTCTGAAAAGAGCTTCTATTTCTTGATATTTTTCTTTGTTAAAAGAATTATTTATTGTTTTGAATATATTTTTTATATCTCCACTTTTTTCAAGCTCAAAGTTATATTCCGTATCAATGTCATTTTCATCATAACTGTTTATAAGAGTGCTTCTATCTATAAAAAAAGTATTCCTGAAATATTTCAGGAACTTTTCATCTGCATTTTTTTTTCTCCCTTTTCCCATTTTTCTCCCTTCTTTTATCAGGATATATCTATTATTCTTTTTATTACTACCATTTTAGACATAAAATATCCTTGATTAAGTGGAACGATTATTACCTTTTTACTTGCACTGGAAGCATGTATCATTTTTCCGTTTCCTATATACATTCCCACATGTGATACTGTATCAGGTCTTTCAGGGTCAGTTTCAAAAAATATTAAATCTCCTTTTCTTGCAGACATAAGGCTTACACTTCTACCTACTCTCGCTTGATCTCTCGACACTCTCGGAAGTACAATTCCTATACTGGAATATACGTTTTTTACAAAAGCAGAACAATCAAGACCTCTTCTGGTAGTTCCTCCCCAGAGATAAGGTATTCCAAGGTAGGTATTTGATTCGCTTATCAGTTTGTTAAGTGCGTTATTCAACATACTGTATTTATTTGACCTTGAGCCTCTAAAATTAAAGTTGGTATTTATTTTCTCCTTTGTTGCTTTTACATCCCCGTCCCCTTTTTCATAATTACGCTGCGAAGCGGAACTATCAGAATCTTCTTTATTTTCTACATCTTTTGTTGTTGTATTTTCCTGTCTGTTTTGAACTTTCCTATCTTTTTCCATTGTAAATCTCATTCCGCTGGAAAAAGCAAAAGATGAAATAACGAATGTAATCAGCAATGCTTTTTTCAATTTTCTTCTCCTTTTTTCTATTTTTTATCCTTCATCGTTTTCCTCACCTGTATCAGGTTCAGGCTGTCTCATATATTTCTGTTGTTTTTTTGCTTCATATTCAGCTCTCTCATCATCTATCTCTTTAGCCCTTTCAGGGAACATTTTCTCAAAGAGTGCTACAAACGGTCCTGAATTTGGCATATCTGCTTCCCAAGCTCCGGGTGTGCTTTCACCTTTCAGAAACTTTCCAATTTGTTCCGCAGTATATTTTTTCTTTCCTTGTTTATTACCGTTATTTTTAACATTTACCGTTCCGCCTCCGACTTTGAAAGAACTCTTATCTTTTCCTGAACCTGAAGAACTGTTACTGTTTTTAGCATTTCTTACGTTTTTATTTGCAGCCGTACGGATATCTCTCATTTTTTTACCTTCATCGGATCCGCCAAAAGGTTTTCCCATAGTCTCTGATAATGCAGTCGTCAATGAACCGCCTGATTGAGTGAAATTTTTTATGAAATTTCCTGCTGTTGTCATTTTAGTTATTGCGCCTGTAACATCGTCTATCATTTTACTTCCCGGAATAAATGCCGCACTTCCTGAATTTAAGAAACTTCCTATTGTTTTTATCTGACTAAGTAGAGCGTTTATAATAAAGATAGTTATTATTGTATTGAGAAGTTTATTAATATCCAGACCTATTTTCACATTAAGTTTATCAATATTACTGAAAGCAAAACCTATAAGAGTGAACATAACAATAACATTTACCATGGCACCTGAAATAGCATTTATAACTCCTGAACCCATATTCTTTGTAATTCTGAGAGCCATAAAAAGCATAACTACCATAGTGAAACAACCTATAATCAGATAATCTACCAACACTGTCAATATTTCAATCGCTGCCTTCAAACAGAACCATAAAAGTATGAGTCCCGAAAATAATATTACAGTCGGAAGTATACTGTTTGTTACGTTTTTCGCACTGAACATCATTGCCGCTCCTGAAGCTATAATAGCAAAAGGAGCATTAAAAAGTTTTCCTATATAATCAGGTAAGTTATACATATCAAATTTTTGTCCTGAAAGCATACTACCTATTTTTACTGAAATATTAAATAACGGTCCCGTATAAAAATTCCAGAAAAAACTGTTAGCGAGTAACAGAAGTAATGTCCCCATAACCATTAACTGAGGAAACATATCCTTTAAGATTATCAATATCGACTTCGGCTCTTCGGTACCGGAGTCGGTTACACCTTTAAGTATACCAATAAGTATCTCCAAAGTTCCCATAAGAAGCAGAAAGACTGCTAAAACATTTGAAAGAGTACGTCCAACATTATCTGTAATATTTCCTGTGATTTTAAACATATTTACTATTATTTGACCTCTTATGTCATTGGAATTTTTTATTTTACCGATAGGGGAACTTTCATAATTCGGATTATTTATCGAACCGTTCCCTCCTCCGCCTTTTTTCAATTCTCTTAATTCCCTTGCCATAAATATTACAACAAGTATTATCTGCCAAGGTTTTAACTTAGTTTTATTCCATGTCGAAGGACTGGAATTTGTATCATTACCGGAAGAAAGTCCCGATGATGAACCCACTCCTTTAATTGACCCGCTCAATTTATTTTCAAGACCATATAAAGCACTCCCTGCCGCCGCAGTTGACATAATTGACCCTATATTGAACAGAACGGGATCATCATTAGCCTGTCTGTTCATCTGTTCAACCTGATTATATGTCCTGTTATTTTCTTCAGCATTTTGTGCATCCAAAAGAGCATTTGTTGTAGTAGTTATGGAAAAAGCTCCAATATGACATATAAGAAGAAATATCGCTGTAATTTTTCTTATGTCAGTCATAACAGTTATACCCCCAATCTTAATATATTTATTTTTAATCTTACATATTTTTATAAGTTTTTTCTCTAATCATTGTAATAACTGTAAAACAATTATTACAAAAAACTATTAATAAACACGTGTTCTATATTCTTCAAGGACGATTTCATTTCCTGTAAGTACATTCAATCTTGTTCCTACAGGGATTTTTATACGATTTTTTACAGAATTCCATGATTTATCCACTGTTTCCATAGTATCTTTTACGGAATCCACAGGGTCATCTATAAGATCTTCCCATCTGACCCTTGAAAGTTTGTCAGCATTTCTCGCAGCAATTTTTGCCTTTCTATATTGCAATGCGACATCCGCAACACTAAATGATAAAGCAAGTAGGGTTTTTCCAAGACGTTGCAGGATTTTTCTGTTTAACTGTCCTCTTGCACCTATTTCTCCTTTAAGGTCCACTATATTGGCATTGTCAAACTCTATTATTCTGTTATTAGGAAGTATTATCTTGTCGACCATCATAAACATTCTTGTATCGTTATTATTTTTTAAAGCCATATAATTTCCTATCAGTTTACTTCCCATAGGTATAAGTATTTTATGCTTTCCGTCTTTTGAATATACATTTTCCGATACTATCGCCATAAAATATGAAGCATTATCACTATTCATCTGTGTTGTTATAGCTATAGGTATGTAGCTTCCCTGCTGGAGATAAAATGTATTTACTCCGTCAGCTGTCTGACGGTACTTTCTTGTTCTTGCCTGCTGCTGGGATACTCCTCCGTTACCGTCGTTCTGTGCTGTCTGTTGTCCGGAACCTTTGCCGTTATTTCCTTCATTTCCATTTTGTCCGTTCAAACGACCGTTTGACGAATTTTCACTTCCTTTTGACATTGAGTTCATTGAGCCGGATGACGGTTTTTTTATATCCCTCGGCTGATAAGGTTCAGGTTTATAAGGTTCAGGGATTTCCTGTATCATAGAAGTCGAATATCCTTGATTTGGATTTAGCGGAACCTGCTGTCCTGCTACATTCGGAATATTCGGATTTTGTGCCTGATTAGGGAGTACATTGGCACAATTAGGGTTATTAATATTAGCAGGATTATTAGGATTTGCGGTATCACACGGTTCGTTCACATTTATCATATTATTCTGAGCATCTCCTACATTCAGGTTTCCCGCTTCTACTGTATTTTGGTCAGCTTCTCCTGTATATACAGGCTGTTCCGCAATTTTTTTATTAGGGTCTTCCGTCTGATTTTTTTCAGCAGATTTTTTTATCATTCCCGGTATAGCAAGAAGTGCAAGTATTAGAAGCACTCCTAATGCTCCAAGCATTATCATCAGATTTTTCTTATCAAGAGGTTTTTTTTCTTTATTTCCATTATTATTCGCCCCAAAAGAAAATCTGTTTTTTGATTTGTTTTGTTGTTCATCTTCAAAGTCAGATATATCCCCTATATCATCATTTTCATCAAAAAGTTCGATTTCATCGGCATCATCAGCCATTATATCCGCATCATAATCCCGATTATTACCATTATTATTATACATATAACCGTTTCCTTTCTTATCTGTGTTTTATTATAACCTGCTTATTTCCTAATTTGAGGACAGCCTCTGTAATTCTTCTATGTACAATTATTTTATTAAATTCATATTCAAAGTTTACTACCTCAAATTCTTTGCTTCCTACACCCTTAACCATTATTACAGGAGCTTCCTGTATATCTTTAGGCATTATTATTATAGTTTTTACACCGTCAGTAAATACTTGTGTAGGTGCAAAAGGTAAATTTCTGTTTGATATGGAATAATTGGAGTCCATTTTATCTATATCCACCATTATACCATTTTTATTGTCAGGTGTATTGTTTACTCTGTTTCCGTTTCTTCCGACTGTCGCTTTCATAACATTTCCTGCGGCAGGATAATTGAATTTTACTAAAGGATTGAATATTTCCAAAGTGGAATAAAGATTGAACATATAAATTCTTTTATTTGTCATTACATTTACATTTGAAGTTATGTCTATATCAGTAGGTCTTATGAAAAGATAAATGGAATTATCCGATCCCCCAAATTCCTGTTCCATTTCAAAGTTTGTGTTATCTCCCCCTATTACAGCCACTATATTTTCATCAGGTTCAAATTTTATCATAGTTACAAAATCCGGTGTTACGTATACATCATAAATACTGTCCGTATAAAAATCAAAAGTTGTAGCTACCCTCTTAATAGCGTCCTGCTTCCCTGATATTAATTTTTTTACCTGCATTTTTGATACAGCTTCACCGCTTAAATATTTATTTTTAGCTGCCGCACTTGCAGGAAGTGCCATTACTGCTAATAATAATACTCCTGTCAATATATTTTTAACTTTTCGCATTTTTCTTTCTCCTTTTTTCTTTATATTATTTATGGTATATTCTTATTATTTATTTATTTCTTCATCAAAACTGAACCAGCCTCTATAATCCGTTCCTGTTTTTTTCTCTGTTGTTTCTTTTTCTTTAATTTTTGAGTTGTTAATTTTTGAACTGTTTTCCAAATTATTGTTATTAAGATTATTATTATTTAGGCTTTCATCTATTCCTAAATTTTTATCATCAATATTACTATTTAAATTTTTATTATTCAAATTATTGTTATTTAAATTGATATTGTTTGGATCACTATTTTTCAAATTACTATTCTTTAAATTATGTTTGTTCAAATCATTATTACTTGAATTTCTGTTGTTTAGATTGATATTGTTCGGGTTACTATTTTTTAAATTACTATTCTTTAAATCACTGTTATCCAAACTGTTGTTATCAGAACTATCATTGTTTATATTCTCATTGTTCAGATTATTATCCAAATTACGCGGAGCCTCTTCTCTCCGATTTCTCACTCTAATAACTGCCGGTCTTGTTTCGGGTACTTCCCTGACGGGAATATCCTGAACAGGACTTTCATAAATTTTTATTTGTCTTACAGGAGCAGTAGTCAGGGATTTATATGATTTTTCTTTACTGAACACATATCCCACTACAAGTCCTACCTGATGTTTTTTATTATTCATATCGTAGGAAAGTCCAAAAGAGAAATTTTTCCATTCTGCACCTACTTCTATTCCCGCATAAAGTCCTGATTTAAAACCTGATTTTATAATTGTTCTGTCTGTATTCCGATATTCTTTTCCTGAATTAAATGACCAGCCCAATTTGTATTTATTATAGACTTTCCATTCGCTGCCTGTTTCCCATTCAGGTTTAATCACCGCATATACAGGAGTTGCTTTTCCCAATTTTGTTTTTGTCCCGTCAATCTTTGCTTTAAAGCCGAATTCGTGAGCTATACCTAATCCCATTTTAAAATTTTTATTTTCAAAAGGGAGCCATTCAGCTTTAATCTTAAATCCCGGTTCTATTTTTTTAATTCCATTATTTCCTTTTCTGTAAAAGTCATAACCTCCCCCGAGAAAAAATTCATCTGCCATTACATTGGCTGAGATTATACCGATTAATACAGATAGAGTAGCCCGTCTCATAATTTTTTCTCCTTTTTTACTTTTTTTATATTTTTTAGACACATTTATGCGTCAAGTTTGTCTTTTTCTCTCAAATGATTAAATAACAAATCAATTCTATATGTGTCCGTAAAACATATAAGACGGCTTATTACCATTAAAATTGCTGCAATTACAAAGCACATAAAATTACGTGTAAACAGATAAAGTATACCTGTAAATCCCATTATAACTTTAAATGTAGTCAAAGGTACTCCCATTATCTCCATTTCGTCCATAAGGGATGAATAAATCGGTCTCTTTTTCATTTTCTACTCCTTTATTTAAATATTTTTTCAGCATTTTTTTTATCTATGTAAACTTTGTCAGTAAAATCTATACTCAGACTTTCTATTTCTGACATATCCACTCTTCCCGGAAGTGTAAGAACTCTTTCAGCGGATTTTTTAGTACAAATTCCGTCTTTTCTTGTGATAGTATCAACCTGCCCGCCATTTCCAAAGAAAACTGAAGTAATTCCATATCTTTCTTTCTGACAAATTATCCTCTTACTCTTCGGAATAAATAACACTCCTATATTGCTGTATCTCCCGAGTTTTTCCCTTATATAATCATAAGTTACGTTATCATCAGTAGTGAGAAGTCTGTATTTTTTATCTTTAAACTCAAAATCGGAAAGATATTTATCAAGAACACTTTTAGCATTTTCCGTAGTTGCCGTTGTAAATGTTCGGGATATAGGAGATACAGCAGATTTAAATTTTATTTTTGCATAAGATATATTAACTGTCGCTATTGCTGCCATAGTCCATATAATTTTTCTCATTTTTTCTCCTATCTGATAAATAAATCTATAATATTACTCGTATAAATAAAGTTTTTTCCTTTTTCTTTAAACGTCGTTATTTTTTCTCTTATAAGTGCTGTCTGAGGCAATTCTTTATTTCCATATCTTTCATCTGTATAATTTTTTTCCATAAGTGCATATTTTTGTGCCGTTTCTTCATCTTTATAGAGAGGTTCTATAAAATAAAGCACTTTACCGTTTCCTGCATATTCCCTTTTAAGAGCGTATTCCGCTTCGCCTATCTTGAGAGGTTTTATCATTCTTATATTTAAATCATTCATCGTAGTTTCATCTCCGGGTACTACAAACAAAGGTATTTTTAAAAATCTCGGCACTTGGGAGCTGTCTGCTATATCAACAAAAAGCTCATTTTCTTCAAGAGAGATATCTTCAAAATTTATAAAATCTCCCAGATTTTTTTCCACATTTGTTCTCAAATTTATTACTGCACCTTTTCTGAAATATACATTATTTATAAAATGTATGGAGTTCTCATCTTCAGCATTTTTCAGATTTGCATTTTCGAATTTTGTAGTAGGATAAGTATACAAATCATTTCTTACTACTATGTCTTTTTTAAAAGTGTAGTAATCCTGTGTTATCTCGTCTGCTTTCAATACTTTTACAGTGTACGAATTTGCTCCTTCCATTACTTCATTCTTGAAAACAGGTAACGGTTGGACAGTCTCAAAAGACTGATTTTCAACTTTTACTGACAAAGACGTTTTTGCATAGACATTTAGCGTTGTAAAAATTAATAATGCTCCTATTCCCAATTTTAATCTTTTCATAAATTCCCTTCCTTATATTTAATATTCTACCAGTTTTTTCAGCATCTCGCCTCTTATAATTCCGCTCAATCTGTCCTCTATTTCTTCATACAGTTTTTCTTTCACCGTATTGTCGATAATTCTGTTATGTTCAACAGAAATAAACCCTATATTTTTAAAATTTAACAGTGTTTTTTCCCTTTTTTCAGCAAAACAGCCGGAACTTTCTTTTCCTGATATATCTATTATTTTATATTCTTTTTTTAAATCTATATATGAACCTACAAGATTTATAATTTTATTTAAATCCGAATTGTAATAGCCAAGTACCAATTTTATTCTGCGATAAAAAAAGCGGATATTATTTTCATCTCTATGTATTATTTTATTGCCTGTTATTGCCGTTATAAAAAATGTATCATTTTCTTCATCAAATTCCGCTTCCAATTCCGTTATTTTCGTTATTATTGAATTATGTTTAACTATATCGGACAGTTTCATTTTTATAATAAGGTCTATAAATTTAAATATATATGGCTCTGTTTCCGTACCGTCCAAAACTTTTTTCGCGTGCTCTTCAAACATACCTGAATCATAGTATATTTTTACAGCCGAAATTATCTTTTTACTTTTAAACATATCGGCAAGATAACGTAAATCATACATTTTTCCTTTATTTTTAACGTAAACATTCTTTCTTCCGAACACCCCCATTACGAACAGAAAATCTATTTTTTCGTTACCGAAAAAAATTTCTCCTACAAGAGTCATTTCTTATCCTTTCTTTCTTTTACCTTCTTTCACTTACTTTTACTTTCTCTTTTTTTTCTTCAGTTCATCAATTTCTTTTTCAAGTCTGTCAATCTTTGTTTTCATAATAACTTTTTCCCCTTTATGTTGAAAGTACATACAGAGAAGTATCTCAAGAAACTTCATAACAAGTAATTTGTCTTCCAGAAATCTGTCATCATAAATTTCGTCCAGTTCATTCTTTTCGAGAAAATTAGAGATTTTAGTATCACTCATCACTTTTTTAAGTTCACTGTGCTTATTTTCAATAAATAATTCGAGCTTATTCTTCATCCGTTCTTTCCTTTCCTTTTTCTTTCAATTATATTATATTTGAATTATACCACTTTTGGAAACTTAAAACAATTGCTTTAAATATTTTTCTACATCTTATTTATTGTCTTACGCTTTAATAATGCTAAATTTCAATTTTTCAAATATTACTTAAAAACCCCATTTAGCTAACAATCAAGACAAGATTTTCTTATTAATATTTAACATTAATAATTTAAATGTCATTAATATAAACATATATTTTCTCGAAAAAAATTTTTTTATATTTATTACGTATTTTAATTTAGGGCTATTTCATAAGTTTATATAAGCATATTTTCAAACAAATATTTCATTGAAATTTAAAGACTCAATCAGATAATTTAATATTTCTCTTGATTTTATATCAATTTCTTTGTTTTCGGAAATATTATTATTATTTTTTAAATAATCAGTGTTATCTTTATAATATAAATAACCGTCTATTAGAGCATTTTTGAAAACATTTAGTAAATTCTCGGCTTCTCTTAATGTTTTAAAATTTATTTTTTCTATATTTTTTTCGTTATTTAAATATAAGGAAAGAAAATAACTTTCAATATCTTCAAAAACATCCCCAAAATAGTCATATTCTTTTAAAAAACTCAGATTGTATACCAAAGAGCTGTCTTTCATATTAAGCATATATATTATGTCGGCTACAACACTGAAATATATTTTTCTGAATTTTTCTTTTAATCCAAGAAAATAGCTGTTGCTTTTTATTTTACTGTATGTAATTAGATAGAAAAATATCTTTGAATGTATTACAAATTCAGGAATTTCGTCTCTTTCGTATATATCAGCTCCCATATCTATTTTTATAAAAATTTTGCTTTTTTCTTTATACTTTTCTATCAGTTTATCTTTGAGAGTTTTGACAGTATCGCTTTTCTTTTCCCCAATTTCATCAATATCAGTCTGACATATACTTTTTATTTCCTGAACTGTCTGAAAATCCGTTTCCAAAATCTTTATCATTATTTCTTCATTTTTTATTCTTTCCGTATCTGTCAAATTATGTGATATGTATATACTGTCTTTTTTTATTTCGGTTTTGCCTATCTGAACTTCGCAATTCATTTTATTTTTTAGAGAATTATTTACAGTTTTATAATTTTTTATCAGGCTATTTCTGCTGTTGAGATTAATATTGACTTTTTCTGCCATAATATTCATTATTTCTCTTATTATATCTATTTTCTGCTGTTTTGTACTGTTATCATATAATGTCTTTATTTCATTATATTTTTCTCTCATATTTTCTTCAAGAGTTACAAACATATTGTTTAAAGCTGTTTCTATGTCTACCGTTAAATAGTCGGAACTATTAATTTCCTCTATAGCTGTATCAAATTTTTCAACAAAATTAGTAACGTATCTTTTAAGATTATTATTATCACTCGTAAGAACCATATCTACAAAATCAGGTATCAAAAAATCTTTGTTTAATCTCCAAACTTTAAAGCCTTTATCAAATATTTCGTTTCCATTTTCATCAACAGGATATATTTCAAACTCATAGTTCTCATCTCTATATTCTGTACTGTATATAGCTTTTTCATTGTAGCCTGTCCCCAAAAGAAGATAGAAAATTTCGGGTTCCAGTTCTTTCTTTACTTCTTTCAATTCATTTTCTTCCATAAACTTTTCTACAGTCTTATTTACAATGTCCGTAGTTGCTCCAAATTCCAGAAAATCAGTATTTCCGCTTAATTTTAGAAGATTAATTCCTTTTTCCTTATAAGTGGAAAAAATCAGGCTGAAAAAATATATAAACCATGCGTCTTTATTAAAAATTATTTTAAAATTTTCTCTACTTTTCCCTCTATCAAGAATTATGCAAGTATATATCGCCTTAACACTATCTTCGACTATTTTCAGAAGATATTCCCTTATATTTACCTCTTCCAATTCGTATTCTTTAAGTTCCTGAATTATGTCCGTCTCAAATATTTTCTCTATTATGTTATAGCTTTTCTCAATCCTCGTATTAATGGAGCTTTTTTCTCTAACTATACCGTCAAGTTCCCTGTTTAGGGAATTAAATTTTGAAACAGTCTTTTTTAATATATTTTCCCTTATATTTTTTGGAATATCACTGATAAGCCTATAAAAAACACTTTCAGAAATCTCCAAAAGACTTTTTAAGGTTTTATATATTTTATATCTGTTTTTATTTTCAGAATATATATTATCAGTTCTTTTCAACTCCCTTTCATAATATTCTATCGCTCCTTTGATAAAAGAGTTTAGAACTTTTCTATAAACTGCTTCACTTTCACTGGTTTCAAGCTCAATAAAATAACTGAAAATGAAAAGATGTAAAAAAATTCTGCTTTCTACATTTATATTATAACCATTGGTATTTAGTAAAAAAGTACTTTCGATTACATTGCTTTTATCTTTTGTATCATTTACAGTATCAAATTTTATATCAATTATCCTGTTGGACAGTTTCTTAAAAACAATGTCAATCATATTGTAATTATAACTTTCCGAATTTATTTTCAGTATCAGGTCCGACATCCGTAAATCTACCCCCTAACCTGCCAATAGTACCGTCAAAGCTATTGTAATTATTTGTATCAGAAGGAGAGTGAGTAAATATATATTATATTTTTTGAGGGACGGTTTATAATTTATGAATATCTTTTCAAATTTTTCGTATGGTATTCTAAATCTTAAAAGAATAATCATAAACACTGTTACTAAAATTGTTGCAGCCATTCTATCATCAAGAAAAATTGTGAAAACGAAAATACCGAGAAAGATAATATAATCTCTTCTGGAAAAATCTTTTAATTCGGTATTTAAATCAAGCTTTGTCTTTTTTATAATTTTTTCTTTCATCCGTTGCGCCGTTTCTCTGAAACGTTCATTATAATCTTTGGAAATAGTATAAAGGAAAAAGGTTATTTCCAATATTATAAGTACTGTCGGTAATATATATAACTTCATTACAAATCACATCTTTCTAATGACTGATTTCTCTATTTTCTATTTTAAAATTTTCATAAGGGGTATTATCAAGAAGTTTTAATTCCTGTATCTCCTCTAAAGAATAATATCTTTTTTTATTTTCACTTCCAAAGAAATTCATAGAAGACGCCAATTTATAATCGTCTGTCATTTCCGGTCTATTTTCCGCTCCAATCTGTATCAAGCTTCCATATTTTCTTATTCGTAAACAATTAAATTCGAGCATACTGTAATTATCTATGATTAATAAAAGATAATAATCTATAAAACTGACAAAATCGTCAATTATATTAGTATTTATATCGTCTTTATAAACAAGATTGGACTTTTTAGTAAATTCTTTCATATCATCTATTACAAGTTCAAAAACTGTATTTATTCCTGTTACAGGATTATTAAATGTGATGTCCAAAAGTTTTATATTACTCCCATAAAAACTCTTTTCCATATCAAAATTGTATTCTTTTAAATACTTTCCTTCAAAGCTGAAAATTCCGTCAATATCAATTTTTATAAACTTTTCTGCAGTATAACTTAATTCTTCTGCCCTAATATTTTGATTATTGTTTTTTCTAAAATCGGCAAGAATTTTTATTACTTTTTTTCTCAATCTTTCAAAACTTTCTTTTAATTCTTCTTCTGTAAGGCTTTCTATAATATAAAAGCCATTTCTTTTTTCCATAAATCTACTCCCTTATGTTTATATTCTAAAAAAGATATTCCGATAAAACCATTTTTTTTGCAATTAAAAACTGTTTATAAGCTATAAATCATTACTTTCTATAAGACTTATAAAAAATAAAATACACAAAATTTGTAAAACTGAATATTTTTTATGAGACAGTCTGTTTCAATTTTTACATATTATGCAAATCTTTTTTCTCTGCTTTAAAACTTTTTGGAATATTGGTATTTTCTTTTTCCGTTTTTTCTTGGTTTCTATCCACATAATCTACAAGTATGTCTATTAATTTCTCCATTCTCTCGGAATTTTTGGACAGCTGAGTTTTAAGCATCTCATTTTCTTTTTTCAGATTTACAATTTCCATATTTTGATTATTTATGAGCGTATTTGTCTCTTCATTACTTACTGTTTCCATTTTTTTATGCTTATTACCTTTAAAGAAACTAATAATCTTTTCTAAAATTTTACCAATCTTACCTTTTTTTTGAGAAGATTTATCACTACTATTATCAACTCTGCTCTTATTTTCAGCTCTACTGTTATTTTCAGTCTTATCGCCTCTTTCTATTCTCCCTCTATCGATTCTGATAGCCTTTCTTTCTTCAGGTATATCATCGACAATTTTGTTAAACATCCCACTGTCTGAAATCAGATTGCTTAAACCTTTTATAAGACCGTTTGAAATAGAGTCTTCCAAACTCGAAAAAAATCCATTTTCTTCTTTTACTTTTTTTGTACCGGCATCAATCAAATCGGTATTAAAAGTATCCTCATCAAATAATTCCATCTTTACGCCTCCAAATCTTTATTCTCGCCCACTTTTATGACTTACAATATTACTTTTATTTATTCTGTTCATCATATTTTTTTGCCAATTCTCTCGTTCTTTCTTTTTTTAAATCCAATCTGGTTCCAATTTCCAACAAAATTGCTACTGAACCTCCGTCGGCTTCTTTTTCCGCTTCTTTAACTTCTTCTTCCATTTTTTTACCCCAGTCTTCCTGAGATATACGTAATTTCTCTTTTTCATTTTCAGGCAATTTTGTCATTAGCAAATCATAAACTTTATTCATCTCCTGGTCCCATACGTTTTCTATTTCCAGTGCTGCATTCGCCATTTCATCTGTTGAACCTGAAAATCCTGCTTCTTCTTTTTCATTGTATTCTTTCATTCTTTCTTCCAGATCTGCTGCATAATTACCCGATTTACTGTTATCAACATTCTTACTGTCAACAGCTTTTTCTTCTGTCTGAACTGTTTTGTTTCCTGCATTTTTATTTGTACTTTTTATTAATTTACTTCCCGCAAAAAAACCGATAGCTCCTAACACTGCTACTATTGCTATTATCGACACTACTTTTTTCATTAAAATCACTCTCTGCTTCCTATTGTTATTTTATCTTGTATTAGTTTTTTTATTGTTTATATTCTCATTTTTTACGTTCTCATTTACGCCAGTTTTTCCCTGAGAAGAAAATTCTTTTTTTATTTCTTCAATATTCTTTCTGACTGATGCCTGTATATTTTTCTCTGTTTTCTTATCTTCTTTTTTATCTTTTATTAGACTGCCATAAGGATCTATTATTCTTTTTATTATCTCTTTTTCATCTACGATTCTTAAGTTTTCTTCGACATAGTCCTCTCTTTTATTTACTCTTTTAACTATATCTTTAAACAAACTTTGCAATCTCGGCGTTCTCTCTCTCATTGTATCCCAATATGTTTCCAGTTCAATCTGATTATAGATTTTTAGAAATTTTTTGATATCTGTATTATTTAATTCCGCCAATGTATGTTTCCCAATTATGCCGTCTATAGCCAGATTGTTATTTCCGTTTATCAAATTTAATGCACGTTGAGCTCTTTTTATTCCCTCAACTCCTCCATAAATTACACTGTCAAATATTGTTAAAGCTATTCCTGCATCTTTGACTTTATCAAGTTTATTTTTCTGATAATATTCTTTGTTATAAATATTTTTTACCGTTTCTAAAGGTATATTGTTCATATTACCTTTATAACCATACTTTCCGGCTTTTTCTTCTGTAATTCCATAGTTTATTTTTTCCCCTCCTATTTCTGTATATCCGCCTTCCATTTGAGATGTAAATTTAAATGCTTTTTCAAAGTTTTCAGTATATATTTCCGATTTATCCTTTTCTTTAACTACTTTGTCATATTTATTGTGCAGTTCAGGATTATCCGAAGATTTTATATTATCAGCATTTTTTATATTATTGGGGGATTTTAAATTATCAGAAGATATAACTCCTTTTTTTATACTTTCCTTGTTTCTTCCCATCATATTTTCTTCAATAAATTTTTCTTTAGCAGGCATTCTATTATCCAGCCAACCTTTTAAAAACTTTTTCTTTTCAGGATATTTTTTTACTATATCACGAAAACGTTGACGCTGTAAATCATGATAGACTTTCAGAAATTTTTCAGGGTCTACCTTGTTCAATTCTGCTATTGTTTTTTCTCCCATTATACCGTCTACAGCTAAATTAGTACCGTTAATTATATTTAATGCTTCCTGTGCCTTTCTGACTCCAAATCCTCCACCGACAAGTGCAAAATCAAAGATTGACAATGCTATTCCGTCATGAGTTACTTCACTTAGTCTATTTTTATCATAATAATCTTTTTTTAAAATTTCTATTGCCAATTCTTTGGGAAGTTTACGCATATCTCCCTTATATCCATATGCTCTGGCTTCTTTTTCCGTAATTCCAAAAGTTGTTTTTCCTCCGGAATCATATTTTTCATTTGAATATCCGCCCTCTACTTCAAGCACATACTTTACTATTTTTTGAAATCTTTCTTTATCCGACATACTGGTAATCTTTTCTTTTTGATTATCAAGGTTCATTAATTTTTCCATATCTTCAGGCATAATTTTCTCCTTTTTTATTACCTTAATATCTGTTATTAAAAAACACAGATTTATAGATTTTTATAAGATATTGCCACTTTTTTTAATTTTAATTATATAGTTTATTTTATAATATGAATACGAAATTTGTCAAATTTTCGGATATTCTGCTCAATGCTTTTATTTACTTAGCTTTGACAGCAATTTTGGGCATAAAAAAAATTGACAATTTATCAATTTTTTTTATTTTTATTCAATTTTATTTCATAAAACTATTTTTTATTCAGTTTATCATATCTTCTTGCTAATTCTAAAGCTCTTGTCTTTACCAGACCTGTTTTGGTATCCGAAACAAACATTTCGTAC
>NZ_DBHIXS010000005.1:0-61672 GCF_057270515.1 Pseudoleptotrichia sp. | reverse complement strand
GATCTTCAGCCTCTGCTTCCTGTTTTGCTTTTTTATCTCTCTCTTTTATCCATGCAAGCTGTTCATTACGAAGTTTTGTTTGCTGCTGACCTGAAAGTTTTGACATTAGAAGTTTGTATATTTTATTTAGTTCCGTATCCCATGCCTGCTCTAAATTTTTCGTTGCCCCTAACATATTAACCCCTGTATCAAGCTGTTGCTGTGTTTTTTCCTCAATAGGCTTCATTCTTGCAGCCATATCACTTTCATAACCTGCAAATCCTATTATGCTTATAACTAAGATTAGGAACATAATTAGTATTTTTTTCATTTTTACCACTCCCATTTTATTATATTTTTATTTTAAATAATTATAAAATATGATTGAATTTTTGTCAACAATATTATTTCAGAATTCGTTTAAAAAATATATAATAAATTTTATCCGAATAAATAAAAATCGGCATTTACAGTAAATTCATACCGCAAAAACCGATTTTAAATTCATTTTTCAATAGTAAATTATTTATTCAGTTTTTTACTGACATCTTAGAAATAATATATTTAACAATAAAATTGATAGTCATTCATCTCATTTTATATTGTCTTTTATATCTTAGAAACCGAATGTATATCCAAAGCCTAATGTAACTACATTATAACGTAAAGTACGATTCATAGTTTCTTTTTCAGATACTAAAGAACCAGTTAAAGGATTACTAATATTTGTTTCAAAATCAAATTTTGTTTTAGTTGATGTACTACTCCAAGTTAAATCAACAACAAAGTTTTTAAATTGAATACCTGCTCCTACTCCATAGTACATTCCTGATCCAAATTTAACTTCATCTTTCCCGTGTGATAATCCAGGTATTCTCCATTCTCTTTTCATAGAACCTGAGTTAAAAGCATATCCTAAATTTGCTTTTACATAAGGCACTACATCTGAACCTGTAGAGAAGTTATATCTTGCTGTAGCGTAAAGAGGCACTGAGTGGAATCCTTTAGTTGTTCCTCCAGGTAATTTAGGGAGTTTACTATATCTGTAAGCAAGACCTCCTCCTAATTGGAAACCTGAACCTAAATCTGTTCTATATTCACCTGCCAATTCAAATCCTGACTTCATTTTGCTAGATTTTTCTCCTGCACCAGGTCCGGAAGTAATACTAGTACTTCCAAAATCTACTCCGGCTCTAACTTCACCAACATTTCCTTCAGCCATAGCAACTGAACTGATTAATGCTCCTAATAATAATAATTTTTTCATTACATTTCCTCCTAAAATATATTTTTTATTTTAATTAAAATCAAATATGTATTGTTATTATTTTGATTTTCAATATTTTAAGTTTTTTTATATTTTTCGTTTTCTTTTTTTTATCTTTCTATCGTGTTTTATTTTTATGTATTTTTACTTTGATATTATACTATATAAATATATAAAAAGTCAAATTATTTTTTAATATTTTTTGTGTTTTTTTATTTTGTTTTATATTTTCATATTATTATTTTTATATATAATTTATTTAAAAATTATTATTATGTACACTCTTATATCTCTTATTTTATTGAGTTATATAAAATTTAAGACCTATTTTTCTCATTAATTTTTTACATATTTTATATTATTTTTTTCAATTATTTCGAGAAATTTATTTTCAAAAATGATTTTAATCTTTTTATTTTTTTTATTTGTAAATTAAATAATTAATTCGCTTCAAACTTCTGTTATTTTAAAAATAATATCATTTTTATATTTTAATTAGCTAATTTATTTTACACAAATATTCTATAATAGGGAACCATAATTTGTCAAATTTCACTAATATTCTATCCAATCCCTTTATTTATAATAGTTAGAACCTGATTTTGGCTATAAAAAAAATTGACAAATTGTCAATTTTTTTTAAAATTTCTTTCGTAAAGCTTTTTAGCCCCAATTTTATACTATTATTGTATATTATAAAAAATCGGCAAAACACTTGCCGATTTTAACATTACTGTTCCATTACATATTCCTGAACAATATTGACAGACTGTGCCTGTCCTGCATCACTCGCTCCTGACATATCCGCAACAAGTTTAGGTCCAAACCATGCTCCACCTATTATTATTCCGTAGATTACAAGGTTTTTGAATAATTCTGCCAAATCTAGCTGTTGTCCTCTATACAAATTGAAAACTGAGATTGCGAACATCAACAGTCCTCCCGCTGTAACAATCCATTGAATCCAAGGCAGGAATCCCATTATCCCTCCCAATACTCTTGTAAGTACCGAGTTCGTTGTCATATTAGAAGTCTGTGTTACCTGTACTCCTAAAAGTTGCTGATTTGCTGCAAAAACTAAATTTGTAAACAGCAACATAAGTGCTGTCATTAATAATGTCATTTTTCTTTTCATACTTTCTCCTTTTTAATTTTATTATTTTTAAATTTTATTATTTATGAAATTTTTTCTATTATACTATCTGCAAATTCCAAATCTGACCTATCAATTTTCCCTTCGTCATATTTATATTTCAAATAGGCTTTGTTAAGGCTTCTCAGATATTCATTTTTTCTTTCAGGTTCAGGATACTGTTCCATATAAGTATTTGACAATTTTTCTATCATTGCTTTTGATATATCGTCTCCTGCTCCTACATATGCCAGTTCAAGTTTGGACAGATTAAGCTCAAAGAGTCTCGTACCATATTTTGAATTATAGAGATACTGTCTCTGTCCATAAGCTCTGTCTATTGTCGCGATTGCGACCTGCGAAAGATTGTATCCTTCGTAAATTTTACTGTGGGTACTGAGTGCATTTTCATTAGGCAAAAATATCTTTGTCATACATGCATCTTTTATTGTAGTAGCTATACTTGATTTTTCAATATCACTCAACGACTGTGTGGCAAAGACTACAGAAGCATTTGCTTTTCTTAATACTTTCAGCCATTCTTCTATTTTTGCTTTCATTCTTTCATGTCTTAAAAACACCCAACATTCATCAAGTACCACAAGTGTCGGTATATCTTTTCCAAGTTTTTCAGTTTCAATTCTATGGAAGAGATATTCCAGTACAGGAAGAAGAACTTTCGGTTTTTCCATAATTTTTCCCATTTCAAATGTCATAAAGTTTGCGTCTTCCATGACATCATCATTATTATCAAAATATGAACCGTAAATACCTTCCTGAGAATAAACTCTAAGTGCCTCTTTCAATTTTGGTGCCTGAATAAGTTTTACAAGGTTTGTTATTGTTCTCTTTTTAGGCTCTTCCATTTTTGAAAGGGACAGCAGACCGTCATAAACTTCTTTTCTGTTTTCGACATCTCTTGCGAGATGTTCATCTTCCTGTTCTATCAACCCCATTACCCAGTCCATGGCAAATTCCAGATCTCTCGTTTTATCAATATTACGTAATGGCTGAAATGCCATATGGTTTTCGCTGTCCAGATCGTAGAACTTTCCGCCTGAAGCCATCGTAAGTACTTTTGATGACGCTCCTTTATCAAATATGAATACTTGTGAACCACTTTTTTGGAAATTTTTCCTGTCATCAAGATATACGCTTTCATATTTCATAAAATTAAGGACTATAGTTCCAAGCATTACCGACTTTCCTTTTCCTGTAGGCCCGATAATAAGAGTATGCCCTACGTCCTTATCCACCTTGTTGTTAAAGTGGAATATTCTGTCATTACTTATAGTATCAAACAGATTGGGAGCGTTTATTCTTTCATCCCATTTCAATCCTTCAAATACCGAAGATATAGGTAGCATATAACCTAAAGACTCTGAGTTCATCGGACTTTTTCTGATGTTCTGCTTTATATTTGCGGGCATAGCACCAAAATATGCATCTTTTACATTAAGTTTATCATCAAGACATGTAAATCCGTGTCTATTTATTATCCTTACGACCAAATCCGTCTTTTCTTCAAGTTTTTGAGGATTTTTATCTGAAATAATTACAGAAAAAGTATAATATCCATAAGAAACTCTGTTTGCTTCCAGTTCCTCCCTCGCGTATTTCGCTTCATAGGATTTTCTTATTCTGTTTACATTTCCCGAATCAGGATTATTACTTCTTGCGGCATTAAAAGCATTCAAAATAATCTGTACCATATTATATCTTTTACCGAACTGATATTTTTCAATATTTTTTATCGAAGTAACAGCTTCTTCTTTTGAAAGACCTATCAGTCTAGTTACACTTCTAAATGGAAATTTCAGTTTTTCCAACTCAGAAAATATTTGCGGTACGACAGCATCAGGAAACAGCTTTATACTTACAACTTTTGTATAATAATCTCCTACTTTGAGCATTCCGTTTTTTATTTCCATTTGTGAACAGCTTAGCCATTCGTCAATGGAAAATCCCAAAGGCGGTACTCTCAAATTTACTCTTGAAGTAAGGGGATTTATTGTTCTGTACAAAAAATTTAGAAGTTCTCCATTTTCAAGAATCTGTATTCTAAGTACAGCATAGTCAAGTCTAAATAAAATGTCTTCAACTTTTCTGTTAAATTCCTTTATCAAATCATTGAATTGTTTCATATAATCCTGTTTTCCAAGGGTTCCGTCATTAAACAAAGCTTCATCAAGACTCTTCTCTTTATTATAGTCATATAAATAAGAAATTGTCAAGTAATGACGAATTTCATAAAAACGCCTTTTAGTAAACAGACTGCTACGCATTTTATGTCCTATAACTGTCGGAATAGGGGAAAATTCACCTATTTTTTCTTCTTCTCTTGTAATAGGGACTTTCTGTGTCTCATAATGAAGGACTACTCCGCTTCCCACTTCTTTTAAAGTATCATTTAAATATTCAAGAATTTTATCTATATCATCAGCATAATCCAAATCCTGATTTACAATTTCAAAAATCCTTGCAAATCCCCCATTTTTAAGGAGAAGCGTATTTTTATCAATCATTCTTCTATAAGGGATATAAAAGTTTACGCTGTCATTCGTAGTTGTAATACGGAATTTATCGACCATACTTTTTACGAATTTTCCGGAAGCTGTTTCATTTCCTTTTTTTTCTTTCTTCATCTTCACTTCTTTCCTTTCAAAAATCAACTTTTATAAAACCGTTAGTCTAATTACCTTTTGTTGTTGATTCTTCCGTATTCTGTATTTTACTTATATCTACCGAATTTCCCTGAGGAACGTTAGTCCCTCCTGAAGACTGGTTCTGCTGTCTTATTTTACTATTTTTTCTGTCTACTTTTTCTTTTTCTTTTTCATATTGACGTAACGATTCTTCATATTCTTTTTCACGAAGTTTTTCTTCCGCCAGTTCATCAAGATATTCATGCCAACGGGAGAAATACAGAAACTCCCTTACATTCGGACCGTTTCCATTGGAATATCTTTCCCTTCTTATCCTTAAAAAATCATCTTCTTCATAAGGCTGTGTTTTTATCCTTTCAGGCTGGATTACTTCGACAACGGGAGCTCCTCTGTCATTTCCGTATCCTAATCCTGCTGCCATTAACCCCATAGTTATGACTATTCCGAGTCTTTTAAATTTCATAATCTTTCCTCCTTTTTACACTTCATCTTCTTCCTGACTGAATTCATCAGGCTGAACAAAATCACCTGTAATTTCTTCTGCCATTTCTTCCCTTTTTACTTCTTCCGACGACAATCCTGACAGGGGTGTGTCAGATTTTATTTCCTGAGCTTTATTTTCACTGTTTATTCCAAAATTTATATTACTTACAACATCAGAATTATTTTCCGTATTTTTAAATATAAGATTTTCCGTTCCGTTATAACTTTCTTCATTATTCAATCTTATAATATTTTTACTGTCAGAAGTTTCTTTTATTATTGATCTTCTTACTTTGTTTTCAGATTTAGCTTTTCTAAATCTCGGATCCTCTCTTTGAAGTTTGTCATACAGTTCAAAATATTTTTTTATCCCTTTACTGTTTTTTATATAATTTTCCTTGTTTCTTTTATATGCTTCACGTTCTTTTTCATCAAGTTCTTTTAACATTTCGGGCGTTACTGCTTTTATTGAGTTATATGCTGCTTTGAGGTCCGTCTTCATATTTTTAAGAGCCGCTCCATATGGAAGATAATTATACGGATAATCCCTATTTTTCATTTTTTGTTCTTTTGTAAGTTTTATATACTGTTTACTTGTATCATAACAGCTTTCTGTATAAATATAAGGAATTTTTGTCAAATCAGCATATTCTTTTTCAAGGAAATAAACGATTTTATCACTTTTTATAGGATTTCTTCCGGATAGTTTAATTATAATTTTATCGCTCGGAAATCTTCCCACTTCGTCAGGGGAAAGCAAATCTTTTCCCAAAAACTGCTGACTTTCAGATTTTATTATTGTTCCTACTGTTTTATTTGACTGGGTAAACTGTTCAATCGTCTCTTTTCCGAGCAGTTTGCTGACATAATTTGCCGTTGTCTCATCATTTGATGTATAAAACACCTGTGCCTGACAGTTTGATAAAAATCCGTTTTCTTTTCCGTAAATTTTGAATAACTGATCCAAGGACTGGAGTATCAACATCATCTTCATTCCATAACCCGCTACATAACCTATACCTTTTTCAAGCACCTCAAGTTTTCCTATGGCAGGAAACTCGTCAAGGAGCATAAGCATTTTCCATTTATGTCCTTTTTTATTAATGTAGTCGATTTCAGGTGTAAGAATGTTTACCATTTGTAACAGCAATATCTTAATAAGTGGCGATAATGACGTAATATCTGCCGGAGGTACTACCAGATAAAGGGAAACCGGTGTTTTATAGTTCATAAGGTCAAATATCCTGAAATCACTGTGGTCTGTATTATTTTTAACTACAGGTATCTCAAATATTGACAGTTTAACTTTTGCAGACCCTATTATAGACCCTAAAGTCTGTTCAGGGAGATTTCCTTTTTCTACGAGGTATCTCGCTGCTTTAGGATGTCTTCCTGCATCTACTATTTCCGCATCGGTAGGATACAGTTTCATCAGTTTTTCTGAAACATATCTTTTTATTTTCTCGTTTTTCCCAAATTCCTCTATCATATTTTCTTCCTGAGCTTTTTTCAGCAGGATTTCTTTAATAGGAACATCATATGTAGGGTCTGTTATAAAATCGACCACATCAGCCATACTTGCTGTCGATACAGGTTTTTCCACTCCGTTTTCAACGACAAACTTAGGTTCCATAAGAAATTTTTTATACATTACATAAAAGATTATACCTATAAGGAGGTCGGCAGCCGAATTATTCCAGTACGGGTCCTTACTTCCGCCCGGAGCGTCATCCTGCATAATAATGTCCACTATAAGTCTTACATCAGGCATTTCATGTTCCGTCAGAAACCTTACTTCCGCAAGGGGATTGTATCCGCATGAGTTTTTTGATTTCGGTGCAAATCTCAATATTAAGTTATCAAATTTTTCTTTTCTCGCTCCCGATGTCAACTGGTAATTTTCACCTTTTATATCCAGAACTACCGTACTTTCATTCCACGAATCTATAAGTGTAGGTATTATGATAGATACCCCTTTTCCTGTTCTTGTCGGAGCTGTAACACATATATGTGTATTATTGTTATCACGGAGCGTTATCCCTTTAAATCTTCCAAGAACAACTCCTTTATCCGATTTCAGACTCACTCCGAAATATTTATCTTTTCCGGCTTTAAAATCTATTTCCTCTATTCCTCCCCATTTGGCAGAACCGTGGGAATTATTTATTTTCTTTTTGTTTTTTAAAAAAATATATAAAACGAAAATAATCAGATTTATAATTAAAAGGAAAATAATGGCTGATGCTTTTGCCTGTTTTACATAGGTACTGTCCAAAATATTGATAATCTGACCTTTGTAATTCATCTGTTTCCCTGCAAGGGCAAAATTCCCAAGCAGACTTATGGATGTATTTCTTTTAAGAGCTTCATAAATGGCAGGATATTTTCTAAGAAACGACATATTAAATAAATAAATATAAAGAATAAAATTTATAATTAAATATGCTACGGAAAGTATAATTGTTTTTCCGTTAATTTTAAACTCTTTCATCATCTTTCTCCTTTTCAAATTCTGAAGCTATTTTTTCTATCATTACATAAAAGGAATTAACAGTATTCAGGTCATTTATCCTTATTCCCGTAGTACTAAGTACAAATTCCGAAAAAAGTTGCTTACTGAAATCAAAGAAACTCCGTTTCATAAATTCATTACAAAGCTTCATCACATCGTCTTTCATATAAATATTTCTGCTTCCCGTATAAAACAGTCCCGCAAGATTTTCTGCAAGTTTCGAAAGAACTTCTTCCTTGAAATCTTCGATATTCATAACCGGAGATGTTTTGGAAATCGTAACAGGGTACTCATTAAAATTGGGAAATTCCCTTAAAATCATACTATATATAATATCTTCGGTCATATTGTAAACCAATAACAGGTTATTTTCAAGTATCTGCCTGTCATTGTCATCATCAATCACTGAAGGAAAAATCAAGAACCTTGGAATTTCTACATCATAGTAGTTAGCCCTTCCCACATCTTCGAGATGACTCTCTATCTGGAATTTGACATTTAATGAATATGCCGACTTTTCCCTTTCTTCCATATGGTCTATTTTAAAATCAAGGATTTTGAAAGCGGTTATATTATCCCAAACATATCCGCAATTATTGGCATATATCTCGTCCGAATAAAGAGCTTTGTCAATAATTATATCTCTTACTTCGTCAGTACCACACCCGTCAAGAACAGTTTCTATCTCGTCGGCTTCCTCTATTTTTTCCTTTGAAAACAGAGCCATGTCTTTTTCTATTTCACTGTCATTCCTAATTGCTTTAATAATTTCTATGAAAGCATTATTAATGTCTTTATTTTCATAAAAATCAATATTAATACTTTCTATATCGTTAACACTGAAAATATCAGAAAGCTGTATTCCGTGTATTGTCCATAAAAGATACTTTATAAGCTCATAATCTGTATTAAAATGGATTTTGTAAACGGGAGCATCTTTCTTAAATTTTTCATTATTTATGAAGCCTGATTTTCTGATACTTTCCGTCTCCTGTCTTACACCTATAAGTAAAGTGTTGAGATCATTTTCAATACTCAACTTATATAGAAGTCCGAAAGAATATTTATCCATTTTTCTGACTCCTGCACTGTTAATCAAATCTAACAGTTCACTTTTAATGTCTCTTTTCATGAATTTCTCCTACTGATTAACCGGAGGAGCCGTTTCTGTCTGATTGTCCTGTGGCTGTACTTGCTGAGGTATTGTCTGTGTTGGACTTACAATACTGAATTCTATGTCTTTTATTATTATTCCTAAAGGATTCATTCTTACCATAGCTTCCGACGTAACGGGAACAAAATCCAAAAATACAACTGCAGTATATCTTGCCACACTTTCAGGTATTCCGCTTGAAGAAGAAGTTTTTTCAGTAAAATTAATCTGAAATTTATTTGTATCTATTTTTACACAACTTTCAATATCTACTGAAATTGATTTTTGATTTTTCAAAACTTCTTCCGTGTTAGTCTTATTGTTTATAAAATCTTCAATTTTTGACTTTGTAGTATTATTTACAAAAGACATTTTTTCTTTTGTCTGAGCCTGATAATAAGCCCTGTCTTTATACACCGTTCTTATTTTCTTAATAAAATCAATTAAAAAATATTTGATTATATCTTCATTTATATTTAGTTTCTGCTGACCTGTAAGTACTTGCCCATTTACGGAACTGTCTTTATCAATTCTTAAAACATAAGGCACATAAGGATTTTTTACGCTTCTGTAAACCAACCCTACTAAAGTAAATACGTTAGTTATTACTAAACATAGAATAATCGTATATAATGTTTTTAGCAGATTTTGTATTTTTACAGTTACGTGATACATCATTTCTACCGATGTTTCCATTCCTTTAGAATTATTCAGATTTCCAAATTCATATTTTTCTCTTATTTTCTTAATTTCTTTTATATCCACAAACTTTTTTCTCCTTTCCTTTTAATTGTTCATTATGATTATTATAAAACATATAGAAAATTTTTTCAAATTTTGAAAAATCCAGAAAAATGGCCTTCAAACCATTGATTTTATTAAGTTTGAGGGCTTATTTATGCAATTATTTTTTTTGAAAAATTTAAAATTTTTTTATTTTAAAACAGAATATAGCGTAATTTTTAAAAAATATATACGAAAAAATAAAAAATTTTTTTTAATACAATACTCTAATTTCCTATTTTTTCCCTATTTTAGCTCCCTTTTCTTTCATATTTTTCTTTAGTAACTAAATCTTCGAGAATGTATCTTCTATTTTCATAATCATAGCCTTTAAGTTTTGCAATTTCACTTACATAAATACTGCTGTTCATATCTTTTTTTACAGAAACGACTATGTCCACAGCCTGTATAATCTCTTCAATCTGTGGAACAGAAGTTACCGTCATCATATACTGTTCCATTTTTTTCAACGCAGACTGGGCATCATCAGCATGAATTGTATTAAATCCGCCTTTCGAACCTGAGTTCCATATTTTAAGGAGAATATCGACTTCCTCTCCTGTACGGGACTCTCCTACTATTACCGTATCCCCATTAAGTCTCATTGCTGTTTTTAAAAGGTCCGCAAGTTTTACGTATTTAGTTGTAGTAAGTTCGACTTTATCATCACAATCACATATAATTTCAGGCGTATCTTCTATAATAATAATTCTTTTACGGGTTCCTTTCAGTTCATTTATACAGGCATTGGCAAGAGTAGTCTTACCCGTTCCTACCCCTCCGCCTATGAGTATATTGGCTCCTTTATGTATCTCCTCGACAAGGGCTTTTCTATATTCCTCTTTTAATCTCCCTAATTCAACGTATTCAGTGAGTGGAAATATTTTGGACGGTCTTTTACGCAAAGAAAAAACCGGTGATCCTTTTACGACGTTGCCCAAAAGGCATTCTATTCTTTCTCCTGTAGGAAGATTTGTCGAAATTATGGGATTTTCTTTGGAAATGCTGTCGTGGTTATAATCCGCAATCAGTTTTATCATATTTTCAGCACGGTCTGCTTCCATAAATATATCTGTCTTAAATTTTCCTTTTCCAAACATATCAATTCTTATGTATCCGTCCTGATTAAGGTTTATTTCATTGACATTTTTATCCTCAAGAAGTGCCAATATATCTTTTCCCAACTGAGAAAAAATTACCTCACTGTCATCTCTTAATTTTATTATTTGTTTATATCTATATGGCAATTTTGAAAAAATTGCATCATAAGGAGTAATATAGCTCAGTTCGTTTAATTCTATATCATCAGGATGCTTTTCAAGAACTTTTGCCCTTGTTTCTTTATTTAAATTTTGTATCTCTTCAACAGAAATATTCATTTCTTCTTTTTTCTCCATTTTTATATTTTCCTTTCTATAAAACAAAAAACTATAAAAAGACTAGAAATTTCCAGTCTTTTTATCTTATTCTATTTAAACAATAAGTTTATTTTTCAGTTTATTATACAAAATAAAAATATTTTTGTCAATCACTTAATATTTTTAATAAAAATATAGGAAAAACATATTATTCATTTGAAAAAATTTACTGATTTAAAACACTCGTTCACTAAGAAAAAGTCAAAAACTCGCCTACGGCTCAAATAGATGACTTTTTCTAAGTTCTCTTCCTGTTTTAAATTGAAAATTTTTAAATAATTCATAATTATGTTTTCTATATATTTTGGAATGTTGAATTATTTTTCTATTAATTTATATAACCACAAACCTGTACTTCTCCTCTACTATTATACATACATTCCCTTCCTCTTCTTTTAGCTTCACTTCCATCAAGATAAGAACAACTTAAAATTGTAAATACTAACATAATTAACATAATTATTTTTTTCATATAATATCATCTCCATTATCATCATTTTTTACTCAATTAATCCCTCATTTTAAAGATTATTGAATTTTTTTACGAAAATCTTTAATTACATTACCTATGTCTTCAAAACTGTTATGTTGCTCTGCAATTCTATTAGGATTGTTTCTGTTCAGATTTTCAAGATTATTCATATACGTATTTACTATATCATTTGCTCCTAATAATGGAATATTATTTATATAACTATTTCCTTCCATTTACTATTTCATTATCTAAAATCTTTGGTGAAAATATATACTTTTTTTAATCTGTAAAATATTGTAAATATTGCTTCCACCATTACATTTCACTTCTTTTGCTTTTTATTATTTTATCACTCAAATTAACTTTAATATAAATCAATCATTTAATATTTTTAGTAAAATATACGAAAACATATTATTCATTGAAAAAATTTACTGATTTAAAACGCTCGTTCACTAAGAAAAAGTCAAAAACTCGCCTACGGCTCAAACAGATGACTTTTTCTAAGTTCTCTTCCTGTTTTAAATTGAAAATTTTTAAATAATTCATAATTATGTTTTCTGTATATTTTATGATATTAAACTTTTTATATAATTATCTTTTTTTAGTTTATATAACCACAAACCTGTACTTCTCCTTTAGAATTATAAGTACATTCATATCCTCTTTCTCTCATTGATCTTTCAGCTCCCTCAAAATAAGAGCAACTCACAATCGTTGCTACCAATACAACTGACATTATTATTTTTTTCATACACATCATCTCCATTATCATAATTTTTTCACTCAATTAATCCCTTTAGTTAGAAAACTATTGAGTTTTCTTATGAAAATTCTTGATTATATTACTAATATCTTCTGGTCTGTTATATTGTTGCGATAAAATCTTATTAGGGTTATTTCTATTCAGATTTTCAAGATTATTTATATATGTTTCTATCATATTATTTGTTCCTAATAATGATGTATTATTTATATAATTATTTCCTTGTATTTTTCCTACTTCTAGATTATACAAAGGCTTTCTGTAGTTATTTCTACTTTTATCAACTGCACTTCCATCTCCATAATAGGCATTTCCTTTTGTTGCTTCATTCATTGAACCTGTCTCTGCATTTAAAATAGGGGCTGCTGTTAACTGACTTACTAAACTTTTTAATCCGTCCTTAAATAAATCTCCTCCTGCTTTCCCAATTTGTTCAGCTCTCATTACATTATAAGGATAATTATTCTGATTATTACTTTCCAGTGAACTTTTAGTTTTATCTGCTAATTCTATGATATTTTTTAAATTACTCAAATCCATTGTTGCTGCTTGGAAAAATATTGCTGCTCCTATCCCTATCTTCGAATTTATTCCTAAGCCACTTTTCTTTTTCATATCTTTGTAATCTCTAAAACTGTCTTCTGCCTTTTTGAAGTTCTTCGGTACTCCTCTTCCTTTATTATATCTTACTCCTAATCCATTATCTGATGTATTACTGCTGTTTCCGCTGTATCTTCCGCTCGTTCCATACTCTACATTCTTATTTGCCCTGTCTCTTAACTCCCTATCACTGTATTTACTGCTATTATTATCTTCTTTTTCATTACTTTCTTTACCGAAAAGTTCACTTCCTGTTTCTTTTGTATTTCCCTCTTTCAGTTCATCTAGTTTTGCTCCGCCCATCATTGCAAGTCCTCCTGCTACCATTCCAAATGCTGAACCTAACCCCATAAATGCGTCTCCTTTACTTTGTCCAAGTGTCCCCCCTGATGTTATCGCTATCGCCATTGTGCTTATTCCTTCCATTACCTGTTGTAACATTAATAATATTACTGCTAACGACGCTATTCCTGTTATACTGTCTCCTACTTCTATCAGCTTTATTACCTGATATGATATTCCCATCATTGCTACTGTCATAAACATTGTTACTGACTGTATTACTATTATTCTTATCCCTTTCTGTCCAATTTCTGCTGTTCCTTCCATTGTTAAAAATATTAGGAAGAATATTGAAAATGTTACCAACATAAGTGCCATAAATATATTCGATATGTATATCGATATTATTTTCCCGCATATCCATAAACATACTATTATCAATATTATTTTCCCTATGTTTATAAATATTGAAAAAAATGACATAAATCCAAGTGCTTTCTCCAATAATCTTAATGGTCTTGTGAAAAATACATCCGCTATTTGTCCCGGCGTTGCATTATTAAACTTAGGGTCATTGAAGAATATCAGTCCTAATCTATAAAACATCGTAAATATCGCTTCCACCATTACATTTTCACTTCTTTTGTTTTTTGTTATTTTATCACTTAAATTAATTTTAATATAAATCAATCACTTAATATTTTTAGTAAAAATATACAAAAAATCATATTTGTTATGGGGGAGAACTACAAATATATTTTCTGTATATTTTAAATGCTAAATTGCTTTTACTTATATAATAACAAATTTGCATTTTTCTATTATTTCGGCTGTTTCATATATAATTATAATCTTATATTTCTTCTCTATAACTATATCTATACACATATTCTCTTGTTTTTTCTCGTTTTTCTATATCGTTAAACTCAACAAATGAATATAATTCGTAATAGCTAATATTGATAATTTTAATATCTTATTATTTTTACAAACCTTTTCTTAGTTTTTATCATTTAAAATCAATCTATTAGCTTTTAATACAAAATAATTTCTTAAAATTTTTAGCAAAATATACAAAAAACATATTATTCATTTGAAAAAATTTACTGATTTAAAACACTCGTTCACTAAGAAAAAGTCAAAAACTCGCCTACGGCTCAAATAGATGACTTTTTCTAAGTTCTCTTCCTGTTTTAAATTGAAAATTTTTAAATAATTCATAATTATGTTTTCTGTATATTTTGTAATGTTGAATTACTTTTCTATTAGTTTATATAACCACAATGTTGTACTTCTCCTTTATAGTTATATCTACATCTCCATCCTCTTCTTGCAGCTTCACTTCCATCAAGATAAGAGCAACCTACAATTGTCATCATTAATATAACTAACATTACTATTCTTTTCATATAATATCATCTCCATTATTATAATTTTTT
The DNA here is from genome assembly GCF_057270515.1 of Pseudoleptotrichia sp. Lineage (NCBI taxonomy): Bacteria > Fusobacteriati > Fusobacteriota > Fusobacteriia > Fusobacteriales > Leptotrichiaceae > Pseudoleptotrichia > Pseudoleptotrichia sp. The sequence continues at coordinate 46,717 of NZ_DBHIXS010000005.1, read as the reverse complement.
GAACTCAATTAATTCTCTTAGTTGAAAGATTATTGAGTTTTTTTACGAAATTCTTTGATTACATTACCTATGTCTTCAAAACTGTTATGTTGCTCTGCAATTCTATTAGGATTGTTTCTGTTAAGATTTTCGAGGTTATTCATGTATGTATTTACTATATCATTCGCTCCTAATAATGAAGTATTATTTATATAACTATTTCCTCCATTCGCTGGCATGTCAGAATAGTAATCATTTTTATTTTTATTAGTTCCGTCTCCATAATAAGCGTTTCCTTTTGTTGCTTCATTCATTGAACCCGTTTCTGCATTTAAAATAGGTGCTGTTGTTAACTCATTAAATATATTTTTAAGTCCTGATTTAAATAAATCTCCCCCTAATTTCCCAATTTGTTCAGCTCTCATCACATTATAAGGATAATCACTATTTGTCTTATTGCTTCCTGTAGCATCCTTTATTCCATTTATTAAATCCGTATAACTTTTTAAATTACTCAAATCCGATGTCGCTGCTTGGAAAAATATTGCTGCTCCTATCCCTATCTTCGAATTTATTCCTAAGCCACTTTTCTTTTTCATATCTTTGTAATCTCTAAAACTGTCTTCTGCCTTTTTGAAGTTCTTCGGTACTCCTCTTCCTTTATTATATCTTACTCCTAATCCATTATCTGATGTATTACTGCTGTTTCCGCTGTATCTTCCGCTCGTTCCATACTCTACATTCTTATTTGCCCTGTCTCTTAACTCCCTATCACTGTATTTACTGCTATTATTATCTTCTTTTTCATTACTTTCTTTACCGAAAAGTTCACTTCCTGTTTCTTTTGTATTTCCCTCTTTCAGTTCATCTAGTTTTGCTCCGCCCATCATTGCAAGTCCTCCTGCTACCATTCCAAATGCTGAACCTAACCCCATAAATGCGTCTCCTTTACTTTGTCCAAGTGTCCCCCCTGATGTTATCGCTATCGCCATTGTGCTTATTCCTTCCATTACCTGTTGTAACATTAATAATATTACTGCTAACGACGCTATTCCTGTTATACTGTCTCCTACTTCTATCAGCTTTATTACCTGATATGATATTCCCATCATTGCTACTGTCATAAACATTGTTACTGACTGTATTACTATTATTCTTATCCCTTTCTGTCCAATTTCTGCTGTTCCTTCCATTGTTAAAAATATTAGGAAGAATATTGAAAATGTTACCAACATAAGTGCCATAAATATATTCGATATGTATATCGATATTATTTTCCCGCATATCCATAAACATACTATTATCAATATTATTTTCCCTATGTTTATAAATATTGAAAAAAATGACATAAATCCAAGTGCTTTCTCCAATAATCTTAATGGTCTTGTGAAAAATACATCCGCTATTTGCCCCGGTGTTGCATTATTAAACTTAGGGTCATTGAAAAATATCAGTCCCAGTCTGTAGAACATCGTAAATACTGCTTCTACCATTCTTGTCAGTAGTGTTCCTGTTACCATTCCTCCACCTGTCAATCCTGATGTCGAATTATATGTTGTCGGTGTTACCAGTATAAATGCTATTACTATATTTTTTACAAATGTAGGCAGTATCATTTTCATTATTGTATATACATCTACTTTGTCTATATTTTGCAATATTATCTTCAGTATACTGATTATCATAAATGCTATCAGGATAAATCCACATATCTGACTTATTTTAAGTGATATTCCTCTATATATTGTTAAAAGCCCATAATACAAGGAGTTTACTACCCTTTCTATTATCTTTTTACTATCACTCTGTTTTGACGCTTCCCTAAACACTTGTGCAAAGGCGTCAGAGTTCGCGTCTGACAAAGAAATTGTACTAAATATTATAAACAGCATAATTATTTTACTGTTTATTTTCTGTAAAACCTTTATTTTCATTCTTTCCTCCTATTTTAATATTTATATTATAAGTTACCTGCTATTTTGACTCCTATCTGTTTTGTTATCTCATATATTATACCTATACACACAAATACTTTTATGGTATTTATAATATTGAACGGTGTTATTATTACTCCCAAAGAAGCTTTTCCTATCAGTTCTATTACCATTCCTAAAACTACTATTACACAGAAGTTTATGAGATACTGTATAAATCCTGAAACTATTATCATTAATGTATTGAGTGCTTTCGATTTTCCTATATCATTTATTCCGAACATCATATAAAAAAGTCCGACAGATGTTGAAATCATAAATGTTATTGCACTCATAAATATATTCAGTGCCACATTCAGTAGAGTTATTATAGTCAGTAGTCCCGTACTTGCCGTAAGCGGTCTGTAAAATACTGTCTGGGTTACTACTCTTGAAATTGTGAAAAGCAGTCCCAATGTCTGCATTGCATTGGCTGCAACTTCAGTAGGATTATCTATCCACCCTTGTATCACTTTCCATACTGTCTTGAAAAATCCCCAAAGACCTCCGATAGCGTCTTTCTGTTTTATTATTCCCGCTCCATATGTTCCCATGATTAACGGTACACCTTTTTTCATAATGTACATTATCAAATCCGAATATGTTACGTATTTACCGTTTTCCATAGAAATATTGCTTACCTTTATAAAGTCTCCAAAAAATGTTGTCGGCAGTTTATACAGGAATAATGGCATTACCACATTTTTCATTAATATAGGATACATTGCTACAAAAATAAAATATGGTGATTTTATAACAATTTCAGCTAAAATCATTTTTATTATCTCTTCTGCCGAACCATGCAGTCCACCTTTCAGCATTTTCCATAATATATGTATTATCATCAGAAACACCATAATGGACAAAAGCAGTCTTGATATACCCGTATATGCTTTGTTTGCTGAAGCTGAAAAGTCTTTTGTTACTCCTGATACTTGGTCAAGTACCGCTTTAGGGTTAACGTTTTTTATAGCTTCTGTTGTAGTTGTTGCAGCTGTAAACCCGTTATTCGCAAGATACGTCTGATTTCTCGGTTTGCTGTAAGTAGTAATATTTGGATTGCTCGCAGGAAGACTTAAAACTTTTCCTCTGCTGTATACATTATCTCTTATGTCATACAGTTCCCCTATATCTGTTTCATCATCTACAGAATACGCCTTACTCATAATAGTTTCAAACGGCACTACATACGCAGTATTCTTTGCGTCGGTCATAGGTATGGATGATTTCACACTTGAACCGGCTTGATTCATATTTCCGCCCATTTCCAGCATTTTTAGTTGACCATTTCTATCTTTATAGACTAATCCCATTGTGTCTATAGTTTCATCATTATTATAGTTCATAACGATTACATCTCCGGGTCTGAGTGGTACGCCGGGTCTGAGCTGGTATTTGGTCATTCCTGCAAAGTCTTCCAGTTCCAGCTGATTAAATGCCGATGTATTCATACCTGCAATACCGTACATATATTTTACAAGTCCCGCGTGGTCAGTACCGTTAAATGCAGTATTCGTATTTCTTTTTTCTGTAGTATATGTATTTCCTGTAGAGTCCTCCGTATTTGGATGTTTTACTTCATAATCCACATCATATCCGTTATATGGTGCATTCTGATTATACGGTATCTGCCTTGTTCCGTTAAAGTTGTTGTTTATCTGATTTTCCAACGTTTTCTGCATGTCATCTATTTTATTTATCAGCATTTTATGACTAATATAGTTAAATATACAGCCCGGACTTTTAGTTTTATATCTTGCAAGATTGAAATTATTTACCATATTGTTATATGCCGACATTGTTTCATTCCCGCTACGTACTCCGTAATTCAGTCTCGTCAAAAGTTGTACCCTTGCTGAATCCAGATCATCTTCACACTCACCAAAAACGATTATGCCTATAGCAAAAATCAGAACAGCTAAAATCTTTTTCAAAACTATCACTCCCCTTTCTTTTTAGTTTCTTCCTCTGCCATTTTCTTTGCTTCTTCATATACCTGTTTCATTGTCGTTTCTTCAAAATTTTTAAATTCTTCTGCATTCTTCATTGCTTCTTCCTGTGTTTTCGGCATATTTTTTCTTACATCTTCTCTAAATTTTGCTATATCTTCATCTGAAAGATACATATTTTGACTTCTCAATAATTCTCTTATTTCATCATCAGACATTGAAAGTATCTCATTCATATTCTGTTCATAAGTCTTGATTTCTTCATTTTCTTCAGTAAAAGGTTCCATTTCTTTTTCAATTCGTTTACTTGTTTCATCAGATAAATCATTCTGCTGTCCTGTATTTTTTCCTCCTCCCATATCCATAATTTTAGGAGAATTTGCATTATATAATGTAATTGAAAGATACACTATTATTGCTAATACCCCAATTAATACAAATTTTTTCTTTACATAATATTTACCTAAAGGCACATCTTCTTCTTCCATAGATATTATAAAATCTATAAATTTATTTCTTTTCATTTTTTCTCCTTTGATTTATTCAATTTTCTAATGAGATTAGCATAAGACATTTTTTCAGTAAGTGTTTTAAAATCTTCTTTTTCAATTTCTACAATATTCAGCTCCACCATTTCTCTTATTATACTTTTTAGTTCTGTTTCAGGGAGAAATCTGGTAGATAGCCTATCAAATACAGGAAGCGTATCTCTCAAATAAATCACTGCCTTTTTTTTAAAATCAAAAAATTTATTCGATTCTACTTCTCTTAAAATATATTCCTTATCTTTCAGAACAATATCAAAATATTCTTTCACTTCTTTAATATTATTTTTCACTTTTATATATTTTAACTCATAAGTCTTATTTTTGTCAAATATTCCAAAAATTTTTCTTTTTACTGTAAGCACAATTTTTCTATTAGGATTTTCAGTTACATCTATATAACCTTTTATAAGTTTTCTTAATCCAATGACCGTAAAACCAAATTTTTTAACAAAAATAATAATTCCAAGCAAAATTAAGATTTGTATTAAATCATCTACCATTATTCTTTCCTTTCTTTTCCTTTAATTTCTTCAATTTTCCCCTACATTCCCGAAAGCATTTTTCTCAATCTCTGTTCGATTGTTTCGTTTCTGAGAGTTTCACTATTTATATCAATGTTATAATGAGTTGTTCCGATATAGTCATCATTTACGTAAATATCAAAGATACTGTCGTCAGGCATAAAGTTTTTAAGTATTATTTCCTTATCTTTTTCCCCGTGTTCCTCGTGCAGTATTTTATTTCCCGAGTTTATCACTCCGTCTAGTATGATCATAGTATTTATAAATTCTGTATAGTTCTCAAACAACTTACTGCTTATTTTCAACTCTTTCTCAGAATTTATATTAATAAATAAATATTTTATATTTTCTCCCAGTATCCTGTGATATTTATACGCATTTGGAAGCATATTTCCATAATCGGAAGCATTTTTCCGATTTATTTCAAAAGGATTTTTCTTATTCAGTCTGTATTTTTTACTGTATTTATAGTCAAGATATTCCGAATATGTTACTTTCATTTTTGCAGCTTTTCCGCTGCTGTTCAGAAATATCATCTCTTTTTTTACATCGCTTTTTCTGAAAATTTTGTATTTATCCTTTATAATGTGTATATCGGTCGCATTATAGACGATATTTTCCAGAAAAACATTCACATTGCTTATATCGTTGAAAAAAGCCATTGTAACAGATTTATCACTTATTTTATCTCCATATTTTCTAAGAAAAGGGATTATGAAAGTAAATTTTTGCGAAAGTTTCGTAAATACTTTTATAAACAGAAAATCGGTGTCTATAGTCATTAAATCCTGCTTTTTTTCAGCTTTCTCCGACCGGTTATCAGCAGTCCGTCCGTTATTTATTTCCTCGTTTTTTATATAAGTTTTCTTATATCTGTTTAAGATATTATATACATCTTCAAGGAATATTGCAATAATTTTCTCTCTTTTTTCAAAGTTTTTTTCTTTCTTTTTTCTTATATTTTTTACTTTGAAATTAAAAGAAAAATCCTTATTTTTCCTTTTAAATTCAGCGAGGTTACTGTCCATTCCGTCTTTAGCTTTTTTCATAAACTCCAGATAGTTTCTTTTTTCCTTTTCCATATCCGACTTTATATCGTCTCTTATTTTCTGCCTTATTTCCTCATTTTCAGTTTGTTCTGTGTACTGCCTTTCGAGTTTTGAATATTTTTTCTCTATTTCTCTAAAAATACTTTTTTCTTTATTTTTAAATAAAAGTTCAATTTGCTCTTTCTTATAATCCGCTATTTCAGAGATTTTTTTCATATCATTCAGCTTTATGCTCTCTTTCTTTATCTCTCCTTTCTCATCCCGAATTCCGACAATATACGGTCTAAGTTCATCTATCAGCTCTTTGAATACAACGCTTTTTACTACATTCCAAAGACTTATTTTAGCTGTATTGATATTATACAGCCTGATATCTGTTTCATAATATTCATCAGACTGTTTTTCTATTGTCTGTTTTTCCTGATTTTTTCCCGAAAATTTCTCTTTTAAAGACTGATTTTCTGAAAATTGTTTTCCTGAAAACAGTTCTTCCGATTTTATTCTGACCATATTTTTTTTCATTATTTCTTCAAATTTTTCAAATGCCAGTCTTTTCAGCATTTCTTTTTTGGAAAGTTCATTTATTACAAACTTTTCCGTCGAATTTTCTCTTTCCGAGGTTTTTAAATCCGACATTTCAGATTTAGCCATATTTCCCGTTACTTTATAGACTATCTCCTGATTTTCCAAAAATGTTTTCGGGATTAATATTTTTTTCTTTTCCCTGTCGAATATAAGCCTTGCTTTTGCTACATTTTTTGCAATTAATGTAAGCTGTCTACTATCATCAAAATCGTCGGTATTTTCCGAAAAATCCAGATTTAGACTTTCTATTACAGGTATTTCGGCGAGAAATTTTTCTTTTTTATACTTTATTTCATTTTTTCCATATCCGTCAACATATGGTTCCGAATATTCAAAATTATTTTTGATAAAATTAAAGATTTTCATATAAATATACGACTGATTGATTTCCCTTTTCTGATTTTCTATTCTTGATAAAATTCCATGTTGTCCTTTATTCTTCTTTTTATCGTCGTTATTGTTATATTTACTCTCATTACCATAATTTTTATTATATTCATTATCTTCATTATCCATATTCTCATTGCTGTCATTATTATTTTCATTTTCTATGTTACTATTCTTATTGTTGTCTGTATCATCATCCGGGTCATTATCCATATCACTGCCGGTAATATCATCTACATTTTCATATTTTTTCAGTTCATATTCTCTTAGTCTTTTTTCATAAATTGTATGCAGTTTATCGGCTATTTCTTCCGAAATTTTACTGTAATAATCTTCATAATTTCTGTCATTTGTTTCGATTACAATATTTTCTTTTCCGAAAAAATTGCAAAAATCCAGTACACTTATCAGATAATCGGCTTCCTTATTATCATTTCTGTTTTCAAGGAGACTGTCCTTATCTTTTATAAAAGTTTCAAAGATCGCTTTTTTTCTTTTCTGAATTTTTACTATCTGTTTTGAAAGAAAATTGTTTATTTCATTCTGTCTGTCCATATCATTTATTTCATAAGTCAAATCGGGATGAGAATTTATAACCGTTCTCCCTGCTACATCAGTTTCGATTTCGCTATTAAGTATGTTTTTGACATTACTGAAATGCAGACTTATATTATTAAGCTCCTTTATATTTTTGAAACTTAGTTTATAAGGTTTCATAATCTTCACCGCCGACTATTTTTCTGTAATTTTCCTGATATTCTTTGAGTTTTTCTATTATTTCGGGATTTATTTTTCCCGTTTCGAGAGTTTCAAAGTCAAAATTATACAGATTATCCAGCTGTCTCAAGCTGCCTTTTTTATCCGAAAGTCCGTTTATACGGAATTTTCTTATATCATAATTCATTTTTTCGATATACGACATTTCCCAGCAAAGCTCTTTGTATCCCTGATTTTCCGTTGTATTTTCAGCTTTTATTATTTTTGCAGTAAATAGAGGATTTTCAAACATTTTCAGCATAGCTGATTTAAATGTTTTCGACTCTTTTTCAGTTTTTTCCAGCAAACTGAAAATAAGTCGTCTTTCCGATGAAATCAGCTTCATACCCTTTTTCATAAGTCTTTCCTCGATTTCTGTTACTGTTTCTATTCTTTTTAATATATTCACTCTTTCTGACATAAATTTACTTTTCGGTCTAAATTTCTTATTTTCATAATATTTATCATCTTTATCAAGAAATGCCAGAATATTTTTTTGTACGTCCTCCCCTTTGAGTTTTTCTATCATTTCAAGGGCATTTGAAATCTGAATAAAGTCATCAAGATTACAGTTTATCGTTATATTATCCTTATCAATTCGGATTTTTGATTTTCCGATTTTTCGCTGTATGAAATGTTCGGATTTTTCTGATATGCTGCTATCTTTCAAATCTTCTTCTTTTTTCATCTCCGTTTCTTTCCCGTAATCATTCTCATCTTTAAAATCTATTTTATTTCCCGAATTTATTTCATAATTCCCTTTAGAGCTGTCAAGATTATCAAATGTCTTATAATTTTTTCTGTCAGTATTTTCTTCTGAAAGACTTCCCCTGTTATATTGTAAATACAGAAGGTCGTAAAACAACGTATCACTGTGGCTTTCGATTATTTCATCATCAATTTTTATATTGTTACGGTAAGTCAGACTGTCTCTGTAATAATTCAGAACATCCAGTTTCAAGGCTTTCATTTCTTCGATTATACTCGAATTTTCCTTATATTCTTCCGAAATGAGAGGAAATTTCATAATATTATTTCTCATAAGAATATTTGCATACGGAAAGTGTATAAGTACATTTATTATGTCGTTTTCCTTGTCCAGAGTGCTTATAATATTTTCAATGTTTTTCCCCGCACTGTCTTTTTCATCTATTACAAAACCCATATCTTTCATATCTTCGATATAATTTTCAAGTTTATTCCGTATTTCTGTATAATTTTCAAATATATTTATTTCTTCCAATTCTTCAAATGATTTATTCAGTGTAGTGAGCTGTGCGAGAGTTCTTATATTTTCTCCACTTTCTATAAAGTTTCTGAAATTTTCATAATCCTTTCCAAGCTCGCTTAAGAACAGGTTTGTAAACTTTGTTATTTCTTTTTTTGCTTCATCTATTCGAATGTCTATCCTTTTTATTTCCAGCCTGTTCCGCTTTATCTCTTCGTCCGTGATATATTTTTTATTATATCTGCTGTATTTGCTCCTTTCGGCTTTCAGCCTGTTGTATTCCCTGATACTGTTTTTAAACTCGCCAAGTTTACTATTTACTCCGTCATTCTTACTCAAACTTATTCTTTCAAATTGCTCATAAAAGACAAATGATACCATAATCATATCGTAAAATTCCTCAAGAGTGGAAATTTTCATTTTTGCAAGTCTTTCATAATATTTTTTAAATATGTCGTTGAGTTTTTCTTTTATATTCTCGTAATCATTTTCTTTTATCTTTATATTTTCTCTTTCCTTTTCAATGTTGTAAATCCCCTTACTTGCAGAATACTGTTTACTATTCCCGCTTTCAGTTTTTTCTTCCTGTAATTTTTTTATCTCATCATTAGTGAAAACTCTGTTACTAAAAAGTTTATCATATTCTTTCATTTTTCATCCTTTTCTTTCCAAAATTTATCTTATTCAGAATTTTTTCAATAGTTTCTTCTTTTATTAAAAGTTTCATTTCATATTTAAAATCCTCTTTCCTCAAAATTCCTAAATAACGTGAATCAAAAGATGTTTCGGTATCTCCCATTAGATAATATTCATCTTTTTTAAGTATGTATTTTGTATCTTCGATATTTTCAGTAATTCCCTTTATTTTAAATATTTTCCCTTTTTTTTCTCCGTTTATAAATAACGTACCGTCTTTTTTTGTTTCAATAATATCTCCCTCAACTCCGACAATTCTTTTCATAAGATATATATTTTTCATCTTATCTTTATTTGGAAAATCTTCTATATATTTTGAATATTTTTTATCCATTATAAAAAGTACTAAATGTCCTTTTCTATAGTCAGGAAAAATTTTTTTCAGATACAGACCTTTTGTCAGGCTGTCAGTTACGTTATAGGTTATTCTGCCCAAACAGAATGTTATTACGAAAAAAATGAAAAACATTATTATGAGTTTAGTTATAAAATTATTTTTTTTTAATTTATGAAAGAAAGGTTTCGCTTCTTTTTTTAATATTTTAAAAATATTCATTATATACTCCAATATATTTTGATTAAGTTATTTTTATTTTATTATAACATTTATTTTTTTTCAAAACAAATTTAGCTAAAAACGCTTTAAAATCAGTAAAATCAAATGTTTGATCTTATTATTTCAAAAAAAATTTTTTCGGATTTTTATTTTAATTTTTACATATAAATCAAATATAAAAAGGACTGCCGAAACAGTCCTAAAAAATCTAAAAAAGATTTTTCGCAATGATTAGATATAAGCAAAAATATACTAATATCTTTGCTATATTATATGTCATTATTTCACCTCCTTTCGGAGATAATAAAAAAAGCATTATAATTATAGCATTTTTTAATGAAAAATAAAAGGGAGATTAATTCTCCCTTTGCTTTTTTTTATGACATATCTATACCTAATCATTGCAAAATATATCTTACATTTATTATATCACAACTTAAATAATTTTTCAATACACAAAGCTGTTCTATTTTTCCCTATTTATCTGTTAGTTTTTTTGCTCGTACTTATAAATCCTTTCATCTTTTTGACAGCTAAGTATGAGTCAATCTGCTGTATCAGTTCAACTGCCACTCCGACCAAGATCAGTAAACTTGTTCCTCCGAGTAATACCGGTATGTGCAGTACATATCCGAACCATATATTAGGAAATATCCCCAATAATGCAAGGAATATCGCACTTCCAAAAGTTACTCTTGTAGCAACTCTTTCCAGATATTCAGCAGTCTCTTTTCCTGCCCTTACTGTAGGTATAGTCCCACCGCTCTGTTTCAAATCTTCTGCTACTTTATCAGGGTCAAAAGCTATTGTCAATGTATAAAAGAATGAAAATACTATAATTAAAAATGCAAATAAAAGTAAGTATAAAACTCCTGTTTGTGAAAACTGGTTTTGCCACCATGCATTAGCTTTGAGCAGCTGCACTATAAACGGCGGTGCGGCCATCAATACTGATGCAAAGATTATAGGCATAACTCCCGCAGTGTTTATTTTCAGAGGTAAATAAGTTCTTCTTCCGACAGCACTTTGTCCTCCTCCGAAACCTAAACTTCCTTTTCCTGCATACTGGATAGGAATTCTTCTTTCAGCAAGCTGTACAATTACCATGAAAGCGATAATCACCACAAAGAGTAACACAGATAATCCGATAAGTATATATCCTATTCCTCCTTTCAGGCTTTCCACCATTTGCTGGATAACCTGAGGCAGGTTTGCGACTATCCCAAGGAATATCAGCATTGAAGAGCCGTTTCCAATTCCTCTTATGGAAATTCTTTCCGAAATCCACATCAGAAATGCAGTCCCGCCTGTCATCAGGACTACTGTACTTATTATAAACTTTGGCCCGGGCTCAAGAACAAGTCCTTGCTGGTTCATAAGTGTTATAGTAATTCCAAATGACTGTATCAGTGCAAGAACTATTGTTACGTATCTCGTCCACTGGGTAATTCTGTCTCTTTCTTTTCCGCCCTCTTTTTGCATTTCATCTATTTTCGGGAATATAACTCCCAGCAGCTGAAATACGATTGACGCATTAATGTAGGGAATAATCCCTAAAGAAAAGATAGAGGCTCTCTGGACTGCTCCTCCTGAAAACAGATTTAAAAATCCTGCAATGGCATTATTTTGAAAATTTTTAAACAATGCCATATTAAGTCCGGGAACAGCAATATGAATACCTATTCTTGCCACCGCAAACATTACTAAAGTAAAAGCTACTCTTTTCTTTAATTCAGGTATCTTAAAGATAGACTGTATTCTATTTACTATTGCTTCAGTTAAAGTCAATTCTACCACTCCTCATATATGAAGAAAAAGCAAGATACAAATCTTACTTATTCTCATCTTCTTTTTTGTTATTTCCGGCTTTTGCAGAATATGATTTTACTTCCAGTATTTCTACACTTCCACCGGCTTTTTCTATAGATTCTTTTGCCGCAGTAGAAATTTTATGTGCTTTTACAGTCAATTTTTTATTAACTTCAGCATTTCCTATTATTTTTAAAAGACTTGTAAAATCTTTTTCTTTTACATAAGATTCCACATTTTCATTCAAGTATTCTTTTACAGCTTTTTTTCCTTTTAATGCTCTCAATGCAGCATCAGAATATTTAGTAATGAAAGCCGAATTTTTGATTATTCCGTTTTCTACTAATGTTTCTAGACTTACTACATCTCCATTATCAAATTTTTCAGCAATATCTGATAATGATATCACTATTGTATCTTTTTTGAATGCCGAATTTGAGAATCCTCTTTTAGGAATTCTTCTGATAATAGGCATTTGTCCACCTTCAAATACAGGTGATACATAAGTACCGGATCTCTGTTTCTGCCCGTTATGTCCTTTTCCCGCTGTTTTTCCCCAACCGGTTCCATGACCTCTTCCTACTCTTCTTCTCGCTCTTTTGGAGCCTTCGGCAGGTCTTAATTCATTAAGATTCATCTATTCTAAACCTCCTCTACTTTAAGTAAATAAGAAACTAATTTTATTTTTCCTTCTATATCTGCTGTTTTATTATGAACAACACTTTGGCTTATCTTTCTCAATCCAAGTGATTTAACAGTATCAATATGATTAGGCTTTCTTCCATTAATTCCTTTAATAAGTGTTACTTTTACTTTAGACATTAATTTTACCTCCTAACCTATTATCCTAAAATTTCTTCAACCGATTTTCCTCTAAGTCTTGCCACTTGTTCAACCGATCTTAATTGTCTTAATCCGTCCAAAGTTGCTCTTGCAACGTTATCTTTATTTTTTGAGCCTCTTATTTTTGTAAGCACATCAGTAACTCCTGCTAATTCCAGAAGTTCCCTTGTTGCAGAACCGGCGATAACTCCCGTACCTTTTGAAGCGGGTTTCAGCAATACGCTAGTCGCATTGTATTTACCCAGCTGTTCATGAGGCAGTGTCCCACCTTTCAAAGATACTGTTATCATATTTTTCTTAGCATTAGCTATGGCTTTTTTTATTGCGTCAGGTACACCGTTAGCTTTTCCCAATCCTATCCCGACTTTACCTTTTTCATCTCCTACTGCTGCCAATACTGAGAAAGATATTCTTCTTCCTCCTTTAACAGTTTTGGAAACTCTGCTTATTCTTAAAAGACTTTCTTTATATTCGTTTGCTTTTGCTTCTCTATCTCTATTATCTCTGGCCAAAATAAATCCTCCTTATCCTTAGAATTTTAATCCTGCTTCTCTTGCAGCATCTGCAAGTGCTTTTACTCTTCCTGTGTAAACATATCCGCTTCTGTCGAATACTACAGTATCTATACCTTTATCCAATGCTTTTTTTGCTATTGCTTCGCCGACTTTTTTAGCTGCTTCAATATTTGAACCGTTTTCTGTTTTAGAACCTTTTTCAATAGTTGATGCTGAAACCAATGTTTTTCCTGCATTATCATCAATTATCTGAACAAATATATTTTTCAAGCTTCTATACACAGAAAGTCTAGGTCTTTCAGCAGTTCCAACGATTTTACTTCTAATACTTTTATGTTTTTTCTGTCTTAATTTATTTCTATCAAGTTTTTTAATCACTAAAATCTACCTCCTATCCTTTCTTACCTTCTTTTCTTCTGATTACTTCATCGGCATATTTAACTCCTTTTCCTTTGTAAGGTTCAGGAGGTCTTTTTGCTCTGATATTTGCAGCAATCTGTCCAACTAATTGTTTGTCAATTCCTTCAACAGTTATTTTTGTATTTCCTTCGACTTTGAAAGTTATTCCATCAACTGCTTCAATTTCAACAGGATGAGAATATCCCAATGCTAAAGTAAGCCCTTTACCGTTAGCCTGTACTCTGTATCCTACTCCGACCAGTTCCAGTCTGATTGCAAATCCTTCGCTGACTCCCGTTACCATATTATTCAGATTTGCTCTTGTTGTTCCGTGCAAAGCTCTTATATGCGGTAAGTCATTAGGTCTTTCAAATGTTATTTCTCCGTCTTTTATATTTACTTTTATTTCACTGCTAAGCTCTCTCTCAAGCTGCCCTTTAGGACCTTTTACAGTGTATTTGTTCCCATTTTGTTTTATTTCTACACCTGCCGGTATAGTTATAGGTTTTCTACCTATTCTCGACATGACTATCCTCCTATATTATAAAATGCGTAAATTACCACACGTAGCAGAGAACTTCTCCACCTACATTATGCTTTCTGCATTCCTTGTCCGTAATAACACCTTTAGGTGTTGAGACAATGGCAATTCCCAATCCACCCAAAACTTTAGGCAAATTTTCAACAGATGTGTATACTCTTCTTCCGGGTTTGGATATTCTTTTCAAACCTTTGATTACAGTTTCTCCATCCATATATTTTAAAGTTACTGCTATATCTTTTTTAGTTCCTTCTTCTTTTATCTCGTAATTAGCTATATATCCTTCATTTTTTAGTATGCTTGCCATGCTTTCTTTTATTTTTGAAAACGGTATTTTCACTTCTGAATGTTTTGCGATATTTCCGTTTCTTATTCTCGTAAGCATATCAGCAATAGGATCTGTTAAATGCATTTATTTGTCCTCCTCTCAAAATTACCAGCTTGATTTTTTTACTCCCGGGATAGCTCCTTCTCCCGCCAACTGTCTGAACATTACTCTTGAAATACCGAATTCTCTCATATATCCTCTCGGTCTTCCATTTATCTGACATCTGTTTCTCAATCTCGTAGGCGACGCATTTCTTGGTAATGCTGCCAGTTCAGCTATAGCTTCCCTATCACCTTTTTTAGCTCTTATTTTCAGTTCAGCTCTTTTTGCTGCATATTTATCAACTATTTTTTCTCTTTTTAAATTTCTTTCAACCATTGCTCTCTTAGCCATTTATTAAGTTACACCTCCTTCAGAATAAAACTATTTTGCAAACGGCATTCCGAATGCTCTCAATAATGCTCTTCCCTCTTCGTCATTTTTTGCAGTTGTCACTATTGTAACTCCCATTCCTAATACTTTATCGACTTTATCGATTTCGATTTCAGGGAAGACAATCTGTTCCTTAATTCCTAATGTGTAGTTACCTCTACCGTCAAACCCTTTAGGAGATACTCCTTCAAAGTCTCTTACCCTTGGTAATGTAATGCTTATCAGTCTGTCAAGGAATTCATACATTTTTTCTTTTCTTAAAGTAACTTTTACTCCGATTTTTTGTCCTTCTCTTAATTTAAATCCCGCTTCAGATTTTCTCGCAGCTCTTGGAACAGGCTGTTGTCCTGTTATCTGTGCCAGTTCTTTCAATGCAGTTTCTATTAATTTAGGATTGCTTGTAGCTTCTCCAACTCCCATATTTACTATTATTTTTTCAATTTTAGGTACCTGCATTACGTTTTTTATGTCCAATTCTTTCATAAGTGCGGGTATCATTTCTTCTTTATATCCTTTTTGTAATCTTGGAATATATTTTTCAGCCAATTAAGGTCTCCTCCTCTCTAATCCTATATTTCATTACCGGAAACTACCGATATTCTTACTTTTTTATTATCTTTTATTTCATATCTCACTCTTGTACCTCTTTTTGCTTTTTCATCCCAAAGCATAACTTTTGATGAAAAAATCGGCATTTCTTTTTCTACAACTTCGCCTTGTGGGTTCTGTGCATTAGGTTTAATATGTCTTTTTTGGATATTTACACCTTCTACAATGATTTTACCTGTTCTTGGGAATACTTTTAAGACTTTTCCGACTTTTCCTTTATCCCCTGTCTGTCCCTGACCTGCTTTGTCATTTCTCGGCAAATCTTTTGATCTTCCACTTATCACTACAACCGTATCTCCGGTTCTGACATGCAATTTATTAGGTATTGATTTTATTCTTGGTTTAGCCATTTTTCGCAAACCCTCCTTCCTATAATACTTCCGGTGCAAGAGATACTATTTTCATAAAGTTTTTCGCTCTTAATTCTCTCGCTACAGGTCCAAAAATTCTGGTACCTCTTATTTCCAAGTTTGAGTTTATTATAACTGCTGCATTATCATCAAATTTTATATATGAGCCGTCCGGTCTTTTCAATTCTTTTCTTGTTCTTACTATTACGGCTTTTATTACATCACCTTTTTTAACGTTCCCATTAGGTATAGCTTCTTTTACAGTTGCTACAACGATGTCTCCGATTTTTCCAAATCTTCTTCTTGAACCGCCCAACACTCTGATTACCATTATTTTCTTTGCTCCGGTATTATCAGCAACGTTAAGCATAGTTTGCTGTTGAACCATTTAAAATTTCCTCCTCTCAAATTTACTATACTATTTCGCTTTTTCTAAAATAGTAACGACTCTCCATCTTTTATCTTTACTTAGCGGTCTTGTTTCCATAATCTGAACTTTATCGCCGATACCGCATTCGTTGTTTTCATCGTGTGCTTTATATTTTTTGGAAGTTTTTACTCTTTTTTTATAAAGTTTATGCAGTTTCATTGTTTCTTCAAGGACAACTACAGTTTTATCCATTTTATCGGAAACAACTATTCCTTCTCTTACTTTTCTTTCGTTTCTTTTATTTTCCACTGACGAACCCTCCTATTTCACAGTCTTTTTCTCAGTTATTATTGTTTTCATTCTCGCAATGTCTCTCTTAACCTGTTTTATCTTAGTAGTGTTGTGTAATTGTCCAAGAGTTTTCTGAAATTTTAAATTAAATAATTCCTGCTTCAGTTCTTTCACTTGTGTATCCAATTCATCCAATGATAATTCTCTTATTTCATTTGCTGTCATTACTTATCACCACCCGCTTCTTCTTTTCTTACGAACTTAACTTTTATAGGTAGTTTATGTCCGGCTTTTCTTAATGCTTCTTTAGCTTTCTCTTCGGATACTCCGCCAACTTCAAACATTATTTTTCCTTTTTTCACTACAGCTACCCAACCTTCAGTATTACCTTTACCTTTACCCATTCTTGTTCCTTCAGGTCTTTTTGTATAAGGTTTATCAGGGAATATTCTAATCCAGATTTTTCCTTCCCTTTTGAATGTTCTGTTTATTGTTACCCTGCACGCTTCAATTTGTCTTGATGTTATCCATCCGAATTCTTTAGCTGCAAGTCCGAATTCTCCAAAATCAACTTTATTTCCTTTGTTAGCAGTTCCGCCTATTTTTCCTCTGAACTGTTTTCTATATTTTGTTCTTTTAGGTATTAACATTAATTATTTCCTCCTTCCTTTTTACTTGGAAGCACCTCACCATTAAATACCCATACTTTTAGTCCTAATGCGCCGTATGTAGTAAATGCAGTCGCAGTTGCATAGTCAACATCCGCTCTCAAAGTATGTAATGGTACTCTTCCTGAAAGTGTCCATTCACTTCTCGCAATTTCGGCACCGTTCAATCTTCCCGATACCATTACTTTAATCCCTTTTACTCCTGATTTTTCAGCTCTTTGAATAGCCTGTTGAACTGCTCTTTTGTAAGCAACCCTTTTTTCAATAGCTGTTGCGATACTTTCAGCAATTAATTGGGCATCTTTATTAGGATTTTTGATTTCCTGTACTTTTACCTGTACTTTTTTTCCTGTAAGTTTTTCTATATTTACTTTCAGAGCTTCTATTTCCTGTCCTTTTCTACCTATCAGTATTCCTGCTTTACCTGTTTCTATTATGATTGTAATATCAGTCGGTGATGTTCTTTCTATTTGAATAGAAGAAATTCCAGCATGATAGTAATTTTTCTTAATATATTTTTTTATTTTAAGATCTTCATGAAAATTATTTAAGTAATCTTTCCCTTCGGCGAACCATCTGGAATTCCATGTTTTTATAATTCCGATTCTCATCCCTCTTGGGTCTACCTTTTGTCCCACAGACTTACCTCCTTATATTTATTCGCTTCTTTCGTCAACTTCCACAGTAATGTGTGCAGTCGGCTTTCTTATAACATCTGCTCTTCCCATTGCTCTCGGGTTAATTCTTTTTAATACCGGCCCTTTATCTATCAATATTTTTGATATGAATAATTTATCAGGGTCCATGTTATTATTATGCTCAGCATTTGCAATCGCTGATTTTAATGTTTTTTCTATATATTTTGCCGCTTTTTTGTTTGTAAATCTCAATACGTTCAATGCCTGCAAAGCGTTTTTTCCTCTAACTATATCAGCCACAAGTCTCGCTTTTTGAGGGCTTAATCTTTGATAACGCAATTTAGCTACTACTGCCATTTAAAGGCCTCCTTTCATTTGCTTTCATGCCGTTTCCACGACTCTTATCTCAAATAGTATATTTAATCCGGTCTTATTATTTTCTTTTTGCATCTTTTTTAGCATCTTTTCCATGACCATAGAAAGTTCTTGTAGGTGCAAATTCTCCCAGTTTATGTCCTACCATTTCTTCAGTAACATATACAGGGATGTGTTTTTTCCCGTTATATACTGCAAAAGTATGTCCAATAAATTGAGGGAATATAGTTGATCTTCTAGACCATGTTTTAATAACTTGTTTTTTACCTCCTAATGCTTCTATTTTTTCTAATAAATATGCATCAACAAAAGGTCCTTTTTTTAATGAACGAGCCATTCTTTCCTCCTTATTTCATTATTTTCTGTCATTATATCAATATGTCTTTTAACTGAATTATGTTTGCAGTACACATCGTTTAATATTTCTATTAAAGATGTGTCAAGCAACATTTATACATTTATGCAATTCATATGTCTTTCTATACATTCCTTTATATTTTATATGTATTATACGTATTTTTATATCTAAAATATAATTTATATGTATATTTTCGGATTTATTGTCTATTTTCAGACTATTTTTTTCTTCCTCTGACAATGAATTTATCACTAAGTTTTTTACCTCTTGTTTTCTTACCGAGAGTAGGTTTACCCCAAGGAGTAACTGGTGATTTTCTTCCTATTGGAGATCTTCCTTCTCCTCCTCCGTGTGGGTGATCTACAGGGTTCATTACTGACCCTCTTACATGAGGTTTTCTACCTAAATGTCTGTTTCTTCCGGCTTTTCCTAATGATACAAGGGAGTGTTCGGAATTTCCTACAGCTCCTATTGTAGCCATACATTCTTTATGTATAAGTCTTAGTTCTCCTGAAGGCAGTTCCACGTGGCAATATGTTCCTTCTTTAGCTACAAGTCTTGCAGACGTTCCTGCTGACCTTGCGAGCTGTCCGCCTTTTCCGGGCATAAGTTCCACGTTGTGTATAACTGTACCTATAGGCAGATCTTTCAGTTTTAGTGCATTTCCAGGTTTGATTTCAGCTGTTTCCCCTGCTAAAATCATATCTCCTTTTTTCAGTCCGTTAGGTGCAAGGATATATCTCTTTTCTCCATCAACATAATGTAATAATGCGATATTAGCCGTTCTGTTCGGATCATATTCGATAGTAGCGACTTTTGCAGGAACTCCTATTTTGTTTCTTTTCCAATCGATTATTCTATATAATCTTTTGTGTCCTTTATGTCTGTTTCTACCTGTTCTATGTCCGTAGTTATCAATTCCGTAAGACGAGTTAAGAGGTTCTGTCAAAGATTTTTCAGGTCTTACTTTATCTAATTCTTTATTAACTAATATCGACATATGCCTTGTCCCACTAGTTATCGGTTTTAATTTCTTAATTGGCATAACTTTTTTACCTCCACTTCATTTTCATATTTCACAATATTTGTATTTTGTAATATTATTAATTCACAACATTTTTATATTATATCATTTTTCTTATATAATTCCTATATAAAATCTATATATTTTCTTCGTAAGCTGCTATTTTTTCTCCGTCTTTCAATTTAACGACAGCTTTTTTTATAGCAGGTGTTTTATACATTGACATTCTAAATCTTTCCATTTTAGGTTTGATGTTCAATGTGTTCACACTTTCAACTTTTACATTGAATAATTTTTCTACAGCTTCTCTTATCTGTAATTTATTTGCTCTTTTATCCACTATGAAAACATATTCATTATTTTCCATAAGAATTCTTGCTTTTTCAGTATTTACAACCGGTTTTTTAATTATATCAGTGATATGCATTATGCCAGCACCTCCTCAATAGTTGCAAGAGCTTCTTTAGTAACAACTATTTTGTCCTGTTTAATTAACCAGAAAATACTTAGATTTCTTGAATCCAGCGACATAACTCTTTCTATATTTCTTACTGAATAATCCAGATTTACGTCTCTGTTAAATGTATCTTCGTTATAATCAGCAATAAATAATTGCTTTTCTCCTGCGAAATTTAATACTTTTGCGAAATTAACAAAAGTTTTTGTTTTAGGTACATCTAATGTGAAGTCATCCAACACGATTAAATCTCCGTTATTTATTTTTACAGCTAATGCTGATTTTAAAGCTAATTTTCTAACTTTTTTATTTACTTTTTTAGTATAATCTCTTGGTTTAGGACCGTGAACAACTCCACCGCCTACCATATGAGGAGCTCTTGTAGAACCTTGTCTTGCTCTACCTGTTCCTTTTTGTCTGAAAGGTTTTCTTCCTCCACCTCTCACTTCAGCTCTTGTTTTTGTAGAAGCATTTCCTTCCCTTGCTCCTGCCAATTCTGCAACTAAAACTTCGTGCATAACTGTTTTATTCGGCTCAATTCCGAATATTTCATCTTTTACTTCGACAGTTCCTGCTTTTGAACCGTCTAATTTATATGTATTTAAAACTGGCATTTTATCCTCCTCTCTTTTCCTCTATTAGTATTTCTTAACCGATTTTTTGATAACAAGATATCCGTTTTTAGGACCGGGAACGGCACCTTTTACTAATAACAGGTTGTTTTCAGCGTCAAATTTAACTACTTTAAGATTTTGTACAGTTACCTGTTCATTTCCAAGTCTTCCTGCCATTTTTTTACCTTTAGGAACATTACTGTTTGATGCAGCTCCTCCGGCATTTGATCCTCCAAGTCTGTGGTTTCTTGAAACCCCGTGAGACGCTCTGTTTCCACCGAAATTATGTCTTTTCATAACTCCCGCAGTTCCTTTACCTTTTGAAGTTCCTACTATATCAACAAATTCGATTCCTTCTAATACATCTACTTTAAATTCCTGACCTAATTCATAAGATTCCAGTTCAGTAACTTTGAATTCTTTCAGGAATTTTTTAGGAGTAATTCCCGCTTTTTTAAATATTCCCATTTCAGGTTTTATTGTATTTTTTTCTTTTTTATCATCATATGCCAATGTTATAGCATTGTATCCGTCTTTTTCCTCGGATTTTTTTTGAACTATGAAATTTGGTCCTGCTTCAATAACTGTAACAGGTATCAATTTTTCATCTTCAAAAATCTGTGTCATTCCGATTTTTTTTCCTAATATCATTTTTAGCCTCCTTAATATATTGGTTAATATAATTTAATAAAATTATACTAACTTGTACTAAGCTTATAATTGCTTAATTTCTATTCCTACGCCTGACGGCAGGTTCAATGAGCTTAATGCAGCTATTATTTGTTGACTTGAATTTTTAATCTCAACAAATCTTCTGTGTATTCTCATTTCAAACTGTTCTCTCGAATCTTTATTTACGTGAACCGATCTCAAAACTGTATATTTTTTAGTTTTAGTAGGTAAAGGAAGAGGTCCGGCCAATTCCGAACCGTTTTTCTTTACTACTTCAGCTATTTTTTTTGCAGATTGGTCTAATAATTTATGATCGTAAGATTGAAGATATATTCTTAATTTATCCAAAGTTCTTCCTCCTAATTATTCTGACTTATTATTTAACGATAGTCGCAACAACTCCTGAAGCTACCGTTCTTCCACCTTCTCTTATCGCAAATCTTAATCCTTCTTCCATTGCTATCGGGTGTATCAGTTCTACCGACATCTCTATGTTATCTCCCGGCATTACCATTTCTACTCCCTCCGGTAAGTTTACTTCCCCTGTAATATCTGTCGTTCTGAAATAGAACTGAGGCTTGTATCCTGTAAAGAATGGTGTGTGTCTTCCTCCTTCATCTTTCGTAAGTACATATACTTCCGATTTGAATGATGTATGTGGACTTACTGAACCCGGTTTCGCCAATACTTGTCCTCTTTCCACTTCTTCTTTCTTTGTTCCTCTTAACAATGCTCCTATGTTATCTCCTGCCTGTCCTGAATCCAGTAATTTTCTGAACATCTCTACTCCTGTTACTGTCGTTTTTGCTGTAGGCTTGATTCCAACTATCTCTACTTCTTCTCCTACGTTTACTACTCCTCTTTCTACTCTTCCTGTTACTACTGTTCCTCTTCCTGTTATTGTGAATACATCTTCTATAGGCATAAGGAATGCTTGGTCAATCGGTCTTTCAGGTGTTGGTATGTAGCTGTCTACCGCTTCCATAAGTTCCATTATTTTATCTTCCCATTGTCCTTCTCCGTTCAATGCTCCTAATGCTGAACCTTTTATTATAGGTATTTCGTCTCCTGGGAATGAGTATTCTGTAAGTAATTCTCTTACTTCCATTTCTACCAGTTCCAATAATTCTTCGTCATCTACCATATCAACTTTGTTCAGGAATACTACTATGTAAGGAACTCCAACCTGTCTTGCAAGAAGGATGTGTTCTCTTGTTTGCGGCATAGGCCCGTCAGCTGCTGATACTACAAGTATAGCTCCGTCCATTTGTGCTGCCCCTGTAATCATATTTTTTACATAGTCGGCATGGCCTGGACAGTCAACGTGTGCATAGTGTCTTTTGTCTGTCTGATACTCAATGTGTGCAGTGTTGATTGTAATTCCTCTTTCTCTTTCTTCAGGTGCCTGGTCGATGTTTTCAAAATCTACTTTTTCAGCCAATCCTTTGTCTGATAATACTTTAGATATAGCTGCTGTCAATGTTGTCTTACCGTGGTCTACGTGTCCTATCGTTCCAATGTTTACGTGTGGTTTACTTCTCTCAAATTTAGCTTTTGCCATTATCTCTTTCCTCCGTTTTTTTATTTTTTATATTCAAATCATAGTTTACTTAATGATTATATACTTTTAAATCATTTAAATCATTTTGAGTTAATTTTAGCCGATTATCTTAAATCAGTTTGTTTTTAACTCATTTTTGTTATTTAATTTTTGCTATTTACCTTGTCTTTCAGCTATAACTTGTTGAGCTATATTATTAGGAACCTGTACATATTTTTCAAATTCCATTGAATAAGACGCTCTTCCTTGAGTTTTGGATCTCAAATCAGTTGCATAACCGAACATTTGTGCTAAAGGTACTTGAGCGTTGATTATTTTTGCATTGTTTCTGTCAGTCATCCCTGAAACCTGACCTCTTCTTGAGTTCAAATCTCCGATAACGTCTCCCATATATTCTTCAGGTGTTGTAACTTCTACTTTAAATATAGGCTCTAACAATACAGGATTTGCAGCTCTCATGGCTTTTTTGATAGCCATTGACCCTGCTATTTTAAATGCCATTTCCGATGAATCGACTTCATGGTAAGTACCGTCGTACAATGTTACTTTTACATCCTGCACAGGGTATCCTGCAACAACTCCGGCTTCCAACGCTTCCTGAATCCCTTTATCTACAGCAGGTATGTATTCTCTCGGAATTGCCCCTCCTGTAATTTGGTTTATAAATTCATAGCCTTTATCAGGATTTGCTTCAACTTTGATTTTAACGTGTCCGTATTGTCCTCTACCACCTGACTGTTTTGCATATTTTTCTTCAACATCGGAATTTCCTGTAATTGTTTCTCTATATGCAACTTGCGGTTTACCTACGTTAGCTTCAACTTTAAACTCTCTTTTCATTCTGTCCACGATGATTTCAAGGTGAAGTTCTCCCATTCCCGAAATCAAAGTTTGTCCTGTTTCCTGATTTGAAGTAACTTTGAATGTAGGATCCTCTTCAGCCAGTTTTGCAAGAGCTGTACCCATTTTTTCCTGATCGGCTTTTGTTTTAGGCTCAACAGCTATTTGTATAACTGTATCAGGGAATTCCATTTTTTCAAGTATGATAGGTTTATTTTCATCACAAAGTGTATCTCCTGTAGTAGTTTCTTTCAATCCTACTGCTGCCGCAATATCTCCCGAATAAACTATATCAAGCTCTTCCCTTTTATTAGCGTGCATTTGCAGCAATCTTCCCATTCTTTCTTTTTTACCTTTTGTAGAGTTCAGTACATAAGAACCTTTATTTAATACTCCCGAATAAACTCTAAAGAATGAAAGTCTTCCTACAAACGGGTCTGTCAATATTTTAAATGCAAGTGCCGAGAAAGGTTCTTCATCAGAAGGTTGTCTTTCCATAGGCTCTTCAGTTTTAGGATCCACTCCTTTTACAGCTCCTATATCCACAGGTGAAGGCATGTAGAACACTACTGCGTCAAGTAATGGCTGTATCCCTTTGTTTTTAAATGCCGTTCCGCACAGCACAGGAACTATTATTCCGCCTATTGTAGCAGTTCTGATAGCTTTTCTTATTTCTTCATCGGAAATTTCTTCTCCTCCGAAATATTTTTCCATTAACGCGTCATCAGTTTCAACTACCGATTCCAGCATATGCTCTCTTGCAGCTTGAGCTTCTTCCAGCAATTCAGCCCTCACATCTGCAACATCGTAATCCGCTCCCATTGTTTCATCTTTGAACAGATATTCTTTCATAGTTATCAAATCTATAACACCTTCAAAAGCGTCTTCTGCTCCTATAGGAAGTTGGATAGGTACACCGTTTCCTCCTAATTTTTCTTTAATATCGCTGACACACATATTAAAGTCGGCTCCAACTCTGTCCATTTTATTTAAAAACGCCATTCTCGGTACGTTATATTTATCAGCCTGTCTCCATACAGTTTCAGATTGAGGCTGAACTCCGTCAACCGCCGAGAATACCGCAATCGCTCCGTCCAGTACTCTCAATGATCTTTCAACTTCTACTGTAAAGTCCACGTGCCCGGGTGTATCTAAAATATTTATTCTATTTCCGTTCCAAAATGCAGTTGTTGCCGCAGATGTGATTGTAATTCCTCTTTCCTGCTCCTGTTCCATATAATCCATCGTAGCAGCTCCTTCGTGAACTTCTCCGATTTTATGGTTTACTCCTGTATAAAACAATATTCTTTCAGTCGTAGTTGTTTTTCCGGCGTCTATATGTGCCATGATACCGATGTTTCTGGTATCTTTCAAAGCAACTTTTCTTGCCATTCCGTTATTTCCTCCTTATCAATTCATTAATATGACGACATTTTTACAAATAAAAACAATTTTAAATTATTTAAAAACAGATTTACTTTCTCGATAAATAAGTTTTTATTACCATTTGTAATGCGCAAACGCTCTGTTAGCTTCCGCCATTTTATATGTATCGTCTTTTTTCTTAACCGATCCGCCTTCATTGTTTGCAGCCGCAATCAGTTCTTTTTTCAGTTTGTTTACCATTCCGTATTCTTTTCTTTCTCTTGTATATTTAACTATCCATCTTATAGCTAAAGCCTGCTGTCTTTCTTTTCTTACTTCAACCGGAACCTGATAAGTTGCCCCTCCGATTCTTCTTGATCTTACTTCCAGTTGAGGTCTTACATTTTCCATTGCTCTTCTGAAGATTTCAATTCCTTCTTCTTGAGTTTCTTCAGTTATTTCTTTTAATGCTGTATAAAATATTTTTTCAGCTAATGATTTTTTTCCGTCTTTCATTAGTCCGTTTATAAATTTAGTTACTACTTTATCATTATATTGAGAATCAGGTAAAACGTCTCTTTTTTCCGCTCTTCTTCTTCTTGACACTATTTGTCCTCCTCACTTTTTAAAAATTTTAGTTTGAACTTCCTGCTGCAGGTTTCTTAGTTCCGTATCTTGATCTACCTTGTTTTCTGTTTACAACTCCGGCAGTATCCAACGCACCTCTGATTATTTTATATCTTACCCCCGGCAAGTCTTTTGTTCTTCCTCCTCTTATAAGGACGATACTGTGTTCCTGCAAGTTATGCCCAATTCCCGGAATATAAGCTGTAACTTCAATCCCGTTTACTAATTTAACCCTTGCTACTTTTCTTAACGCTGAGTTAGGTTTTTTAGGTGTAGTCGTATATACTCTGACACACACACCTCTTTTTTGAGGGTTTCCTTTTAATGCAGGTGATTTTTTCTTTTTCTCAGATGTGCTTCTACCAAATCTTACTAATTGATTAATAGTAGGCATGTTTCCTCCTTCCAACATTCTTCTATATATTTTTCTGTGTTATTTTTATAAACTAAAACTTTTAAAAAGCTCATTTCTTCAATCTATGTCTCTTTATCAGACATAATGTATATCTATATTCAGATATAACGATTTACTCTAAATTCACTCTAAAAGATATGTATCTTTAATACATATCTTTTTCAGCATTTAGTTTATGAGTTATAACTTGACTATTGTATAATATTTAAGCCCTTGTGTCAAGGGCTTAATAGTTTTTTCCAAAAAAAACTGCTATATTTTTTATATAAATTTTATATTTAATAATATATAATATATATTATCGAAATCAGAAATTAAAGTAAGAATTTTATAATAAACTTACTCTGATAAAATAACCCATTATAATGAAAAATATATATCAAATTTTATAATAGATATATTCTAATAAAACAATTTTTTATGGCAAAATACACGTAAATATATATATAACATACAAATATATTTATAAATTATTTATTTTATTTATTATTGAATTATTCACTATCTCTCAGGGTTCCATGATTTCATTATCCAATTTGTCATTTCTTTTATATTTTCAGGTTTCCCTTCAGCAGAAACAAAATATATTTTATTTCCAAGAACGACTACATTTGTTACTAATGATATGCCCGAAAGATTTTTGACTGTCAGCTGTTCTCCCTTATAACCATTTACATTTACACTTTTTCTGACTAAATTTGATTTGGGATTTCCTGCATTCAGGTAGCCCTCATACAATCCGTCGATGACCTGTTCGGCTATTTTCTGATCCGAACTTCCTTTCTTATCTCTTATTGTCAATGCATCCAATGTAAAAATATCAGTCATATTTCTCGAAATCTGGAAAGCCGTAAGAGTAGTGTCAGGGTCGTTAAACAATTGCCAGTCCCCTTTTGGAAGAGCTATAAATCCTACGTATTTGTTACCAAAACGCCCTTTCTTAAAATATTCCTCGGCAGCTTTATAAAGTTGTTTTTTTTGTATTCCTGTTGCTATAGCTTTTTTTATTCCCTCTTCAGTTGTCAAATCTGTAGCACAAGTCAATTCTCCCTTGGGAATATAGCAGTCCTGATTTCCTTTCTTAGCTGCACCGTTTGAAATGACTGACATTCCCAAAGCCGCTCCTAAAATCATCATTTTTAGCAAATTTCTTTTTTTCATTTTAAACACCTCTCTAAAATTTATATTTATTTTTTATTATAATAGTGTATCATATCATACTTACTACCATAATTCAAATTAGTTTCTAATTTTTTCAGTTTGTTTTTCTACCTGATTATTCTCCATAATTTTTCAGTTCCTCCGATTTTTTGTCCCATTCTTCCATTTTTTCCATTTCTTCTAGCTCAATTTTATCCAGATGTTCCTGTATTTCCATTAATTTCCCGACGTCATTCTGCTTTCCTGCGATTTCGTATTCTCTGTTCAACTCCTCCCTTTTGAGCGTGATTTTTTCCATTTCATTTTCAAGTCTTACTATATCCCTTTTCAGTTTAGTAATTTTTTTATTAAGTTCTTTCTGCTCCTGATAGGATAATTTACGCTCTTCCTTTATTTCCAGTTCTTCAGCAGTTTGAGAGGAAGACTTCATATTCTTTAGACTCTCCTTATAATCTTCATAATTTCCTTTAAATTTTGTAAGTCCGTTCTCATCAAGGTAATATATCGTATTACATATACTATCTAAAAAATGTCTGTTATGGGAAACTACAAGCATTGTACCGTCAAAATTTTCCAGAGCGTCTTCAAGCACCTCTATGGAATAAATATCCAGATGATTTGTCGGCTCATCAAGGATAAGAAAATTTGCCCTTTTCATATAAAGTTTTAAAAACGAAACTCTTACTTTTTCTCCTCCGCTCAGCTTTTTAACTTTTTTCAGCACATCATCTCCTGAAAACAAAAATCCTCCCGCAAGAGTTCTCAAATATTCTTCCGTCAGATTGAGCGAAACATTTATTTCCTGCAATATGGTATTCTCATCAGTCAAATCCTGATGATCTTGATCATAATATCCCATTTTTACCCGTGAACCAAAGTCCACTTCTCCGCTATCTTTTTTTAGTTTATCAACTATTATTTTTAGTAAAGTGGATTTCCCGATACCGTTTTTTCCTATTATTCCTACTCTTTCTCCTTTGTATAAATTAAAACTGATATTATTGAGAACTTTTTTATTTCCAAAAGATTTTTCTATATTTTTTACTTTCAGCACATTATCTCCGCTTATTCCGTCCGTTTCAAATTTCAGCTTCATTCTCTGCGGATTGAAAACAGGGTCATCTGTTCTTTCTATTCTGTCCAGTATTTTCTGACGCCCTTTTGCCTGCCTTGCCTTTATTCCCGCACGGAACCTTTCAATATATTCTTCCATTTTCCTGATTTTTTCCTGCTCTTTTTCGTATCTTTTTATTTCCCCTTTCAAAATCATTTCTTTTTGCAGTATAAATGAAGAAAAATTTCCGTCATATTTATACAGTTTCTTATTTTCTATCTCATATATCCTGTTGCAGACATTGTCAAGGAATATCCTGTCATGGGAAACAAGCAGAAATGTCTTATTGTATCTTTTCAAATAATCTTCCAGCCATTCGATAGACACTAAATCCAAGTGATTTGTAGGCTCATCGAGGATAAGTAAATCAGGTTCTATTAACAGCAATTTTGCCAATGATGCCCTTGTCCTCTCTCCTCCGCTTAAATCTTTCAAATAAAGATTGTGATATTCATCTGTCAGCTCAAGTCCCGTAAGTATCTGCTTTATTTTATATTCTATTTCATAACCGTTTTTTGCTTCATAAAGGGATGACAGCTCTGCCGACTGATTTATAAGGCTTTTCAGTTCTTCTCCCTCCGCCGTTCCTAATAGCATATTTACTTTCTGAAGTTTACTCCATATTTCCCTTTCCTCGGAAAATACCGACATCATTTCTTCGTATATGGTATTTTTTTCATCTGAAAATTTGTGATTTTGGGACAAATATCCTACTTTTACTAACGGACTTTTGATTATTTCTCCAACTTCATTGGGATTATTATCCGCTCCGTCTACTCTTTCCTCTCCTAACAGCATTCTTATAATTGTGGATTTTCCTACACCGTTGAGTCCGACTAACCCTATTTTATCCTTTTCTTCTATCGAAAAATTTATGTCCTTTAATATAAAATCCCCTGCAAATTGCTTATATACTTTGTTAAACTGCACTAAACTCATTTTTTCTCCTATATTTTTCTATTGAAATTGATATTTCTCCTTTAGAATATATCTATATATTTTATTTTTTTCTCTTTTTATTCTTTCTCTTTATGTTATAAATTTGTCGTTTATTTTTACGATGACAGTTCACTTATCAGAGTTGAACCTAAAATCATTATTCCTCCAATAACTGTAAATACATCGGGTTTTTCTCTTAAAATCAAAGTTGACAGCAAAATGGCAACAATAGGATCTATATAGCTGAAAATAGCTATTGTATGAGCTTTTAATTCCTGTATTGCTGAAAAATATAGAGTATAAGTTATTCCTGTATTTATAATTCCTATAATTCCCAATAATATCAACGTTGTAAAATTAAAAGTCAGACTGGCCGTATTCTGTGTCAGTAAAGTATAAGGTGCAAGAACTGCCGCTGCAATTCCGAGCTGCATAATCGTCATTGTGTAAGAGGAAATCTTTTTCAGATGTTTATTCAGCATAATGACAACAGCATAAATTATCGCTGCCCCTATTCCAAAAAATATTCCTTTCAGCTGTAGATTTTCCGTTCCCCCTTTTTCAAATATTCCCGATACAAAAATCATTCCAATAAGGGCAACACCTATACATACAATCTGTTTAAAAGTCAGTTTTTCTTTCAGCACAAAAGGAGAGGCGATTATTACAAAAACCGGTGCCAAATAATAGCATAATGTTGCAACGGCAACAGTTGTATTACGGTACGCTTCAAACAGAAAAATCCAGTGTATTCCGATCAACATTCCTGACAAGCACAGTATTGATAGATTATTCTTTATCTCCGTATACGAAATTTTTATCTTTCTTATTTTTGTAAAAATTATTAGAAACAATGTCCCTATCACACCTCTCGCAAGTGCGATAACACTTGACGGTAACGGAATATTCCTTACAAAAATCCCTATCGTTCCGAATATAAACATTGCTGTCATAAGCCTGAATTTTGCATTTTTATCAGTCTGTTTGCTTTTCTGTCTGTCCATTGCACTATCCTTTCTTTATTTATCTTCCTTTATATTTTTCTCTTTTCTTATGCTGTTTTATCTGAAACTTATGCTTTTCTTCTATTTCTTTCTGCTTTTTATTGTTCTTTTTCCTTTCAATTTTATTTTTTTCATGTTCCGACTTTAATATCTCCTGAGATTTTGTACTTATTCCTCTGTTTTTAAGACTTCTGCGTATTTCTCTTTGAAGTCTTTTAGGATTTTCTGACTTTTTCTTCTGTTTGATCCGAACAGTCTCACTAAATTTTAAATTGTCATATTCCTTTAAAACAAAATCATAAATCTCATAATCTTTCGGCTCAGAACCAAAAACAATTTTACAGACAGTCAGTCTTTTATCTATCACTTTTTCAAATATACCTACCCAAAAAGGATTTTCAAAAAATATAGTAAGTTTTCCTGATATTTTGCTCATAGCAACAGCTCCTCCTTAAAATTTGATAAGCAAAGAACGGACGACCTAAGGAGGAAGGTTACTTACAGTTTTAACTGTGTCCGGACTACCAACCGGAACTGTATTATAAAATACATTGTGTTTTTATCTTTGCAAAGTTATTATATAATATTTTTATATAGTTTTTCAATTTTTAATTTCATTTTACTTCTATTTGATTATCTAAATAATAAAAAATGAGATTACCTTAAAAATAAGAAAATTAAAGTAAACGCAAGAAAAGAAAAATAGTATTATTAATTTTCAAATAAGTAAAATTATTGAATAATTCATAAATACTATTTTTTATCATAAATTTCTCTATTTTAAGACAGTC
Organism: Pseudoleptotrichia sp.; assembly: GCF_057270515.1. Lineage (NCBI taxonomy): Bacteria > Fusobacteriati > Fusobacteriota > Fusobacteriia > Fusobacteriales > Leptotrichiaceae > Pseudoleptotrichia > Pseudoleptotrichia sp. The sequence goes on along the minus strand of NZ_DBHIXS010000005.1, from coordinate 15,380 downwards.
TCATTTTTTAATTATATTATTTCTTCCCTCCAAAAAAATTTCCTACCATTCCCATTATGTCGTCCACTACATTTCCGTCTTTATTTGCATCCAGCATATTTGTAACCAGTCCCATTATTCCGGATGCTTTTTCATTTCCTCCTAATGTTCCTGACAGCATTGATGTCAGTGCATTAAGTCCTCCCGCATCGAGATTGTTTTCCTTTTTTTGCTGTCCCAATGCTCCTAAGACAATAGGTGCAAGCATTTGCAACATTTTCATACTTCCGTTTGTATCCAGTCCGCTTGACTGCGATATCGCATTGGCAACATTTGTTGTTTGATTTCCGAACAGATGATTTAATATCCCTGTTCCGTCTTTTAAGTCAGGATTGCTCAAATATCCTGAAAGATTATTCAGTATTGACCCGTCATGTTTTTCCAGTGCATTATTCAATGCTTCTGCCCCTTTTTCAGTCCCCGTGTTTTTATTCAGAGCGGCAAGCATTGCAGGTAGTGCAGCTTCCAGTCCATTTTTCACTTGTCCTTCTGTTCCTCCTATTTGTGAAGTCAATTTTTCCAAATTCTGACTTCCTAAAAGCCCTATTATTCCTTCTAAATTCATAATTTGATTTCCTCCTTGATATTTTGTTTTAAGTATTATAACCTAAAAACGTTTTTTCCGCTATAAATATTTATATCTGCTGGGCGATAAATATAATTTCTCCCGTATTTTTATCTATAGTTATCCCATACTTTATACCATTCTTATAAGTCATTTCGTTGGACAAAGCTCCCTCTTTCATTCCCGCAAGCACTTCTGCGTACAATTTTCTTGCTTCCTCATCATTTATATTTTCATCGGAAACTTCTATAAGATTGGCAACAAGGTCCTCTATCGTTCCCAAGTCGGTTCCCGTTACCGTACCTACTTTTACTATAAGACTTGTAACTTCTATCCCGTCATAATTTACAGTGTAGGCAGAATTTTTCTTTATATTTATTTGGGAATGATAATAATTTTTATTTTCAAATGTAAGTTTCTCAAATTTTTTTATACTGATTTTATTTTCTCGGGAATTATTTTCAAATTCTTCGATTACCCTTTCTACCGGTTTATCAGTAAAAATCTTTGATTGAACCGTCTTTTCATGGTCTTTTCTCTTTTTTTCCTCTTCCAGTTTTTTCTTATTTTGACACGAAATAAAAAGTAAAGTCAATAAAAGTATTATTATCCAATTTTTTTTATTTATCATTTTTACCCCTCGTTTCAGAACATTTTTTATATTATTAATTATACTATAAAATTTGGAAAATAAAAATTATTTTTACTGATATTTAACTTAGAAATTATCTATAAATAATTAAAAAAAGAGGATTTATATTAAAGAAATCCTCTTTATCAGGTTATTTTTCTATTCTTGTATAAGGCATTAAAGCTATCTGTCTTGATCTTTTAATAGCTTTTGCTATTTTTCTTTGGATTTTAGCCTCTAATCCTGTAACTCTTGCAGGAGAGATTTTTCCTTTATCATTCATAAAGTTTTTTAATAAATCCACATTTTTATAGTTTATATCTTCTACTTTAAATTTTACTTTTGGTCTTCTTTTTCTTCTTTTAAATTCAGTAGCCGGTTTCATATACTATATTCACCTCCTAATTTTTCCTAAAATGGAAAATCATCGTCATCCATTATTTCTTCATTGTCATTATCAGCAAACGGCTCATTATTTTGAGACACCTGATTTTGAGAGTAGGACGCTGACTGTTGTCCCTGTCCTCCTGCAGGGTCTAAAAATTCAAACTTATCTACTACAATGCTATACGTTTTTATATTTTTTCCGTCTTTTTCGTAGCTTCCTGTTTCCAGTCTGCCCTGTATTGCTGCTCTTTTACCTTTTCTCAGGTATTCGGCTATTATTTCAGCTGCCTTGTTCCATGCAACACAGTCAAAAAAATCCGTTTCATTTCTGTTAAATTCTTTTGCTACAGCAAGTGAGAATCTACAGAAAGCTTTTCCTGATTGAGAATATTTCAATTCAGGGTCTTTTGTTAATCTTCCGATTAATGTTATATGGTTCATATTTTTCCCCCTCGATTTTTTAATTTATTATAAAATTAAATTTTTATAACCCCCGTCTGTTTTTAAAATTATGAATTAGTTATTTTGATTAGTCATTTTTAACTATCATATATTTCAATATTGATTCACTGATGTTTAATTTTGCTTCTACTTCAGGTAATCTTGTTCCGTCAATCTGGAACAATGTCAGAACATAATATCCGTTTTCTTTTTTCTTGATAGGATATGCAAGTTTTCTGTCTCCCCAGATTTCTGTTTTTAATTCTACAGCTCCGGCTTTAGTCAATGTTTCTTCAACCAGTGTTACACCGGCTTTTTTTTCATCATCGCTTAACTGTGTAGAAAGTATAAACATAATTTCGTAATTTTTCATTTATTCTTCTCCTTTCCTTCGGCTTTTTAGCCCTATTTTTTAAAATAGAGCAGGTCTATTTATTTTATCAAAAAAATAACATAAAATCAAGTCATTTATTCATCTTTTGAGAAAAATGACGGCACTACAAACTGAGTAGGATGATTTTCAGAGTCGCTTTTCAGAAGTTTTCCGTCTTCTCCGTCAGCCTTTTCAGGGTCGTTTTCAAAATTTTCTATTCCTCCAAACACGGTTCCTTCGAGGGATTTATTATATCTATCCTGAAAATCCGTAGCAATTATCGATACTCTAATTGTCCCTTCAAGTTCAGGATCAATAATAACTCCCCATATAAGGCTGGCTCCTGCATTCCCTGTTTTATGAGAAACTGTTTCAGAAACTTCCCTTATTTCATGAAGTCCTATATCTCCTCCCGCAGTTATATTCAAAAGTACTTTTCTTGCACCTTCTATCGAATTTTCAAGTAATGGACTGTTTAATGCCTGTTCAGTCGCAGTCTTAGCTTTTCCGTCTCCACTCGCTTCTCCGAACCCGAGCATGGCAATTCCCGAGTTGCTCATTGTAGTTTTTACATCAGCAAAATCAAGGTTTACATATCCCTGTTTTGTAATAAGGTCGGATATACCTTTTATCCCCACTCTTAACACGCTGTTTGCTTCCTTAAACGCTGTCATCAGGGTTATACTCACATTCGGCAGTTCAAATAATTTTTCGTTAGGTATCGCTATTAATGTGTCTACATTCTGTTTTAAATTTTCTATCCCCAGTTCAGCATTTTTCTTTTTTAAAGGCCCTTCAAATTCAAAAGGCTTTGTTACTACAGCAACTGTCAAAATGCCCATACTTTTGGCAATTTCTGCAACAATAGGAGAAGCTCCGGTACCTGTTCCACCGCCCATTCCCGCAGTTATAAACAGCATATCGGTATCTTCCAGCATATCCCTGATTTTTTCTTCAGATTCTTTTGCCGCTATTCTCGCCTTTTCAGGGTCAGCTCCCGCTCCAAGACCTTTTCCCAAGAGAACTCTTGTTTCCGTTAATGATCTTGCTAAATCCTGTGCATCAGTATTTACTGCAATAAACTCTACATCTGTTATGTTGCTTTCTATCATGTCGTTTATCGCATTCCCTCCTGCACCACCTACTCCTACAACTTTCAGTTTTGCTATATTGTTTGAACTTTCTCCCATGTTATCCTCCTGAATTATTTTACATTAACATCTTAAATTTAATATCTGTAAACATCTTTATATCTTATATCTATATGGTTTTTCGTTTCATTTTCATTTTTTATTTCTTCGTATAATTTATATCTGCTGTCATATTTTTCCGAGCTTACAAAAGTGTCCGTTATAATTTCTATTCTATTTTTAAGTATAAGTTTATATGATTTGCCGCTTTTTCTTATTTCTGATATCATATCATATAAATCTTTATTTTTTATTTTAGACAGAATAATTTTTATATCTTTTAATGATTCATCGTCAGTATATATCACTACAGGAATATTTTTTGACTCCATTTCCGAAATATGCCCGAACAGATTTAAGTCTTTATCTGCAAGAAATATATCATTTCCCTTTTTCACATAAACAAAAGGTACCCTTTCTTCCAGTTCCACAATCAGTCTGCTCGGATAAACTTTTCTTATTACGACTTTTTCCACTCTTGCGTCTTTTGACAGCAAATCTTCGATTTTCCCGGTATTTATATATACAATATTCTGACCTTTTAAGTTTTCTATTTTGTTTATAATATCGTCTTTTAAAAGATTGTTTTTTCCCTGAACTGTTATTTCATTAATTTTAAAATAATCCGTTTCTATAAACTGTTTACCGAAGTAAATCAGACCTGACAATAACATCAGAACAAATACAGTTCTTATAAATTTTTGCATTTTCCACTCCGAATTTTGTTATATATTATACACTCTTTTTTAATAATATTCAATTATTAAATTTTATATTATATTTTCTAAAAAATCAAAAAATAGTTTTATTTGCTATTTTTAAAGACTTTTGTAAATAACTTTTATTTCTTAATCTGTTTTAAGTATTATTATTTCTGTTTCCAACTTAGTGTTAAATTTTTCGTAGATAACTTTTTTTACATGCTCAATTATGGAAATGACATCATCAAATTTTGCGTTTCCTAAATTAATTATGAAATTTGGATGTTTACTTGAAACCATTGCATTCCCTACTCTATATTCTTTCAATCCTGCATCGGATATAAGCTGTGCGGCAAAAGTTCCTTCAGGATTTTTAAATGTACTTCCTAAATTCGGGTATTCCAACGGATGTTTATTTTTTCTCTGGGTTCTCTTGTCAATAACACATTCCCTGTCAAATCCTTTTTCAAATTTAAATAATACGGAAACTACAATCCATTTATTCTTTTTTATTTCCGTATTTCTGTATTTGAAATCCAGCTCCGATTTTTTCAGGCTTTTTATTTCTCCGTCATTCTTACAGACTTCCACTTCTTCTATACAGTCAAAAATCTCTGTTCCGTAAGCACCTCCGTTCATATTTACAAGTCCGCCTACCGAGCCGGGAACACCTGCTATATTTTCCAGTCCTGTATAATCATTTTTTTCCATAAATTCTATAAGCTCATCAAAATCAAGTCCCGCTTCTGCTCTGACTAAATCATAATCTCCATGTCTTTCCACAATTTCTATATTTTTAAAATTTTTCAGAGAAACAAAGCTGATGTCCAATTTTCCGTCGCTAATCAGAGTATTTGTACCGTTTCCCAGAAGAAATATTTTATCCCTTGTAGCAATGATATCTTTCAGTTCTTTCTTATCTTCCACAAAAATCAGTTCTTTTGCAATTCCGCCTATTTTCATATGGGAATATTCTTTCATTTCCATATCTTCATATATTTTCATATATCCGTTCTCCCAAATTTCCTATATATTTTTTAATTTTCAATCTGTTATTTTTCCCGATCCATTTTCCATAAACTTTCCATAAATATTTTTCAAAATATATTTCAGACATATTATTTCAATGTACTTTTTATCTGGTGTGCAAGTTTTGATACACTCCCTGCACCCATAAATACATAACTTCTATTGCTATTTTCATGACTTTTCACTAAATCCTGAATTTCTTCTTCCGTGTACACTTTTACACCATTTCCTATTTTTTCAGCCAGTTCTTCCGAAGATACTCCGTAAGTATTGTCCTCTCCTGCGGAATATATAGGCATTAAAATCAGCTCATCGGCTTTTTTGAGAGATTTTATAAAATCATCAAAGAAAAATTTTGTCCTGCTGTATCTATGAGGCTGGAAAATCACGGTTACATCTCCCTTTTCATTAGCTTTGGCAGCTTCTATAGTTACTTTTATTTCTGTAGGATGATGAGCATAGTCGTCTATTATTCTCAAATCTTTGTCATATATTACCTGATATCTTCTATTCGCTCCCTTAAACTTGGCAAGTCTTTCCTTCACAGTTTCAATATTGCAGCCCAATTCATCAGCCAGATATATTACGGGCAGGGAGTTTGCAACATTATGTTCTCCCGGTATGCATAATGTAAATTCTCCAAGATTTTTACCGTTTTTTATGACTTCATAATGTGTACACCCATTCTTTACAGTAATGTTAGTTGCAAAAATATGGACATCTTCCCTTTTTACACTGTACCATATAATATTTTTATTATGCAGGTTCAATGTAGACATATCTTCACAATCTTTACACAAAATTGCCAGTTTTTCTGTACTGTCAATAAATTTTTCAAAAGATTTTTTTATGTTTTCATATGTTCCATGATGTTCAAGATGATCAGGTTCCATATTTGTTACAACAGAGTATTTAGGTTTTATATACAGAAAGGAGTTATCACTTTCATCAGCTTCGGCTATAAAATATTCCGAATTTCCTATCTTACTGTTACTCTGTATTTCAGGGATTATCCCTCCTACTACTATTGTAGGGTCTTTTTCAAGAAAAGCGACGCTCATCATCGAACTTGTTGTTGTTTTCCCGTGAGTTCCTGCAATGGCTATGCCTTCAAATCTGTTCATGAGTTGAGCCAGAAGCTGTCCCCTTTTTATCTTTTTTATCCCGTTTTTCACTATGTACATATATTCAGGATTTGTCTCTCTTATTGCAGTTGAGTAAACGAATAAATCTATTCCTTTATCTTTTACATTTTCTTCAGTCTGACCTATATATATTTTGATACCCATATCTTCCATTTCCTGAGTTATATTTTTTCTTTCAAGGTCAGAACCTGCCACATTATATCCTTCCTTTACAAGTATTTTAGCAAGTCCGCTCATACCGATACCGTTTATTCCACTGAAATAAACGTTCCTAATATCCGATAACATTATTTTCCCTCCATTTATTTTGAATAATTGTCTATTTTCATCGTTTCTATTATCAAATTTGCAGCATTTTCTTTTTTCAGTTTTTTTATATTACTTTTCATAAAATTAAGCATTTCATCATGTTTTACAAGTACAAGAGCTTCTTTTATACCTTTTTCGGCTTCTTCATTGGAAAAAGTTTTTGCACCGTTTACATATTCCAGAACATCGGCATTTTCCTTTTGACCTACGAAATCATAAGGAATTAGGACTGACGGCTTTTCCAGTTGTATCAGCTCGGATATTGTGGACGCTCCCGCACGACATATTACAAGGTCTGCCGCTGCCATATAGTCGGCAGCATTTTCAAAATAAGGCATTATAACCGCATTTCCATAATCTTTCATTCTAAACACGGCTTCTTCATAATTTTCTTTTCCCGTTGCCCAAAATAATTTTAAATTCTTATCTTTAATTATTTCTTTCCATGTTTTCAAAATTGCCTCATTTATATTTTTGGCTCCGAGACTTCCACCCATTATTAATATAGCTTTTTTATCTTTATCAATATCCAGTTTCTTTCTTTCTTCATTTTTATTTTTATTGTAAAATTCTTCTCTCAAAGGATTTCCCGTAACGATAAATTTTTTCTTATATTTGTCGGGTATACTGTCCAGTGTGTTTTCAAACGCAAGGAATATCTTTTTGGCACCCTTATAGAAATATTTATTGGCAAGCCCCATTGTACAGTTTTGCTCCTGTAGATAATAAGGTATTCCCAGTAGTTTGGAAGCAACAAGTACCGGTATCGTTATATAATTCCCGAAGGCTATAATCTGATCAGGTTTTTCCTTTTTTAATATCTGTACAGCTTTGAACGTCGCAGAAACAGCTTTTATTATTCCCTTTACCGATTTAAGAGGGATAACATCAAGACCTTCAAATCTAAATCCTTCTTTAGGTACAAGCTCTTTCTCCATTCTATGTTTAGTACCTATAAACAGAGTTTCAATATTCTGTTCTCTCATTTTTTTTGCAATGGACAAGGCGGGATATATGTGTCCCCCCGTTCCTCCTGTTGTGAGTATTACTTTTTTCATAGTAAATTTCTCCGTTTCTTTTTCTTTTTAGCCGATAAGGCATTTTTTATATGGCAGTAACATCAGTCTTTTCCACATAGTTTTTTAATCTCTTTCGGCTTCCAGTTCCTGTCTGTAAAAAGCCCTTATAATATTATATACTATCCCCAAAGCCGCCATTGTTACTATCGTTGTACTTCCTCCATAGCTTAATATAGGTAATGGAATACCCGTAGACGGTACCAGTCCCATTACAACTGCCAGATTTCCTATTATTTGGAGCGAAAACATTGAAAGAATACCTATAAGGATATATTTTGCATACATATCCTTTATTTTTACTATTGTTATAAGTATCACTCCCAGCAGAACCATATAAAGCAGTATCAGTATTATCGAACCGACAAACCCCATTTCTTCGGCATATCCCGAAAATACATAGTCAGTATGTATTTCAGGCAGATAAAAATATTTCTGAAATCCGTTTCCATAAAATTTCCCTATAAGTTTGCCACTTCCTATGGCTATTAACGACTGCCGTAGCTGATAAACTTCATCACTATTTTTTAAATGTCCCAGCAGTCTTTTGAGCCTGTACGGCATCGCTGTTATCGCACCAAATCCCAAGACACCTAATCCCAATAACGTTACTAAAAACTCGCTCATTTTCACACCTGAAATAAACATCATTGTCAACCCTATAAGCGTTATTTGAGCTGTACTACTGAATGCTTTTTCCATAATTATAAGTACAGAATATGTCATTGTTGCTGCCAAAATGGAAAACAGCATTTTGAGTTTATTTTCTCTTTTTCTTTTCTGCAAATCTATCAAACCTGCCAAATGCAGTATTAAAATTAACTTTGCGAACTCCGAAGGCTGTATACTGAACTGTCCTATAGCTATCCATCTTGTCGCACCGTTGACATTTTTTCCTATCCCCAGAACTGCAAGTAGCATTAAGAACCCTATAAGATATAATAATTTTCTTATTCTTTTATATTTTGTATATTCAAAATTCGCCGTAAAAATAAAAAGAATACTTCCTGCTACAAGCCATATTATCTGTCTTATCAAAAAATAATAATGATTGTTATACTCTTTCAAACCTCTCGGAAAACTCACGCTTGCTATCATCGCAATACTGAGTCCCATTAATATAAGCATTATTATTATGAGAGTTGTTCCTAAAATTTTTCTGTTTTTCAATTTTTTCTCTCCCGAATATATAATTTCCTAAATTTATATGGTCTTTTCCGTATATTTTCCCATTTTCCCTCAGGATTATCCCAGAATTTTTTTTGTCAGTTCTTTAAATACTTCTCCCCTATGTTCAAAATTTTTGAATTGACAGAAACTCGACGTCGCGGGAGAAAATAAAATCGTCTGATTTTCAGAAAAGTCCATATCTTCCTTAAAATAATTCAATATATTTTCCAAAGTCTCAAGATTACGGTAATTTTTATATCCTGCTTTTTCCATATCTTTTATAAGTAAAGGTGCATTATCCCCTATCAGATAAACAAAGCTGACTTTTTCTTTTATTTTTTTTACTAATTCATCATTACAAATTTTTTTGTCATCTCCTCCGCAAATCAATATTATGGAATTATCAAAAGAGTCTATCGCTTTTAACGTAGATTCCACATTCGTGCCTTTGGAGTCATTTATAAATGTAGTATTTCCTTTTACAAAAAAATCTTCTATTCTATGTTCCAATGCTTTTGTAGTCTTTAAAAATTCTTTTGTCTTATCATCAGGTATACCAAGTATTCTGGCAGTTCCTATTAAAAACAGCATATTTTCAAGATTATGCTGTCCTTTCAATGACAAATGTCTTACGGCTATAAACTGTTCTGCCTGACTATTTTCAGAAATATCTGTATCTTTACAGTCTTCCGCTCTGTCATTAAAATTTTTCATAATATATATATTGCCGTCCTCAACGAATATATTTCCTTTTCTTTCTTTGCTTAAATATATTTTTTGAGCTTTTATTTTTTTATCCAAATTTTTATCATTACATAATTTTTCAAAATTTTCATCATCTAAATTTATTAATGCAAAATCACTTTCTGTCTGCTTGGAAAAAATATTAAATTTTGTAATATAGTAATCTTCCACGGAGTTGTATCTTGACAAATGGTCAGGTGTCAGATTTATTATTCCTGCAATATGCGAATGTATTTGCGGTTCATTTTCCAACTGATAGCTGCTCAGCTCCAGAACTATGTAATTTAAAGGCTCTTCATCGGCTACAATTTTTGCGAAAGAATATCCGGCATTTCCTGCGAGCCTTACGTTATATCCGGCATATTTCAAAAGCTCATAAGTCTTTGTACATGTAGTTGTTTTCCCATTTGTCCCTGTAAAGGATATTACTTTTATATTTTTATCCATATATTTATAAGCCAGATCAATTTCAGAAATTATTTTAACTTTTTTTTCCAGTGCCACTTTCAATAATTCGGCTTTCCATGAAATTCCGGGGCTTTTTACTATAAATTCTATTTCTTCTCTATTCAAAATTTCTATTCCTTTAAATGAAGGTATTCCTACTTTATCATCAATTAAATATACTTTATAATTGTTCTTTTCAAGTAATTCTTTTGCTCCAAGTCCGCTCAGCCCTGCTCCGAATACCAAAGCTTTTTTCATTTGCCTTTCCTCTTTTCAAATCATTCTAAATTTTCAGAATTATTATTCATAAAATTATTATTTGCCTGAATATACTGTAATCTGTTCCTTATGACGTTTTCTTATAATGTTAAAAATCCATAAATCATAAATATTATATAATTTTGAATACTATAATTAAGTGTTTTTATTTATCTCAATTTTAGCATTATAAATGTAATCAGACACATTATCATTGTTACTATCCAAAATCTTATTGTAACTTTTGTTTCAGGGATACCCAGCATTTCAAAATGATGATGAATAGGTGCCATTTTAAATACTCTTTTCTTGAACGTCTTGAAATGCCAAACTTGTATCATTACCGACAATGCTTCCAAAATAAATATAAGTCCCGCAATAGGAAGCAATAACTCCTGTTTCAGGAATATAACTATTATTCCCAGTATTCCTCCCAAAGTTAGAGAACCTGTATCTCCCATAAATACTTGAGCGGGATAAAAGTTGAACCATAAAAATCCTATCAATGCTCCAACAACCGCTGCGAGATATACTGTAATTTCGGCAGCATCTCTTATATGATATAAGTTCAAATATTTCGCGTACTCATAATGGCCTGTCAGATAAGTGATTATAAGCAATGTAACACTCACTATAATTATAGGACCGCTCACAAGTCCGTCAAGTCCGTCGGTCAGATTTACCGCATTTGATGACCCTATAATTACAAACATCATAAATACAAAGAAAAGCCCGGGACCTATATATACATAAGAATTTTTTATTAACGGATTTATTATTGAATAGTCCAGAGTTTTATTCAATATTCCGTATTTATAGATAAATCCGAAAGTCAATCCTGTTATTATTAGCTGTCCCAATATTTTTTTCTTTCCCGAAAGACCGCTTTTATGCCTCGTTAATTTCAGATAATCATCATAAAATCCTATACTTGTGAATAATATTGTTATTACAAATAAAAATATTACAAATTTATTCATAAAATTTCCCGAAATCAATGTAGCAAACAATATGGCTCCAATTATAAGCAAGCCTCCCATTGTAGGCGTTCCCGATTTTGTCTGATGAGTTTGAGGACCGTCTTCCCTTGCAGTATCTCCATATTTTTTCTTTTTCAGCCATGCAATAAAAGGTTTTCCGAATACCAGCATAAATAAAAATGCTATTCCGAAAGCTATGGATGCCCTTATCGTTATTGACTTAAATATCCTTAAAACTCCCCAGTTTTCTATAAATAAATATTGTAATAAGTATAACATGAGTTACTCCTTTTCAGTTTAATCAATTATTTCTTCCAGTTTCATTCCTCTGGAGCCTTTAATTAATACAGCTTTTTTATCAGTTACTTTTTTCAGCTCTTCTTTTATAAGGTTTTTATCTGAAAAATGAAAAACTTCTTTTTTCTCAAAATTTTCTTTCTTATTTCCTTTTTCATTTTCTTTTTCAAAATTTCCCTTTAATTTGCTATAAAGGCTTTTCATTCTTTCACCAAACAAATAAATTTTATCAAGTTTACATTGTTCTATTGTCTCCGAAAGCTCCGAATGAAGCTCAAGCTCTTTTTCTCCTAATTCCAGCATATCCCCCAGAACAACTATTTTTAGCCTGTCATTATAAATTTTTGAAAATGTCTCCAATGATTTTCTCATCGAAGCAGGACTTGCATTATAAGCATCATTTATATAAACTGTATTTTCCTTTTCAATTATCTGAAATCTCATATTTGTAAGATTTATGTTTTTTACAGTTTCTTCAATGGTTTTATCATCTATGTCAAATTGTTTTGCCACGGCAATCCCCATTGTCAGATTTAATATATTATGTTCTCCTAAAAGATTTGTATTAAAATTTCTTTCTATTTCGCCGTTTTCATTTGTGTTTTTATTCATATTATCTATATTTATATTTGTATTATTTTTATTATTTCCATTAATATTATTTATATTGCTTATATTATCCGTATCTGTGTTGTCTGTAGCTATATTATTTTTATCCATACTATTTATATTATTCATATTTTTGAACATATTTTCAAAATTTTCTTTTTCATTGTATTTCAGAGAGAAATGTGTTCCTTTCTCATCAAATTTTACATCTCCATAATAGAAATAAGAGTTTTTATTTTCTTGTTGATACTGTTTATCTTCACTGTCCTTTTCAGTCTTGTCGTCATTTCCTCCAAATTTTCTTTCACTCTCTTTTAGAACTTTTACTATTTTCAGCCTGTTATTTTCTATATCTTTTAGATAATCATCGTCTCCATTTATAATCAAGACTTCTTTTGTATAAGGTACTATCTCCGTTTTTGCCTTAAAAACGTTTTTCTTCGTGTGCAAAAATTCTAAATGTGATTCTCCTATATTTGTAATTATGCTGATATCAGGATTGGAAATTTTTCCTAAGAGGTCTATTTCTCCAAATCCGCTCATTCCCATTTCCAAAATTATAAATTCGTCATCTTTTTCAAGACGTAACAAAGTGAAGGGTAGTCCTATATGATTATTATAGTTCCCTTCTGTCTTTTTTCCTTTATATTTTGCAGAAAGCAGCTGATACGTTATATCTTTTACCGTAGTCTTGCCGTTACTCCCTGTAATTCCTATCACTTTTATATCTAATGCTTCTCGCCATTTTTTGGCAAATTCCTGTAAAAATAAAACACTGTCATTTACATAAAAAGCTCTATCCGTATACCTCTCATCTATTTTTGCATTAATATCGTCATAAACTGCATATGCTCCTTTTTCCAATGCTTCATTAATATAGTTATTTCCTCCCCTTATTGCTACAAATAAGTCATTTTCCTGAATTTCTTTTGAATTCATTGAAACCTTATTTATATTTATAAAACCATTATCTATATTTTTGCTGCCTAAAATGCTGCAAAACACTTCATTTTTAGTCATCAGGTTATCTCCACTTTTACTTATAGTCAGATTATAAAATTATATCACTTGACAGAAGATTTTTCAACACAATTTTCAATATAATCTGCAAATTCGGAAATATTGTCTACAACTATAGACTTCAGTCCAAATTTTTCCAATTCTCTCTCGTTTTCTCTTCCATATCCTGTTCTTACAAGAACAGTTTTTATTCCTAATTTTTCAGCAGGTATCAAGTCCGTTATCCTATCACCCAGCATATAGGAGTTTTTTGTATCAATATTAAATTCCCGAACAGCTCTCAAAAAATTTTCTATTCCGGGTTTTCTACATTCACATCTGACTGCATACTTTCCTGTCCCTTCAGGATGATGAGGACAAAAATATGTCTTTTCTATCTTTATACCGTTTTTATACAAATCGTTTTCGACATATTTTTCCAATTTTAAAAAATCATCTTCAGAATAATATCCTTTAGCTATCCCTGCCTGATTTGTAATAATAGCAAATTTATACCCCATTTTAGATAATTTTTTTAAAGAACTTACTACTCCTTTTTCATATTCAAAATCTTCTATTTTGTACAAATAAGATTTTTCAACATTGATTACACCATCTCTATCAAGTAAAATAAACTTGTTCTTATCCGTCTTATTTCCCTCCATAAATATTCCTTTGTAATTTATTTTCAATATTCTCTTATTAGTCCTATTTTTTTAATCATTTATATGTCTTATTTTTTGATAAATTTAGATATTTTAAATTGCGATATTTATAAATTCTTATGTTTTCTTCTTATTTTAGTATATATATTTTCTACTATTTTATTGTAGTTCTATTCTTATTTTAACCATTTATGTATTTATCTTTTATTAAATTCAGATGTTCCAAATCGTAATATTTATAAATCTTCTATATTCTTCTCTTATTTAGCAAATTCATTTTCTATCACATTTGTTTATAATTCTTTTTTGTTTTGATCATTTATGTATTTTGTCTTTTGTTAAATTTAAATATTACAAATTATGATATTTATAAACCTTCTCAGCTTCTTTTTTATTCTTTCTTATTTTAATAAATCTATTTCTTTTTACTTCAGATTTTTTATTAAAATTCATCAGGTAAGTATATATACTCCAACAATTCATCTTTTCTCATCCCTCTGATGTTCATCGTAAAAAATATCTTGTCTTCAAGAATACTTAAAGCACCGTAATAAACATCAGGTTGGCATTCGTATTTTTCTTTTAATATAAACTTATTATTTTTTACACTGAATTCAAAAATTTTCTCATATTTTTCATTTCTGAAATGGTAAAATTCAATATGAGAGTCATGAAAATACCACATTTTTTTATCAATATATCTTGTATTATTATCCAGCAATATTTCATCCAAAAAATATAGCTTATTATAATCTAACGTCATAGTTACGGTTCCACTTCCCATATAATTCCAATCCATTTGAGAGTTACTTAAACTTTGAGCTTTAAAATAAAGTTTTTTTATATTTTTCATTATTTTAAATACAGTCATAATACCTATATCGATTTTTTTATTTTCTTCTTTCTTGCTTTCCTCTTTCAAATTTTCTTCCATAAACCCACCTTTAAATAAGATTATATTTTACCTATACTCTAAGTATACCAAAAACAACACTTAAAATAAAGAGAAAAATAATAAAAAAAAGAAAAAAATACTCGAAATTAAAAAATATACTAAAAATAAAAATTTGAAAAAATAATTGATAGAAAATAAAAGATGTGATTTTTTATTAATTTGAGAAATTAATAATTTGATAAAAAAATTAAATATTAATATTCCTTTTTTAATTATACTATTAATATACCATTAAATTACAACACTGTTATCTAAAACTGTAGATTTTATTTTTAAGTTGCTAACCAATAAAAACATTACAAAAAAATTACACTAAAAAAGTTTGGCGACTACCGATTTTCCCTAGAAGGTATCTAAGTATCTTAGGCGT
>NZ_DBHIXS010000004.1:0-183767 GCF_057270515.1 Pseudoleptotrichia sp. | reverse complement strand
AGAATATCAGCCCTAATCTATAAAACATTGTAAATACTGCTTCCACTATTCTTGTCAGGATTGTTCCCTTTACCATTCCTCCACCTGTCAGCCCTGACGTTGAATTATATACAGTTGGAGTTACCAATGTAAATGCTATTACTATATTTTTTACAAATGTAGGCAGTATCATTTTGATTATTGTATACACATCTACTTTGTCTATATTCTGCAATATTATCCTCAATATACTAATTATCATAAATGCTATCAGAATAAATCCGCATAGCTGACTTATCTTGAGTGATACTCCTCTATATATTGCTAAAAGTCCATAATATAGTGAGTTTACTGTCCTTTCTATTATCTTTTTGCTATCAGTATGTTTTGACGCTTCCCTGAATATCCTTGCAAAGTTATCAGAGTTTTCGTCTGACAGAGAAATTGTACTAAACATTATAAACAGCATAAGTATCTTACTGTTTATTTTCTGTAAAACCTTTATTTTCATTCTTTACCTCCCTATTTATAATTTTTTGTTTCTAACCTGTAATAATTTGTTTCTGATATGTTTTTGATATATCTTAAATTAAATATACCTAATTAAAATTCAAAATATCTTTTGAATGTTTATATTATTATATCATAATGAATAATTTTTTTCCAATTTTATATTTTTTTTCTCTCATATATTTTTTCCTTATTTGCTAATTATTACACCTCCTATCTTATATCTTTTTTAGGGTCTTGAGGTCAGTGTATAATACTTTTTTAAATTATTAAATATATTTATATCTAATCAATTTAAAATTTATATTTTTTACAATTTATACTTATATAGATTTTAGAAATCGTGGATTTTAAAAACTTTCTCAAATTTTTAAAAATAACTTTATTTTTATCATAGAAAATAAAAAAATAAGCCCAAAAATAATTTTTCGAATTCATTTAAAATTTTACAATAATAATGAAAACAAAAATATTTTTGAACTTATTTTCCGAGATTTTATTTATTTCTTAATTTCCAAATCTTAAACGGTCTTTTTCTAACTTTCCAATGAATAATCCATTGACGCCAGTCTTTTATAGTAATTCCAAGTATCTTTGGCATTTTTCAGATTCATTTCAAACAGTTGTTTTGCATGTTCGGGAAACTCTGTAAGCAATGTGTTATATCTGCTTTCCCCTTTCAAAAATTCCTCATATTTATCCCATGCAGGGTCTCTGGAATCCAGTTGTAAAGGATTTTTCCCTCTTTCGGCAAGTCTCGGGTCGTATCTTAAGATAGGCCAGTACCCTACTTCCGTAGCCAGCTTTTCTTCATGCTGGGATTTTCCCAATCCCTCTTTCAGTCCGTGAGCTATACACGGAGAATATGCAATTATTATCGAAGGCCCGGGATAAGCTTCGGCTTCTTTTATCGCCTTTAATGTCTGGTTCTGATTTGCTCCCATGGAAACCCTTGCAACGTAGATATTTCCATATGTCATAGATATAGCCGCAAGGTCTTTCTTCTTCACAGGTTTTCCCGACGAAGCAAATTTTCCCACAGAGCCGGCAGGAGAAGATTTCGATGACTGTCCGCCCGTATTCGAGTATACTTCAGTATCGAGGACAAGTATGTTTACATCATCTCCCGACGCAAGTACATGGTCTATTCCTCCATAACCTATATCATAAGCCCAACCGTCTCCTCCAAACATCCATATGGATTTTTTTACTAAATACTGTTTCAATTCAAGCAGTTCTTTTGCTGTTTTTCCTGTTTCCTTTTCAAGTAACGGTACTATCTTGTTTCTTAATTCCGTAGTTTTTTCCCCGTCAGAAATATTTTCTCTCCATTCAGCAAATAAAGCGGCTAATTCCGAGGATACTTCATTTTCAGCTTCAATCATCATTTTCGCCATTCTATGTCTGATTGTCTCCACAGCTTGAAACATTCCATATCCGTATTCTGCATTATCCTCAAATAACGAAGATGCCCATGCGGGTCCTTCTCCGCACGAATTTTTCGTATAAGGAGTCGACGGTGCCGATCCTCCGTAAATTGAAGAACACCCCGTAGCATTGGCTATGAGCATTCTTTCCCCGAACAACTGAGTTACAAGTTTGATATAAGGGGTTTCTCCACATCCTGCACATGCCCCTGAAAATTCAAATAAAGGTTTTGAAAATTGTGAGCCTTTTACAGTTCCTTTTCCCATTATATGGTCTTTGTAAGATACTTTATCATAAAGATAGTCAGTATATTCGACTTCGTGCTTTTCTATCTGGCTTTCGATAGGTTTCATAACTATCGCTTTTCCCCTCGGTGCAGGACAAACATCCACACATGAAGTACATCCCGTACAGTCGAGAGGCGAAACCTGAATTTTATATTTCAGATTGTCAAATCCTTTTCCTAAAGCTTTTATTGTAGGCATTCCTTCGGGTGCTGCCGCCATTTCCTGCTCATCAAGTAAAAACGGTCTTATCGCTGCGTGAGGGCAGACATACGCACACTGGTTACACTGTATGCACATATCGGGCTGCCATTCAGGTACCTCTACTGCTATTCCCCTTTTCTCATAATTTGCTGTTCCGTTTTCAAGGGTACCGTCTTCATATCCTATAAATGCTGAAACAGGCAACTCATTTCCTTTGATTGCATTAATAGGATCCGCAATTTTTTTTATAAACTCCGATTTTGCGGAATCTATAATTTCTTCATTTACTTCGAGGTTCACCCATTCGGGGTCTACAAATACTTCTTCAAGTCCTTCCGTCCCTTTATCTATCGCTGCAAAGTTTTTTTCAACTATGTCCTTTCCTTTTCTTCCATATGTTTTTTCAGCATATTCTTTCATATATTCTTTAGCTTTTTCATAAGGAATTACTTCAGTCAGATAGAAAAATGCGGACTGCATTATCGTATTTGTCCTTGTTCCCAGTCCTATTTCCTGTGCAAGTTTTGTCGCATTGATAATAAAAAATCTGGCTTTTTTCTTTGCGAGTTCCCTTTTTATCTCGTTAGGTACATTTTGAACAAGTTTTTCCTTATCCCAGATTGTATTCAGGAGAAATATTCCTCCCTCTCTCAATCCTGAAATCATATCATATTTTCCTACATATGCAGGAACGGAGCATGCAACAAAGCTCGGCTTTGTTACGAGATAAGTCGACCTTATAGGGTCTTTACTAAATCTTAAATGGGATCTTGTTACTCCTCCGGATTTTTTGGAATCATAGGCAAAATATCCCTGTGCATACATATCTGTCTTATCTCCGATAATTTTTATGGAGTTTTTATTTGCCCCTACTGTTCCGTCAGACCCCAATCCATAAAACAGGCATGCTTTTACATCCTTATTTCCTGCAAAAACAGGTTCCTCAAGAGGAAGTGAAGTAAATGTAACATCATCTACGATACCTATTGTAAAATGGTCTTTCGGCTCAGGTTGAGCCAGATTTTTATAAACTGCCAATATCTGCTCCACAGTAGTATCTTTTGAAGACAGTCCGTATCTTCCGCCTACTATAATCGGCGGATTTTCCTTGCCGTAATATAGAGACCTCACGTCCATATACAGTGGTTCTCCCAATGCTCCGGGTTCTTTTGTCCTGTCAAGCACGGCAATTTTTTTTACCGTCTTGGGCATTGCTTCAAAAAAATATTTTCTTGAAAAAGGTCTATATAAATGAACTGTAAGAAGTCCTACTTTTACTCCCCTTTCAGCCAAATAATCCACAGTTTCCCTGATTGTCTCATTTACCGAACCCATAGCAATGATAACTCTTTCAGCATCTTTGGCACCATAATAGACAAAAGGTGCGTAATATCTGCCTGTTTCTTTAGTAATCTCTTTCATATAATTATTTACTATATCAGGTACAGCTTCGTAAAATCTGTTCTGAGCTTCCCTCGCCTGAAAATATACATCGTCATTTTGAGCAGAACCTCTCGTTACGGGTCTTTCGGGATTAATCGCTCTCTCTCTAAATTCTTTTACTGCTTCCCTGTCAAGAAGCCTGTCAAAAACTTCATAATCTATTACTTCTACTTTATTTATCTCATGAGAAGTTCTAAAACCGTCGAAAAAATGTAGCATAGGAACTCTCGATTTGATTGCCGTCAAGTGAGCTATCCCCGCCAAATCCATTACTTCCTGCACAGAGCTTGTCGACATCATTGCCCAGCCCGTCATCCTTACTGCATAAATATCCTGATGATCTCCAAAAATAGACAGTGCCTGAGCGGATATCGACCTTGCAGCCACATGCATAACTCCGGGGAGTAATTCTCCCGC
The DNA here is from genome assembly GCF_057270515.1 of Pseudoleptotrichia sp. NCBI lineage: Bacteria > Fusobacteriati > Fusobacteriota > Fusobacteriia > Fusobacteriales > Leptotrichiaceae > Pseudoleptotrichia > Pseudoleptotrichia sp. The sequence goes on along the minus strand of NZ_DBHIXS010000004.1, from coordinate 179,502 downwards.
GATTTTATACATATTCGGTATTTTCAGCAGTAATCCCTGAGAAGCCGTAAATGTCGTAGTCAACGCTCCCGCCTGTAATGAGCCGTGAACTGTTCCCGCAGCTCCTGCTTCGGATTGCATTTCGACTACTTTTACGGGTGTTCCCAGCAGATTTTTTTTCCCGTAGGAAGCCCATTGGTCTGTGTATTCAGCCATATTTGAAGATGGAGTAATAGGATAAATACCGGCTACTTCAGTAAATGCATAAGCTGCATGTGCCGCTGCCTGATTTCCGTCCATCGTTTTCATCACTTTAGCCATTATTCCTCCTAAAATTAACCTTAGAACTTTTATTTATTATCAGAATCTTTACTTACATGGTTATATATCCAATGATATAATTAAAATGTACATTTAGTCAAGCTTTTATTTAATTCCGTACAGACTTTCCGCTAACTCTGTTTTTATTTATTTTGACAAACAAATTATTTTTTTTAAAATTTTTTGTAATCGTATTTTATCTTCACTTTATTTTTCTGGATATTTCAAAAAAATATTTTATGAACCAAAGTATTTTTCTAAATGTGCTGCTATCATTTTAATATACAAAATTTATGTTACATATTAAATTTTTATATATTTTATATAATCTCATTTTTTAGTATAATTCCATTTAAAATATTATTTTTTAACAATACATTAAATTTATCTGTCATTTAAAAATGTTATTTGATTATTTAACGATTTTATTATATAATAATCATTGAAAAATAAATTTAATAAATAAAATTAGAGGTGATTTATAAATGAAAAAATTAGGAATACTTTTAATGGCTTTGACGCTTGTAACAGTGTCATATGGAGCAAAAGAAAAAGAAGACACTACATTCACATTCCAAAACTATGTTCCTACTGCTCCTGACGTAGTCAAGGAAATATCCAGAACAAAAAATTCTGACGGTTCAATTATCGCTTATCCTGTATTCACAGGAAATCAAAAAGTTGTAACAAATATGAACAAAGTCGTAAATAAATTCGTAAATTCTTTCAAAGGAAACAAAGACAGAAGTTATAAAGTCGAATACAAAGTCGTGGGAAGTAATGACCGCTTTGTAAGTGTACTCTTTACAATAGAAAAAACTGATAAAAAGAACAATACCGTAGTCAAATACAACGACGCCCTGACATTTAACGTGAAAAACGGAAAACAAATGGGAATGAAAGATATATTTGTTCAAGGTTACGAAACAGCTTTAAATTCTGCAATAAATGATAAAATCAAGCAGTTCGGTCTACAAGTAAACGAATCAGGAAAAAATAAATTTAAAGGTGCCAATAAAGCTCAAAAATTCTATATGGAAGACGACAGCATAGTTTTATTTTATAATCAGGGAGAAGGTCTTGAATTTGCTGACGGTCAGTTATTTATTCCATTTTTAACTGTGGATTTAATCGGAATAATCAAATAAATTCCATAAATTTTTGAAAAATCATTCTGTAAATATTCTATAAGAAATATTTTATAAATTAAAAAAATTATATCAGTCATATAACCGCTTTCCTTTTTAATAGCAGTTCATGTAACTCTATTATATCGGAAAGCGTTTTTGTCATAGTTTTATTAAAAAAATTTAATAAAACATATTCCAATTAAACTCATAATGTGATAGAATGTATACATAAATTATAAGGAGCAAAGTATGAGAAACACTAAATGGATTATAAAAAATACGCCTAAGGACAAGGATATAAAGATAAATGACATTCCTGTAGATAAAGACATTCTCAAAATTCTTTCTTCACGGGGAATTAAGTCGGCTAAAGATATTAAAAATTTTCTTAATCCAAAACTTGAAAATATTCAATCTCCTTATGGACTTTATGATTTGGAAAAAGCCGTTCGGGAAATTGAAAAAGCAATAAAAGAAAAGAAAAACATATGGATATACGGAGATTACGATGTAGACGGCATTACTTCTACATCTGTTTTGTATTTAGCCTTAAAAGAATTGGGAGCCGATAACGTAAATTATTATATTCCCGTACGGGACGAAGGATACGGTCTCAATAATGACGCCCTAAAAAAAATAAAGGATTCAGGAGGAGAACTTGTAATCACTGTAGATTGCGGAATTACGGCTTTTAATGAGATAGATTACGCAAATTCCATAAATCTTCCAATTATAATAACCGATCATCATAATTTATACAGTGGAAATATCCCTGCTGCGGTCGCAGTTGTCAATCCTAAAAGAAAGGAAAATACATTTTCTTTTGAATTTCTGGCAGGTGTCGGAACTGTCTTTATGCTTGTTTCAGCTCTTTATGAAAGAAACGGTAAAAAAGAAAACGCCTATAAATTTCTTGACCTTGTCGCGATAGGAACCGTTGCCGATATTGTGCCTCTCCTTGAGGAAAATAGAATATTGACAAAATTCGGTCTGGAAAGACTGCCTTTTTCTGAAAATAAAGGACTGAGTTTCCTGTTATACAAGCTGTTCAACAGTAATCCCGACAGTAATGACAATCCAAAAACGGAATATTCCACTTATGATGTGGGATTTATTATTGCTCCTGTATTTAATGCTGCGGGTCGTCTGAAAGATGCAAAAATGGTTGTAAAACTCCTAATTTCAGATAATAATAGAGAAATAGAAATTATCGTAAAAGAACTCATAAACAAAAATTATGAAAGAAAAGAGCTGCAAAATAGTATCATCGAAATGGTAGAAAAAAATATTGAAAAACACAATATTGATAAAGACTTTGTAATTATAGACTATTCTCCCGAGTATCATCACGGAGTTATCGGTATTGCCGCAGCCAAAATAGTTGATATTTATTACAAGCCAGTAATCATTATGGAAGTGAAAGAAGACGAGGGAATTGCGGTAGGTTCATGCCGAAGTATAGAAAATTTCAACATTTTGGAAGCTCTCCAGTCCATGCCCGAATTATTCGTAAAATTTGGAGGACACTCAGGAGCGGCAGGTTTTACGATACCTATCAAAAACATTGAGCTGTTTAGAAAAAAAATCAACGATTATGCAAAAAAAATATTGAAAAAAGAAGATTTTGTCAAAGTTATAAATATTGATAAACAAATTCCTATACAAAAAATTTCTTATGAATTTTTTCAAGTGATTGAACTGCTGAAACCTTTCGGTTTCGGAAATCCGAGTCCTACTTTCCAGACTAAAAATATACTTCTCGAAAATATTAAGTTTATTGGGGAAAGTAAAAATCATCTTATGTTTGACTTAAAGCAGAAGGGTTTTACAAGTAAAAATGCGGTATGGTTCGGAGCAGGAGAATATTTCAAGGATTTGAGCCAAAATTTATTTTATGATATTGTATACAAACTGAAAGTAGAACCGTTTCAGGATAAATATTATACTAAAGTTTATATTGATGACATCAAAGTGTCAGATTTAAAAGATGATACTCTTTCTTATTATCATTCCTTATACAATACTTCTTTCCCTTTAAAATCTGTATTTTATACGAATATTGATTTGGAAAGTGAAACTTTGCTGAATACTAAAATCGAATTTGACCAGATTTCCCTTTTCCAAGGAAGAAAATTTGTCGGCAGACTTGACTACAATATTTCCAACCTGCTTATTTTACTGAATAAATATTACAATAGTAATTTTAAAATAAAAATAGAAAAAATAAGAAAAACTTCAACGCATAACATAGTAGATATATTGATTAAAAAAGATTATATTTTTGAGTGCTATGATTATACCGATATTTCCATTTTCAAAAAAATAAAAGAATTTCTGATAGGAAATATGGAATACGATAGTTATACAAAAAAACTGCTCGGAATATTTTTTAAACAGAATAAAAATTTGATAATACAAACTGACAATGACTTTATAAAAACATCAGGCAACTCTGAAAGCAATAATTCTGCAAATATATCAAATAGCTCCGTAAATAATTATTCCGCAAAAATGCTGAATAACTTTTTGCTCACTCTAGGAATTTATTATATGAAGAGAACGGGCAGAAAAAGCAGAATTGTTACAAAAAATGTTAAAAATTTTCCTTATGATAATCCGTTTATAAGAACATATTTTGATATAACTTCAGAATATGAATATAAGTCTGATACAAATGACAAAAAAAACATAAAAAATATGGAAAATTCGTCTAATAAACAAAATTTAGATATTATGAATGATACAAAATATCCCTTTACCCTATTTTATAATGACAAAAGCGGATTTGAAAAATTTCTGGAAAAAAATAATGAAGTTGACACTGATAATTTGGACATAAATAATATGCAGACAAGATTTTGCTGTATTTTTGATAATAAATATGATAAAAATAATTCAAATAATTCTCACCCGAATAATTCCGAATTTAAAAAATTTATTTTAGAAAATATTAAATTTAAGAATTCTAAATCCGAAAAATCAGATATATTTTCTTCAATAGAAATAGTAAATGAAAATATAAAAATACCCGAAAACATTATTTTCCTTAACACTCTAAAAAAATCGGAATTAAAAGATTTAAAAAATATTTACGTTGAATATCTTCCTTTAGAAGAAAAAATCAAGCTGAAAAAACTATTTCAGGAGGGCGAAACTCTCTATTCGGATGAGTCCATACCGGAAATATTATAATTAATAATTAACAGATTGCAAAAAAGAGACGCTGTGGATACGCCTCTTTATTTGCTTTTTGGAGAGAAAATCAACTCGTGAAAATTGATTTATTTTAGTTATATATAAATATAGCTAAAATCACATTTAATGTGCTTCCCGTCTTTTAATAGACTCATTTTTATTTATAAAAATATCTTGTCTTTTTATTTATCATATTCAACCTACTGAAATAATTTACTTTAAAATTTCAGTTGCTGAACACCATAGTTTATTCTAATATTTTAAATTTATATTATAAAACTTTTTTTAATTCTTCTGTCCACGCTTCTATTCTTTCATCAGTAAGGTCTGACTGATTTACCTCATCAATAGCCAGTCCCACAAATTTAGAATTTTTAACTGCTCTTGATTCACTGAAATCATAGCCGTCCGTACTTGTCTGACCTATTATTTCAGCACCTTTTTTCTCTACTGTTTCATTTAAAATACCCATTCCGTCTACATATGTATCTGAAAAAGTCATCTGGTCTCCTGAACCAAAATAAGCCACTTTCTTACCTTTTAAATCAAGATTTGATAATGCGTCCAATGCTGTCTGCCAGTCATCCTGCAAATCTCCAAATCCCCAAGTCGAAGTTCCCAAAATAAGAACATCATAATCGCCAAGTTTGTCTTCGTTTCCTGCGATATTATATACATCGGCTCCGTCTAATTTTTCACCTATTTTTTTTGCAGCATCTTCTGTTACTCCTGTAGTTGTTCCATAAAAAATACCAATTTTTGACATGTCTCTTTCCTCCCGTTTATATTAAATCTAAAATTTCCACATTATAAGTAAATATACCATATTTTATTTTGATTGTCAAACTTTTAGAAAAACAAATTTTATTTCCCTTTGTTTTCTATAACTGCTTTCAATTATTTTTTGGCTCTGTAAATTCTATACCCTCCGTCTATGGTCAAAGTATCGCAATTTCCGAAAATTTCTTCCAATTTTTTCTTTGTACTTTTGGCACCGTGTTTTGTCTGAATTACACAGTAAAATTCTCCTTCCTCCCTTAAATGTTCATAAGCTCCCTCATATATTTTAAATATTATTTCTTTTCCTGCCCTTATCGGAGGATTTGAAAGAATTATATCATATTTCTCCGATATATTATCAAAAGCAGAGGATTTTATTATACTGTATTCATTTATATTACAGTTTTTCAGATTTTCCTCGCTTAATTCCAATGCTCTTTCATTGACGTCAGATAATGTTATATCTAAAAAAGGATAAAACGTCTTTATTACAGCCGAAACTACCCCGTATCCGCAACCAATGTCCAGAATATCCAATTTTTCTTGAGAATTAAAGTTTTTCATAAAAACTTTCAGCATCAAATCTGTCCCAAAATCGACTTTGGATTTGGAAAAAACTCCATTATCAGTAATAAATTCAAAATCTTTATCTTCTATTGCGTACTTTATTTTTCTCTTTTCGGACTTTATATTCGGATTTTCTGAAAAATAATGCTCCATTTCTGATTATATGACTGAAAATTTCAAAGTCATATCTCCTTTCATTTTTATTTTTCTCATTTTCATTTTTTGCCATTTTTTTATTTTTATATTTATGATATTTATATTATATATTTTATTCCGAGTTTTGTAAATAAAAATTGAGTCTATCAAAATGTAACTTACTCATCTGTTTCCTAAATAGCTATATTTTGTAGAAATACGGTTAGAAATAAATTTAAAATATAAATTGACATAGGAGTTTATTTTTGATAATATGTATATACAAAAATGTTTCCTAATCAAAAAATACAGGAGGTTTTTTATATGAAAAAAATTATAGAAATCGAAGGAATGAGCTGCTCTCACTGTGCGGAAAAAGTGGAAAATGCCCTTTACGGAATCCCTGAAACTGAAAAAGTACAAATAAATCTTGATAACAAAAATGCTGAAGTTGATTTTTCTTCCGATATAAATGATAAAACAATTTCAGACATAATCAAATTCGCAGGATATTCGGTTAAAAATATAAAAAATATATAATAAGGAATAAAATAAAATGGCAAAATCACTATCCCCGTCAGATATATGTCCTATGGACTTAGGCATTAATATATTAAGCGGAAAATGGAAATTACGAATTTTATGGAATATTTATAATAAAAAAATCATACGTTTTAATGAACTTCAGAAAGTTTTGGGAAATATAACTACTAAAACCTTAACCGAACAATTAAGGGAACTCGAAGATAAAAAAATAATAAAAAGAACCGTTTATCCTGAAATTCCTCCAAAAGTAGAGTATTCTCTGACCGAAACAGGCAAAACTATCGAGCCTGTATTAAAATCTTTATGTGAATGGGGAAAGGAATATATGAAATCATCGAAATAATACATTTATTTTGAAAATATTGATATAACAAAATATTAATATAACATAATAAATCTCTATAACATAGAAATATGAAAATCTTTCTTATGGTAAATTGATCTGATTAACCGATGTGTTTTTTTCTTAATACCATTTTTTTATAAATAAAAAATTCCATTTCTCATTTTCTTTTAAGTTTTATTGGGTATAATATATATAGAAAAATTTGAAAGGGATGATTTATTATGAAATTAAAAATTATATTAGCTTTAATTTCAATATTCTTTATTTTTAGCTGTGTTTCAGATTCAAAAGGTGAAAATCAAAGGACACCCGTTAAATCAGCTAACCTTACGAATACTTCATGGAAATTAAAAAATCTTACAGGAGTAAATTTAGAGCAGATTTATTCAGATAAAAAATTGAAAAATGGAATTACTCTAAAATTTTCTTCTGAAGGAATGAGCGGTCATTCAGGGATAAATACATATTCCGCAGAATATAAACTGAAAGGTAACGGTATTTCCTTTACTCCGATAACTGTTTCCTTAATGGCAGGGGATATTGACTTAATGGATTTGGAAAGTAAATATCTTGAACAACTTCAAAACGTGAAATCTTATGAATTAAAAGGCAATACTCTGATACTAAAAACCGGCAATGGAGCTTTAACTTTTGAAAAAGTTGAATAAAAATTGAACAATTGAATAATAGTTAAATAATATAAAAATAGGGCTATTTCAAAAATAAAAGTCTTTTCAGCTTTGAAACAGCTCTATTTTTATTTTACAGATCTTTCATTAAGTCATCAATTTCATAATAAACTTTTCCATAGTCAAGGAAAGGTCTTTTTATTACTAAAACTGTTGTTCCGCATTCCCTGCACGCTTCGATTTTTTCCTGTTCTCCTCCTGTTGTCCCGCTTTCCTTGGTTATGAGATAGTCTATTTTATAAGTTTCAAGCATTGCTTTATTCAATATTTTACTTATAGGTCCCTGTATTGCTATTATTCTCGAAGGCAAATAACCTAATTCTTCAGCTTTTTTTATAGAATCGGCAGTGGGCAACATTCTTACATACAGATTATTTTTTTCTCCCATTTCTTTTATATCTTTCAGATTATTTGACCCCAATGTACTTAGTATATTTTTTCCTTCAAGCCTTTTTACAAATTCATTTACTTCTTCAAGCGAGTCAAATTTTTCTATGTTCTCATTTCCATAATCAAGCATTTTTCTTTCAAATCTCATATATTTTACATTCATTTCATCTGTTACTTTTATTATAAAATTACTTACATTTATCGCATAAGGATGACTGGCATCCACAATCAAATTTATATTTTCCTTTTTAATCAGTTCTCTCATTTGTTCTTCGCTCAATCTCTCGGAAACTACTTTCAGTTCCCTCTTATCATTATTATTTTTCTCAATATATTCTTCAAGAAGTTTTCCTCCATATTCTGTAGCCGTGCTGACAAGTATGCTTCTGTCGGTCTTTTCTATCAGTTTTTCAAATATATCCCTCGAATCTTTTGTCCCTCCGATTATCCAAATCATTTTCAAATCTCCTCTCATTTGTTAAAAAATTTATTTTAATCAGTTATTTTCCAATTTATATCTTTATTATACTGTCTTTGCCAAAATAGTATCATTACCAATTTTTTATTATCTTTTTAGATAATTCAGTTTATCTGATGTTTAATATATTTTATTTTTCTTCCGAAAATTTCCCATTTTTATAATTAAAAATTTTATAATCTCCATTATTTACAAGTTTTCTTTCGTTTATTTCGAGTAAATCCTTATTTTCCACATAATTTATAAACATTTCAAGCACAGTTCCATGAGTAACTATAAGTATATTTCCTGATTTATAATTTTTTAGAATTTTTTTTATCCCTCTCAAAAACCTGTCTAAAGCGTCTTTCAGCTTTTCAGCTTTTATATTTTCAGCATTATACCTTTTTACATTATGAAAATAATTTTCCGCTTCCTCAGAATATTTTTCAAATACCTCTTCATGACTTAGTCCCTGCCAAAGTCCAAAATAAACTTCATTTAATTCAGACATCTTTTTTATTTCTATTTTGTCATTTTTATAATTTATGTTTTTATTTAAGATTATTTCTGCCGATTTTACAGCCCTGCCCAGCTCGCTTGTATAAACTCGGCTGAATATAATGTTTTTAAGCTTGTTCCCCGTATTTTTCATTATCTTTATCCCATTTTCTGTCAATGGAGAATCTAACTGGCCTTGAAATTTTTTTATTAAATTCCATTCGGTTTCGCCGTGCCTTACAATATATAGTTTCAAGCTTTTCTCGTCTTTCCTGTTATTATCATCCTTCTGGCTCATTTTATTATTTTTCTCCCGTAATTTATACTTGAGGGTATTTTCTCACTGTTCCTGTTATATTACATGCCGCCTCTATTACAGGAAACATCATAACCGCTCCTGTACCTTCTCCCAGTTTCATATCCATAAACAGAAGAGGTTCCATTTTTAGTTCTTTCATAATATATTTCATTCCCTGTTCCTCACTTAGATGAGAAGGTATCATATAATCTTTTGAATTTTTGCACAGTTTATATGCACATAATGCAGCTACAGACGAAATAAATCCGTCAATTACAACAGGTATGCAGTTTTTTGCACAACCAAGATAAACTCCTGTCATTCCTGCAATATCCAGTCCTCCAACTTTTACAAGTACATCTATAGGGTCGGCAGAATTTATATTTTCTTTTTCGCTATTTATATTTATCGCTTTTTCTATAATATTTTTCTTATGTTTCAGCGTTTTATCATCTATCCCGCTCCCATAACCTACAATATCGTCCAAAGGCAAATCCGTAAAGACTTTTAACATCGCACTGCTTGTAGTGGTATTTCCTATTCCCATTTCACCGGTAGCAAAAAGATTATAGCCTTTTTGAACAAAAATATCGACGATTTCTATTCCCGTTTCTATTGCTTTAATCGCAGTATCATAAGACATTGCAGCTCTTTCAGCTATATTATGAGTACCCGTATGCATAAGTTTTCTGTCTATGATACCTGCGAGATTTATTATGTTTTCAGTATCTGTCGTTCTGTCTATTCCGAGATCGATGACTTTCACATCAGCATTAAATACATTTCCGAGAGCATTTATAGAGGACTTCCCTTGAAGCATGGCTTCCACTACATATTGAGTAATGACCCTCTTTGATTTACTTACTTTTTCCCGCTCAACTCCATTATCTGCTGCCATTACCGTTACAATCTTTTTTTCAGGTCTATAATTTTCTTTTATTCCTTCAAGCTGTATTGCGAGATTTTCAAGTTTTCCAAGCCCTTTCGGCGTCTTTAAAAGTGAATTCAGTTCTTTTTCCTTATTTTTCATTCTTTCTCTATTTATCGGTATTATATTTTTTATAGTGTCGGCTAAAATTTTAGAATAATGCACAACAAAATTCACCCTCTCTTTTTATTTTATAACTATTACTCTTTATAATCATTACTCATTTTTAAATCATTTTGCCATTTTATCGAAAGCTTTTTCAGTAATCTCAAGTATCTTTTTCATTTCTTCGTCAGTGTGAGCCATGGATATAAAATGAGCCTCGTATTTAGACGGCGGAACTATTATCCCATTTTCAAGCATAGTATCAAAATATATGTTATACATTTTATCACTTGTATTTATAGCGTCCTCAAGGTTTTTCACCTTTTTATCGGAAAAAAATATTGTAAACAAGCTTCCTTTACAGTTTACAGTTGCATTTATATTATATTTTTCTATTAATTTCTTTATTCCCTGAATAAAATTATGGACTTTTTCATTCAGTTTCGTATATATATCAGGATTATTTTTCAATATGGAGATAGTCTTTATCCCTGCTGCCACGGAAACAGGATTTCCCGACAGAGTTCCCGCATGATAGACATTTCCGACGGGTGAAACAAGGTTCATAATATCTTCACGACCTCCAAATCCTCCGACAGGATAGCCTCCGCCTATTATCTTTCCAAGCACTGTCAAATCAGGAGTTATCCCGTAAAGCTGCTGAGCCCCTCCCAATGCCACTCTGAAACCGCTTATTACTTCATCAAATATAAGAATTATATTTTCCTTTTCAGTTATTTCTCTCAGTTCTTCCAAATATTTTTTATCAGTCTCAATCAATCCCATATTTGCAGGGATTGGCTCCAATATTATACAAGCAATGTCTTTTTCTCTGGCTAAAAGTTCTTTTACTTTTTCAATATTTCCGAAAGGCAATGTCAAAGTATCTTTTATCACTCCGTCCGTTATACCGTTGCTGTCCTGATGTTCAAAAGTCAGAAGTCCTGACCCCGCCTTAACCATAAGCGAATCAGAATGTCCGTGATAACATCCTTCAAATTTCAATATTTTATTTTTTCCTGTAAATGCACGGGCTACTCTCACTGCCGCCATTGCAGCTTCTGTGCCTGAAGTTGTAAGTCTGAGTTTTTGAATAGACGGAAAACATTCTTTTACAAGCTCTGCCAGTTCCACTTCTTTTTTTGTAGGCAGACCGAAAGAAGTCCCTTTTTCCACTTCCTTTTTTATACATTCCAATACTTCAGGGTAATTATGACCTAAAATCATAGGTCCCCATGAACCTATACAGTCTATATACTCATTTCCGTCCTCATCACAAAGCCTGCTGCCTTTCGCGCTTTCTATAAATATAGGATAATCTTTATTTACGGACTGAAATGCCCTTACAGGACTGTTTACCCCTCCGGGAATTGATTTTTTTGCTTTTTCAAATATTTTCCTTGAATTTTCAGTTTTCATTTTATTCTCCTATTTTTTACATAATTTCTTATATTATATACTTAAACTGCTTTAAAATCAAACTATTTAAAATATTCTAAATATAAAATTCGATAAAAATAAAAGAAATTAATTCTTCTTTTGGAATTTACAAAATTTATTTCATTTAATCAATTAATCAATTTACGCTTTTAAAATTTTTAAATTTAAAAATTTTAAAAATAAATTTATTTTTCTTATAAACAAAAAAATCAGGAAATAAAATTCCTGAGAAATTTGATATATTTGAATATTATTTATAACTGCCCATTTCCTTCAATTCTTTTAATAATAATTCTTTATCAATCGGTTTTCCTATAAATACTGTATTATTTTCAGCTTCTACCTCTGAAAAGGAAATATTGTAGCCCGTATCTACCACATCAATATGCATATTATAATCAGGACCTTTAAACACTCCCTTCGCTCTGTTTATATCTCCATAATATCCTAAAATCAGTTTATCCAGAAAAAACGTAAGAACGGCAGGATTTTCGGCATAAGCACCTTTATAAGTAACATTTGTCATTTTATTTTTTACATCTATCAAATCGGTATTTTCAATTTTTACAAGCTCCCCACTGAAAAGACTGTTCCAGTAATCCATATCCTGATTATGATAATCCGCTATATGAATATCGGCATGAAGATTTATTTTTTTTATGTCCTCATAAATTATATTTAGCTCATCATCTGCCATATTTTCCACTTTTGATAACTGAATATGAGCCGCCATTTGGACTTGGTCCATAAATACTTCCTCATATTTATTTTTATACTTAAAATATGTTCCCGCATCTATTATTGTTACAGGAGGAAGCACCTGTATTCTTTCATATTCTACATTTTTTACATTATTTAAAATATTACTCAAAACTGCTATTCCCGACGGTTCAACTATTAAAAAATCAGGATTCAGAGTATTATCTATAACGAGTAGGGATGACATAAAATCAGCCTTTGTGCTGCAACAGGCACAACCGCTCGTCAATTCCCACACGTTGAGTTCTATCTCCTTTTCTTCCGTCTCATTGTTATTTTTCAATATTTCACTGTCGATATTTACATCTCCGAACTCATTTTCAAATATGACATATTCTCTTTTCGTACTTTTTACCATTTCTTTAATAAATGTCGTTTTTCCTGCTCCAAGAAAACCTGAAATAACAAGTATTTTCATATTTCCTGCTCCTTTCATTTATCAAAAAAGTAATGTATATTTAAATATAGTAAAACCGCTTTAAAATGAAACTAAAAAATTTCAGTTACTTCATTTTTATAAGAATTTATCAGTCCGATATTACAGGAATTTTACTATAATATGAATAAAACAGGGCTGCCTAAAAATTAAAAAATATTATTTTCAGTATAATCTCAATTAACTTATGCTTATTTTCTAATTTTAAGACAGCCCTTTCAATATATTTTTTATTATTTTACTTATTTATTTACTCTTTCAGAAGTCATATATACTACAGGCTTAATTACTCCGTCTTCTTTTGTTCTCATTAATTCCAGTGCTTTTTCAACATTTTCAAATCCGTCAAATCTGTGAGTAATCAGTAAGCTTGGATCCAATTTGCCGAATTCTATCAATCTTGCCAGTTTTTCAAGTCTTAATCTACCTCCCGGCATTAGTCCTCCGTAAATTCTCTTATGTCCCATTCCAGCTCCCCATTCTACCCTTGGGATTTGTATGAAATCTCCACTTCCTAAGTAGTTTACGTTTCCTAAACGTCCACCCGGTTTCAGTATTTTCATAGCTGTAGCAAACAATCTCTGGTCTCCTCCTGCTATCAGCACTCTATCCACACCTTTTCCGCCAGTCAGTTCCATAATCTGGTCTTCTGTCGGTGCAACTTTAAAGTCAACTATATCTGTAGCTCCGTAAGCTTTAGCTATAGGAATTACTTGAGGTCTTGAATCAACAGCTATTATTCTTCCTGCACCTTTCAATGCTGCAGCTGCAACTCCCATAAGTCCGACAGGTCCTAATCCGAATACTGCTACCACATCACCGAACTGTACATCTGCCAATTCTGCACTGTGGAACCCTGTAGGAACCATATCACTCAGCATACATGCTGTTCCATAGTCCATTCCTTTAGGCATTAATGCCAAATTTCCGTCAGCATCATTGACATGGAAATATTCACCGAAAACTCCGTCTTTTACGTTTGAGAATTTCCAACCTGCCAACATTCCTCCACCATGCATAGGGAACCCTGCCTGTGCTTCAACTGAATTCCAATCCGGAGTTATTGCTGCGACCAATATTTTATCTCCAACTTTGAAATCTTTAACGAGAGACCCTACTTCCACTACTTCTCCGCAAGCCTCGTGTCCTAAAACCATATCAAATCTTTCTCCAACTCCGCCTTCGTATACTGTGTGTATATCTGAAGTACATGGAGCCAATGCTAACGGTTTTATAATTGCGTCTGTCGGCCCGCATTCAGGTCTGTCTTTTGTAATCCAACCTACTTCTCCTATTTTTTTCATTACAAATGCTTTCATTTGCTCTGCCATAAGAAAAACCTCCTGAATTATTTTTGTATAATTTTTTATACTAATATAGTATACCCTAACATATGCTCATATGCAAATATGAAAATCAAATTCTTTTTATCAATTATTCAACTTATCAATATTATCAATAGCTAACTTCTAAAAAATACTTATTTCACATTGAGATAACGTTTAATATTGTTATTTTTATAATTTAATTTTGAATTTTTTTTATTATTATTCTTTGTCATGTTTTTCCTGATTGGGAAAACGGAAGATAAAAATATAGAAAGGAACTGTTCTTAATCAGATCAAAAACAATTCCTCAAATAAAAAATAGTTTAAATTTTTAAATAAATAATATAAATATTATTTTTTATATCTCTTTTATTCTTCTTCAATATTATTTATTACTTCCGACTTTGTTTTCAAAAAACTTGGAATAATCAGTACAGCAATAATTATAAGCATTATTATATATATTCCCAAATGACCTATAAAACTGTTTACAGTTCCCAAAAGAATTCCTATCACTGTAAAATCGACATCTCCAAATGTAGTATTTTCAAATCCCAATTTACCAAGTACAGGAAGCAATGCAGCAGGCAGAAATGACAGTAATAAACCATTTACAAAAGCTCCGACCATTGCTCCTTTTTTCCCTCCTGAAGCATTTCCATATATTCCCGCCGTAGCTCCACAGAAAAAGTGAGGCACTAATCCCGGAATAATCAGCATTCCTCCTGAAATTCCCAATATTATCATTCCTATTATTCCGCCGATAAAGCTGAAAATAAATCCGATTATAACCGCTGTTTGTGCAAATGTGAAAAATACCGCACAATCCACCGCAGGGATACTGTTAGGAATTATTTTTCTTGCAATCCCCTGAAATGCAGGTATCAAATCAGCCAAAATCATTCTGACACCGTTATATACTATTGCTACTCCCACCGCAAATTTCAATCCTAACATTATGACATACAGATATGGAGAAACACCGCCTGAAAGCTCTGAAACAAACTTACTTCCGGCTGCAATTCCGGCTATCAGATAAAACACTACCATTGTAATTGCCGTTGCTATTGTAGTATTTCTTAAAAATCCCCATTTTTCAGGTATTTCAATATTTTCTGTGGAATTTTCGGGATTTCCTACTTTTCCTCCAATCCATGAAGATATATAGTAACCTAGACTGCCGAAGTGTCCCATGGCGATTTCTTCACCGTCGGTAACTTTCAAAGTGTATTTCTGACCTATTGCAGGAGATATTGCACTCCACGTTCCCAAGAAAAATCCTCCTATGATAATCAAAGCAATATTTGCAAATCCCATGGCTCCCAATACCGCCGACAGCAGACATGCCATGTAGAAGCTGTGATGTCCTGTCAGGAAGATGTACTTATATTTCGTAAACTTCGCTACAAGCAAATTTATAAGCAATCCTGCTACAAGTATCATCATCGTTTCCTTACCGAGCATTTTTTGAGCTGTGGCTACTACCGCTTCATTATTTGGAACGACACCTGTTATATTGAACCCTTTTTCTATCATTTTTCCCAAAGGATCAAGGTTTGATGTTATGACATCCGCTCCCGCTCCTAACATAATGTATCCGAGTATAGGACCCAAAGTCCCTGTCAGAATTTTATGACCGGGTTTTTTCAGGGCAATCAAACCCATAAATGAAACTAAACCTAATAATATCGCAGGCTGACTTAAAATATCCGTTAAAAACATTAATATTCCTTTCATAATCATTCTCCTTTTCATTTATTATAATTTTTTTATATCCGTTTTTATAATTTTATTTATTATAATGCTGCCTTATATTTTCCAATACGTCTTCTTTTATCTTTTTCTTATTTGTGTAACTTCTCGTTACGATGACATTTTTATTGTCGGGAAATTGGCTTGCTATTTCTTTTACCGTTACAACTATATCGGTATCTTTTGATAAAGCACTGTTAAAATCTGCCGATTCAACCGAAATATCATTCATACCCTCTTCCTTACATATTTCCTCTATTTTCATCGCAAGCATAAGACTGCTCCCTATTCCGTTTCCGCATACAGTTAAAATTCTCAACATAATTCTGTCTCCCTTTCTTTAAAAATTTTTTCTATTTCTTCAATAGTTTTAGCATTTATAATTTTTTCTATCTCATCATCTTCATCTAAAAATTCTGATAGTTCCTTCAGTATTTCAATATGCTTATCCTTATTTTCAGCAGCCAGTATAAAAATTAGATTTACATCATATTCTCCATATTTGACAGTTTTATCCAATTTCAGTAATGACAGCGAAGTTTCATTTACGCCATTTTCAGGTCTTGAGTGAGGCATAGCTACTTTATCGGTTATTACTACATAAAATCCCATTCTTTCTATATCATTTATCATAGCTTCTACATATTTTTCTTCGATTTTTCCGTTTTTTATTAACGGAACAGAAGCAGTCCTTATACTTTCTTTCCAAGTTAATGCTTCTTTTTCTATCCCTATATTGTCCTTCAAAATTTTACTCAGCATTGTATCTCCTCCAAATAGTCAATAATATCTTTTGTATTTTTACATTTTAATAAACTTTCTTTCAAATTTTCTTTAGATGCCAAGTTAAATATAAATTTCAGAATTTTCTGCTGGTTTTCCCTTTCTTTTATTGCAAATGCTATAAATATGTTGACAGGCTTTTCATTCGGCAAAAATACCTCTTTTTTTGAAATTAATATAAAAATACCGTCTTTCAGAACATTCTCGGAAATACTTCCGTGAGGAATTGCAATTCCTTCTTCGATTACAATGTACGAGCCTAATTTCTTTATGATATCTATCATTTCCTGAATATATTTGTCTGTAATATAGCCCATTTCTTTCATATTTTTGCCAATCATTTTTATTGCCTGTTCCCAGCTTAAATTTTCATTATATATCATTATATCGGAATAACTGATAAATCTTTCGGCATTTTTCTTTTTATAATTTATATCATCCAATATATTATCCTTAAACTTATTTTCCAGTTTTTTTATAAGTTTTTCCTTGTCATCGCTTTCTTCTATAACTTTCAACAGTTCAGACAGTAAAATTTTTCTTTTTCTTCTGAAAATTCCGTATTCAGAAATTTTATTTATATCTTTTTCATCTAATAGCGGCTTTATCGTCAAAACAGGTATACTGTAAATATCTTTCAATTCGAGAGTCGTCAGTATCAGATCTATTTTTATCCCTGAATTTACAGTTTCTTCCAATTTATAATATGGAATAACTGCCAGTATTTCCATATTAAAATTTTCTTTTAAATTACGTTCCAGCAATTTGGAAGTCCCCTCTCCCAAACCGCAGACTAATATCACTTTTTTTCTTATATAATCTGCATTTCTTTCCACAGATGCTTTAAAATGATAACCTAATAATGCCACTTCATCTTCAGGAAAGGAAATACCTATTTCTTTTTCTGCAACAGATATTACCTTTCTTGTAATATCTAAAATAGGGTCTTTATTTTCTATCAGTTCCCTAAATACAGGATTTGTTATATGAATACCCTTTTTTATCCTGTATATTGTAGGCTTTAGATGATAAAGCAGACATTCAAACAAAATTTCATCATTACTTATAGCCAAATCAGTATATCTGAAAAATTCTTTCATCATTTTTCTGATCAGTATTTCTTCATTGAGCCAGTTTTCCAGATTTAATTTGTTAATCGTTACTCCCATTAAAAAATCGGCAAACTTTATAATAGAAACTTTATTTAAAATCTCTATATTATTCTTTTTCAAACTTTCAGTTATAATTTTAAATTCTTTTGTTTCCTCTATAAATGAAAGAGATACCTTTTCCTTATCATTTTTTTCATTTATGATTACTAATAGATAAGAATACAGGACTTTATACGTATCATCTTTAATGTTTAATTTCAGATGTTTATTTATATCATTCAGAAAATCAGATATTTTATTTTCTTCTATTTGCCCGAAATTATTTAAAAAAATTTTTCTTATGTATTCCAGATAAATTTTTCTTTCTTCCTTATTTCGGAATAGAAATTCTTCTATCTTTTTGGTTTTCAGCCATTCTTCATTTTCCAGATTATTGTATTTCAAATAATATCCGAAATTATTTTTATAAAGAATTTTTATTTTCTTCTCACCTAAAATTTCTTTTAAAATACGAAAATCTTTTTTTATTGTAGTTTTAGAAACTTCCAAATCTTCAGATATTTTCTTTAAATTTAGTTTCTTATCAAAAAAAAGTTTAAATTCTAAAATTTTTATTCTTTCTTTTTGGTCAAATTTCCCTGTGTTTTCAATAGCGGAGT
Organism: Pseudoleptotrichia sp.; assembly: GCF_057270515.1. Classification (NCBI taxonomy): domain Bacteria; kingdom Fusobacteriati; phylum Fusobacteriota; class Fusobacteriia; order Fusobacteriales; family Leptotrichiaceae; genus Pseudoleptotrichia; species Pseudoleptotrichia sp. The sequence continues at coordinate 160,866 of NZ_DBHIXS010000004.1, read as the reverse complement.
ATATTTTTTTCAAATTCTGATTAATATCAAAATGAAGTATTTCCCCTTTTTTTTCTATTTTTTTCAATCCCATATTTTTTAGAAATATATTTATATTCTGTAAATTATATGAGAAAACCCTCTTATTTATTCCATTTTTTTCCAATATTTCATCTTCAGGGATATTTCCGTGTTTTATTAAAAATTCAAGAATTTTTACTTCCCTACTGTTCAGCATTTCTACCTCCCATTACAGTTATACCTCTTTTATCAGTATTTTCAAGATAAAGTTTTTTTATTTTTATTTTACAAAAAGTTACCCCTGAATTTTATAAAAAAGACCGGAAATAATCCGGTCCTACTTATTCAAAAGTTTAATTTAAATTTCCATTTTCCTATATTACTGTGTTACCAGTTTAGATTCTACAGGAATCTCTTTAGGTTCATTATTTGGAGATATTTCAGGCTTATTTTTTATTGCGTCCAACAAAATTTTGAAACTTTCCACTCCTATATTTGCCGAATCCTGTGCCACAGTTGCACTAAGACCTTTCTGTTTTATGGAATCCAGTGCTTCAGGGGCTCCATCAGTACCTACTACTATTATCTGATTTTGTTTGTTTGCATTTACTACTGCCTGCATAGCTCCCAATGCCATTGTATCATTTGCCGCATATATCGCTTTCAGATTAGGATATTTCTGGATTAAGTTTGCCGCAAGGTCGAGAGCTTTGGCTCTATCCCAGTCTGCCGGCTGACTTGCCACAAGTTTTATTTTCGGATTTGCCTTAAATGTTTCTGTCGCTCCCTGTTTTCTGTATTCTCCTGACGCAGTTCCCGCCTTACCTTCTATAATTGCCACTTCTCCACCGTCAGCGAGTTTACTTATGATATATTCCGCTCCTTTTGCTCCTACTTTTACATTGTCAGTTGTAACAAACGCCAGCACACTTCCTCCTGAAGCTTTCAACTGGTTCATATCTATTTTTTCATCAATGTTTACAACATAAATTCCTTTTTTATTGGCTTCTACTATTCCAGGTATGAGGTTTACAGGGGATAATGGTGCCACTCCTATAGCCTTATAGCCTTTTCCCATGAGGTTTTCCAGAATTTTCAGTTGTTCCTGAACATCTTCTTCGGAATTTACTGCAAAAATATCGACTTTTACTCCCTGTGCCGCCGCTTCTTTTTCAATTCCTTCCTTCATACTTACCCAGAAAGGATTTGACAAAGTTTTCAGAATAATGGCAACCTCAGCTTTTCCCTCTCCTGAACCTGCACTGCTATTTTCAGTCTTTCCCGTTTCCTTTGAGCCGCCGCCGCACGAAACTAACAAAAATAATCCTACAAGCATTAAAATGCTCTTCAAAAATCTGTTCATCTTTTTTCCTCCTAAAATTTTTTTATTATATTAATTTATTTTATTACCTATTTTTCATAATTTCTTATATAATACGCAGCTCCCAATATTCCGCTTTTCTGATCATGATTGGAAATAATTATATTCATATCCTCTGCCGGATAAGGTTTTCTCGCTTTTTCATAAATAGCTTTTTTCAGTCTGTCAATAGGGAAACCTTTCATTATCGGAACTCCACCCGCAATGATAATATAATCAGGGTCTAAAATATTAATCTCCGTAGCAATGGGTATCGCCAATGCGTCAATAAAGTCCTGAATAATCCTTGTATCACCATGTTCCATAAAAATATTGTCTATGTCAGTTTCAGGAAAGTTTTCCTTGCTGATGTTCTTCAAAGCTTTTCCCGAAGCATGCATTTCGATACAGCCTGTATTTCCGCAGGAACATACTTCTTTTGACCTTAAAACGGGAATATGTCCCAATTCACCGGCTACACCATGTTTCCCTTCTATAATCTGTCCATTTATATAAATCGCGTTTCCAAAACCTGTCCCTACATACAGCCCTATAACTACTGTGTCATTTTTTATATTATTTTCTTTTATATCCCTGAGCATAAGAAAATTTACATCTTTGTTTATATATATAGGTATATCCAGTCTTTTTTCAAGGGTATCGGCTATATTTATATTGTCCAGATTTTTTATATTAGGTGTAGAATACACATATTTCTTATCCTTACTTACTATTGACGGAAATCCTATTCCGATAGCTTCTATTTCTTTCTTGTATGAATTTATATAAAATTTTATCTGCTCGACAAGATTATCGATAAAATCTCCTTTTTGAAGTTCAGTAATAGGTTTTATCTGAAATTCTTCCACTTCATACTTCTCGGAAACCAGTCCTATTCTGAAATTTGTTCCTCCTATATCTATTCCTAAAATATATTTTTTTTGCCTATTCATAGTTGTCTCCTTAAACTATTCAGCTGTTTCTCTGTTATATATATCTATCATTTTGTCCCACGCCGCTATCAGGTTTTCATCCAAATTAAATAATCCCGAACTTCCGACTATCAGTATTTCAGCTCCGGCAGCGGTCAATCTCTTGAATGTTCTTTCATTACACGAACCGTCGATTTCTATTAAATATGAATAGCCGTTTTTTTCTTTCAAAGTTTTCAGTTTTTTTATTTTTTCAATCATTTCAGGTATAAAAGGCTGTCCTGCAAATCCCGGGTCTACAGTCATAACAGTTATTTTATCTATCAAATGAATATAGTATTCCAGCCAGTCTACAGGAGTGGACGGATTTAAAACTATCCCAACTTTGCAGCCTAATGATTTTATTCTGTTTATAATTCTGAAAGCGTCTTTATTTATAGTTTCCGCATGGGGGGATATGTATGTTGCCCCTACTTTTGCGAGTTCATCGATATAATCTCCCGGAAATTCCGTCATAAGATGTACGTCGATAGGTAATTTTGAGATTTTATTCAGCTGTTCCACGAAGAATGGGGATAACGTTATATTCTTTACAAAATGACCGTCCATTATATCCACATGGTAGTAATCCGCCCTTTCATTAAGTATGTCAACCTGTTCTTTAAATTTTGTCAAATCCATACACATAAGTGATGGAGAAAATTTCATTTTTCCCATTTTTATTCTCCTTTCTTTTTCCCTCCAAATATTTTATCTGCCGTAACTGCTAAGATGATTAATCCTCCCATTACAATTTGCTGATAATATGTCGGCACTGTCAGTAAATTCAGACCGTTGTTGATAACTCCTATAATCAGTCCTCCCATTACGACACCGAATATTTTTCCTTTTCCCCCGAAAAAGCTTGTTCCTCCTATAATTGCAGCGGCTATCGCAAATGTTTCAAAGCCTGCTCCCGCTCCGGGTTCTGCCGCTCCTACTCTGGCTGTGGAAACAACTCCCGCTATTCCCGCACATGTACCTGATATTATAAAGACAATAAGAGTATGCAGTTTTACATCTATTCCCGAAAACCATGCAGCCTGTTTATTTCCCCCAAGGGCATATATATTTCTTCCCAATTTTGTCTTTGTCGTCAGAAATCCCAAAATCAGAGCTATAACAACTGCTATAATTGCAGGTACAGGTATTCCTAAAATTCTTCCGGCTATCATTTTTGTAAATAAAGGGCTAAATCCGAAAACAGGTCTTGCATCGGATATAATAAGAGTTATCCCTCTAAAAATCGCCTGTGTCCCCAAAGTAATTATAAAAGGGTGTAATTCCGTTACATTGACTAAAAATCCGTTTAACAATCCGATTAACGCCCCTGCCAGAATTCCTCCTATCAGTATAGCGAACACAGGGTTCATACCTGCTACTAACAGTTTCCCTGTAAACATACCCGTGAGGGCGATTACCGAGCCGACTGACAAGTCTATCCCCGCTATCAGTATTGCAAAAAATTCACCGCAGGCAATCAGTATATTTACAGAACTTTGCAGTATAATCTGTGTTATATTGTCAAATGAGAAAAACAGTGCAGGCTGTCCTATCCCGAAAACTACCATTACTATAATTAAAATGCCGAAAGTCCCATATTTCTGCCATAACGTATTAAATTCTGATTTCATTTTTCCTCTCCTTCATTAGTTAATATCTGCATTATCGCTTCTTCCGAAGCTTCCTTTATAGGTAAAATTTTTGCTATCCCGCCGTCCCTGAATACTGCTATTTTATCACAAACGGCAAGTAATTCAGGCATTTCTGATGATACCATCATAATTATTTTTCCCTCATCGGACAATTTTCTTATAATAGTATAAATTTCACTTTTACTTCCTATATCTATCCCTTTAGTCGGCTCATCAAATATTATAAGTGATGAGTCTGCCATCATCCATTTGCTCAATATTACTTTCTGCTGGTTTCCTCCTGAAAGCTCCGTTATATTCTGGTCTATTGACGCACATTTAATATTTAGCTGATTTTTCCCTTTAAGTGCGTATTCCTTTTCTTTCGTATCGCTTACAAGTCCCCATATTCCTTTCATTTTTGAATTTTTGATAAAAGGCAGTATCGAGATATTCTGTTTAATGTCGAAATTATGAAAAAATCCTGTGTCTCTCCTATTTTCAGTAACAAATCCCATTCCTTTCTTTATGGAGTCGTATTCATTTTTAGGTATTGATTCTTTCCCGAACATTTTTATAGTTCCGCTTTTTATAGGCTCGACTCCGAATATGGCTTCCATGAGTTCACTTCTTCCCGAACCTACCAGCCCTGCAAATCCCAAAACTTCTCCTTTATTGATTTTAAAGGAAACATCTTTTACTTTCCCGTCCATACGGGTCAGGTTATTCACTTCAAAAATTACTTCTTTCCTGTCAAGTTCAGGATTATTTGAATCGTATCTCGATTTTATTTCCCGACCGACCATCATCGTTACAAGGTCTTTTATATCCACATCTTTTATATTCCTTGTTCCCACATCTTTTCCGTCTTTTAATACCGTTACTACATCTCCAATTTCTTTCAATTCTTTCAATTTATGGGATATATATACTATCCCTTTTCCTTCCATTTTCAGCTGTCTTATTATTCTGAAAAGATTGCTTGTTTCATTTTCTGTCAATGACGTTGTAGGTTCGTCCATTATTATGACATCTGCGTCAGCCGCAAGAGCTTTTGCAATTTCGACTTGCTGTTTTTCGCTTATTGTCAGCTCCTCTACAGGAGTATAGGGATCTCTGTTCAGTCCAATTTTGGTCAGTATTTTATTTGTTACTTCTTCCATATATTTATAATCGACCGTTTCCACTCCGAATACTTTTTTTGTCGGTAATTTCCCTACAAAGAGATTTTCCTGAATTGACAGCTCGTTTATTACGCTCAATTCCTGATAGATTATACTAATCTTATTTTCAAAAGAAAGTTTGGGAGTCAAAAATTCATAATCTCTTCCGCCTATAACTATTTTTCCCGATGTCGGCTCATAAACTCCGCTTAAAATCTTCATAAGCGTAGATTTTCCGGCACCGTTTTCCCCAAGCAAAACGTGAACTTCTCCCCTGTTTATTTTAAAGGATATTTCATTTAAAGCCGTAACAATACCGAATTTCTTTGTAATATTTTTCATTTCTACCAATGAATTGCTGCTCATACCGCTTCTCCTTTCCGACTTTCGATACTTCTAACTTTCCGTACTTTTTCTCCTAATCAGGTTTACAGGTATTTTTATATTTCTGACATTGCTCTTTCTTGCCAGTATCTTGTCCATAAGCAGTTCCACAGCCAGTTCGCCCATTTTCTGTTTATTCTGATTTATAGTAGTGAGAGGAACACCCGCCATTTCAGCTGCCGAAATATTATCAAAACCTACTAATTTTACTTCATTGGGAATTTTTATCCTTCTCTCATTCAATGCCATCATTATTCCCAGTGCCATAGTGTCGTTTGTAGCAAAAATTCCGTCGAACACTTCTCCCGAATCAAGCAGTTCCAGAGTTTTTTCTTTAGCTTCCTTATGACTTATAACTGTAACATCGCACAGCAGTTTATTGTCAAAATTCATTCTGTAATCTTTCATTGCCTGCAAAAATCCTAAATATCTTTTATATGCCGAAGATATTTTTCTTATATCTTTCATTACCGCCATTTTTTTGCAGCCTGAGCGGATCAACTCCTGTGCTGCCAGATAGCCTCCATGAAAATTATCGGATTCGATATATATTTCCTTGTCATCTATGTATCTGTCTATATAAATTACCGGAATCTTAAACAGTTGACTGTCATTTTCCAGTTGAACTCCTCCGCCTATGTAAATTATTCCGTCTACAAACTGTCCTATAAGATTGCTCAGCTGTCTTTTTTCAATTTCGATATTTTCATCGGTATTACACACAAAAACCGAATAATTATATTTTATAGCCTGTTTTTCTACTGACTGAACAATTTTGGCAAAAAATTCGTTACTTATATCGGGTACGATAACTCCGATAGTCTGAGATTTTTTTGTTCTCAGGCTCCTTGCATTGACATTTCGCTGATAGGACTTACTTTCTATCAGCTTTAAAATTCTCTCTTCGGTCGCTTTGGAATAGCCGCCTTTTTTATTTATAACCCTTGAAATTGTGGCTATGGAAACATTGGATATTTCAGCCAGTTCCTTTATGGATATTGTTTTTTCATTTTTCATTTTTCCCCTCACACTACTTATATTTTTATAATTTTTTATTTTTCTGTATCTGTACTTCCCCTTTTAACGTTTACATTTTTTACACATTTGATACTGCTGATAATATTTTTTCATTTTATTTTTATTTCTGTTTTTCATTAGTAAACGTTTACGTAATTAATAATTGATATAGTATACCCTGATTTTTAATTTTGTCAATAGAGATTATAAAAATTATATTTATGAATTATTCAAAATCATAGTTTTACATATTATCAAGCATATTGACCCTGTTGGAGTGCCGTCCGCCCTCAAATTCCGCATCCAGCCATTCCTTTACAATCATCTTGGCAAGCTCGCTTCCCACTACTCTTGAACCGAAAGCAAGTATATTGGTATTATTATGTTCTTTGGACAGTTTTGCCGAATATGGCTCACTGCATACGACTGCCCTTATTCCTTTTACTTTATTGGCAGCTATTGAAATGCCTACTCCCGTTCCGCACATTACAATTCCGCAGTCGTAGCCTCCTTTTACTACTGCCTCGGCAACTTTCACACCATAAATGGGATAATCGGTTCTTTCTTTTGTGTATGCTCCGAAATCTTCGACCTCATGTCCCAGTTCTTTTAAATAATCGACTATGACAGGTTTTAATTCCAATCCTACATGATCGCTTCCAATTGCTATTTTCAATATTGACACCTTCCTTTTCATATTTTTCGAGAAATCGTTTACCTTAGTTCTTATTATTATATTACCACATTTTTTCTTTATGTCAAATAGTTAAAAATAAATTTTTTTTAACTTTTTTTATTATTTTTTCTGTAATTTTTAGGAGATACTTTATATCTTTCCTTAAATTTCCTATAGAAAAAACTGCTGTTACGGTATCCGATTGCCGACAGTATCGCCTCAATGGAAAGCTTTGTTTTTAAAAGCAGATATGCTGCTCTTTCGAGTTTTTTTTCCTGAATTAATTCTTTAAAATTATGATCGGTATATTTTTTTAAAATTCTGCTTATAAAATATGCCCTCTGTCCTTTTATGGTGGAAAATTCTTTCAATGTTCCGTTTTTATAATAAATCTCTATATAATCCAAAGCGGAATCCAATAAATCCTTTTCATATTTTTCGGAAATGGAAGAATCTGATTTAATTATTTCCGAATTTTCTAAAAGGGTCAAAATAAGTATTTCCATATATTTTTTAATTATAGTATTATTTCTGGATTTATTCTGTAAAACCGTCCGTATTATATTTTCTACAATATTCTGAATTATGACCATTCCCTGAGTCTGAAAATGCAGATAACTGATACTCCTATATTCTTTTGATATGGAAGAAATCATAAAATCATATATCCTGTTTCCTTTTCCGATAACGGAGTAAATCTTATCGAAAACTTCGGGAAGAATAATAAAGTTTATCGCTATATCTTCTTTTCCCGCGGGTAAAATCTCCTGAACGGCATTCTGATTTAAAAGAAGGAGTTCTCCCTCTCTTAACTGTATTTTTTCCTTATTGATAATATGTGTCGTGTATCCCCTGTACATGTATATCATTTCTATATAATTATGACTATGCTCAGGAAAGCCTGTAAATCTCGTGTGGGTTCTTATTCCAATCAGCTGGTTATTTTTTAAAAATTTTTTGCTTTCTATAACAAATTCTTTCCGGGATGTATAAATCTCCTTTCTTATTTTTCTTTTTCCGCTTAAAATAACTTTTTCTTCGACCGTAATTTTTTTCAATATTTCCAATAATTCCTCACTCACAGAATCACCTCTTTAATATAAACTGTCTTATTTAATTATATTATATAATTTTGTTTTTGCAAGCAAAGTCCTTTTTTTTATTTTATAAAGACCTAAAGTTTTAAAGTTTTCACGGTAAAATAAAAATAAATATACTGCAATTCTATATTCATAGGAGGAAAAAATGGGGAACTGTTATTTAGCTATAGATATAGGAGCTTCAGGTGGCAGACACATTTTAGGCTATATGGAAAATGATAAAATCCGACTGAAAGAAATTTACCGCTTTGAAAACAGGATGATAAACGACGGAGGAAATCTGTGTTGGGATACTGAATATCTTTTTCAGCAGATTATCGAAGGACTCAAAATATGCAGACAGATTGACAAAATACCTGTAAGTATGGCGATAGATACGTGGGCTGTGGACTATGTTCTGCTGGACAGAAATGATAAAATCATAGGAAAGACCTACGCTTACAGAGACCACAGAACTGAAAATATGGATAAAAAAATTGAACATATAATATCCTCTGAAAAATTATACAAAAGAACAGGTATTCAGAAACAAGTATTCAATACTGTATATCAGTTAATGGCTTTTAAAGAAGAATATCCTGAATTACTTGACAATTCCGAAACTTTTTTAATGCTTCCCGATTATTTCAGTTTTCTCCTGACAGGAGTTAAAAAGTCCGAATACACAAACGCAACTTCAACTCAACTGGTAAATTCTGATACGAAAGACTGGGACTGGGAGCTTATAGAAAAACTCAATTTCAATAAAAATATATTTTTACCTCTCAATTTACCCGAAACAGTTACAGGAAATTTTAAAAAAGAAATCATAAATCAGGTCGGATTTGACTGTAAAGTTATCATGGCTGCTTCCCACGATACAGCTTCGGCTGTCATTTCAGTACCTGAAACGGATGAAAAAAACAGCTCCATTTACATAAGTTCAGGAACATGGTCTCTTATGGGGATTGAAACCGACAACCCCATTTCTACAAAAGAAAGTATGAACCTAAACTTTTCAAATGAGGGCGGCTATCATTATAAATTCAGATTTTTGAAAAATATTACAGGACTATGGATTATACAGTCTGTAAGAAATGAAATAAATAAACAGTATTCTTTTGCAGAATTATGCAAAATGGCAGAAGATGAAAAAGATTTTCCTTCAAGGATTAACGTAAACGATTTATGTTTTTTATCTCCTGAAAGTATGATAAAGGAAATCCAATCATATTGTGAAAAAACGGGACAGATTGTTCCCCGTTCAATTTCTGAAATTGCTTCGGTTGTCTATAACAGTCTGGCTGATTCTTATAATAAAACAGCCGAAGAAATTGAAAAAATAACAGGCAAAAAATATGAACAGATACATATTATAGGAGGCGGCTCAAATGCTGATTATTTAAACCAACTTACAGCAAACAGAACAGGAAAGACTGTATATGCAGGTCCTGCCGAAGCCTCTTCCGTGGGAAATATCATAGTCCAGATGATACAAAACAAGGAATTTTCAACTTTGAAAGAAGCAAAAAAATTTATTTATAAATCTTTTGAAATCAAGAAATACAGACCTTTGGCTAATAATGAAAGGAGAGATTAGTATGTTCATCAAAGAAAGATACAGCTCTGCAAAAAAGATATATGAAAACATCGGAGTGAATGTTGATGAAGCTCTTGAAATATTAAAAAATATAAAAATTTCGATGCACTGCTGGCAAGGCGACGACATAAAAGGATTTGACAGGGAAGGCCCTCTGACAGGAGGAATACAGGTTACAGGAAATTATCCAGGGAAAGCCCGTAATCCTGAAGAACTGATGAATGATATAGTCAAAGTATTTTCCCTTGTCCCTGCAAAACATAAACTGAATTTGCATTCCAATTATGCTATTTTTAAAAACGGTAAATTTCATGACAGGGATAAACTCGAACCCGAAGATTTCAAGGAATGGGTAAAATTCGCAAAAAATCAGGATATAGGACTGGATTTCAACCCTACTCTTTTTTCCCATAATATGGTTGTAAACAATCTTACTTTATCGAGTCCCGAAAAAGATGTAAGAGAATTTTGGATTAATCACTGCAAAGCCTGTATAAAAATTTCCGAATATTTTGCTTCCGAGCTAAATCAGCCGTGTCTAATGAATATATGGATTCCTGACGGCTATAAGGACATTCCGTCTGACAGGCTTTCTCCAAGAATGAGATTTAAGGACTCTCTCGACAGTATACTGGATATCAGCTATGATAAAGAAAAAGTCTTTGTATGTCTGGAATCAAAAGTATTCGGGATTGGTCTTGAATCTTATACCGTAGGTTCGGCAGAATTTGTAACTAACTATACTCTTAAAAACAATATAGTTCCCCTAATGGACAACGGTCATTATCATCCTACAGAAACGGTATCCGACAAGATTTCCTCCATGCTGCTGTTCCATGACAGGATTGCACTGCACCTCACAAGACCTGTACGTTGGGATTCTGACCATGTAGTGCTTTTTGACGATGAAACTAAGGAGATAGCCAAAGAAATCATCCGTAATAATGCCTTAAACAGAGTATTTATAGGGCTGGATTTCTTCGATGCAAGTATAAACCGTATTTCAGCGTGGGTAACAGGATTGAGAAATGTCCAAAAAGCTTTATTATCTGCTCTGCTCATTCCCAATGAGAAACTGTCCCGATTACAGCAACAGAACAATTTTACTGAACTGCTGATGTTGCAGGAAGAAATCAGAACTTATCCTCTGGGGGATATATGGAACTATTTCTGTGAAATGAACAATGTCCCTGTAGACAGAAAATGTTATGAAGAAATTAAAAAATATGAAGATAGTGTTTTATCCGAAAGATTCTAATAAAAAAGGAGATAAACTAATGACAGATATTTTTAATATAAGATTTATCAAAGATTTTTGTGAACTTTGTCAGGACGGCTTTAATCACGGCTGGCATGAAATGAACGGAGGAAATTTGAGTTACCGTCTACAGCCCGAAGAAATAAAGCAGGCAGAAAAACTGTTCAGCCTGACAGACAGCTGGCATAAAATAGGTACTGATGTCCCCGAACTGAATAACGAATATTTTTTAGTAACGGGAACGGGAAAATATTTCAAAAATGTTTTAAAAGCTCCCGAAGAAAATATAGGGATTATTCAGATAGACAATAAAGGGGAAAATTATAGGATAGTTTGGGGATTAAGCAATAACGGGATGCCTACGAGTGAGCTTCCCACTCATCTGATGAACCACGAAGTGAAAAAAAAGCAGACCGGCGGAAAACATCGGATTATATATCACTGTCATACTCCCAATATTATCGCTCTCACTTTTCTGCTCCCTCTGAAAGACGAAGTATTTACAAGGGAACTGTGGGAAACGATGACCGAATGTCCTATTATTTTCAGTAAAGGTATCGGAGTTGTAAAATGGATGGTGCCGGGCGGAAGAGAAATAGCCGTTGAAACATCGGAACTGATGAAAATGTATGATTTGGTAATTTGGGCTCATCACGGTCTGTTCTGCTCCAGTGAAAATTTTGATATTGCATTCGGACTGGCTCTGACTTTGGAAAAAGCCGCGGAAATACTTATAAAAATTATGTCCGTTTCACCAAAAAGATTACAGACCATTCAGACAGATGAATTCAGAAAATTGGCAAAAGATTTTAAAGTGGAGATTTCAGACAGATTTTTGTACGAAAAGTAAAGCATTAAATAAAGTACAGAATAAGGAGGTTAAAAATGAACAGTCCTTTTTTGGAACTGGAAAACATAAGTAAGACTTTTCCCGGAGTAAAAGCATTAAATAAAGTCAGATTTGATATTTATCCCGGAGAAGTCCACTCTCTTGTAGGAGAAAACGGTGCGGGAAAATCCACTCTCATAAAAGTTATGTCGGGAGCACATCAGCCTGATGAGGGAGGAATTATAAAAATAAACGGCGAACAGGTAAAAATTTCAAATCCTATAGACGCCATAAAAAAAGGGATTTCGGTTATTTATCAGGATTTCAGTTTATTCGGCAACCTGACTGTAGCGGAAAATATTGTAATAAACCAGATTATAGAAAAAAACAGGCTTATACTCAACTGGAAAGAAATCAGGACAAAAGCCGAAGAAGCCCTCAAAGTTGTGGGTATTAAGATAAATCCCAACGAAATCGTGGATAATCTGTCCGTAGCAAAAAAACAGATGGTCGCAATAGCAGGAGCAATCGCTCAAAATGCTAAAATGATAATCATGGACGAACCTACGTCCGCATTGTCAAAGCAGGAAGTTGAAAATCTTTACGGAATTATCGATATGCTGAAATCTAAAAACATTGCGGTAATGTTTGTCAGCCATAAAATGGACGAACTTTTCAGAGTAAGCGACAGATTTACGGTATTCAGGGACGGACAATATGTCGATACGGTAAAGGCGAACGATATTGATAGAAAAACACTGATTTCAAAAATGGTCGGACGGGATGTCAGCATTCTTAATTATGCAAATTTAAATATTAAAGAAGAAACTATATTGGAAATTAAAGATTTAAGTAAAAAAGGAAATTATAAAAATATAAACCTGAAACTTTACAAAGGAGAAGTCCTCGGAATTACAGGACTTGTAGGAGCCGGCAGAAGTGAGCTTTTTCAGACAATATTCGGAATATTGAAACCCGATTCGGGAAAAATAATACTGGAAGGAAAAGAGCTTAAATCCAATTCTCCGTGGACAGCTCTGGAAAAAGGAATAGGATATATTCCTGAAAGCAGACAGACACAGGGATTAGTTCTGGAAAAAAAAGTCTCGGACAATATTACTTTACCTCTGCTGAAAAAATTTACAAATAAACTCGGCATTATCAATACGAAAAAACAGTCTACTCTTGTACATGACTTAATAAATAAACTGGATGTAAGACCTAAAGATGAAAATCTGACAGCCTCCCAACTGTCGGGAGGAAACCAGCAGAAAGTCGTAATAGCCAAATGGATAGCAGCAAATCCTAAAATTCTGATTGTCGATGAGCCGACAAACGGTGTCGACATCGGTGCAAAAGCGGATATCCATAAAATCCTCAGGGATTTGGCTGAAAGCGGCACAAGCATTATAGTCATTTCCTCGGAGCTGCCTGAAATTCTGTCCATAAGCGACCGTATCCTGGTTATGAGAAAAGGCTGTATCTCGGGAGAATTTAAAAATGACAATCTTACTCAGGAAGCAATAATGGAAAAAGCTGTTATAAATAAGTAAAAAAGAAGGAGATAATCAAATGTTCGCTAAATTAATCAAGAAAAAAGAATTTTCAGTATTTTTAATTATTCTAATAATTTCTTTTTTTCTCACTATTATAAATCCGGTATTTTTTACCTTTACTAATTTTATGGATATATTAAAAGGAAATGTCGTAGTCGGAATACTGGCACTCGGTATGCTGCCTATCCTGATTACGGGAGGAATAGACTTGTCAGTATCTGCAAATATCGCACTGACCACTCTGATTACAGGTAAGCTTTTGACCCAGTCCAATATGGGATTGCCCGCTATTTTCCTAATTTGCTGTATTGCAGGGGGAATAATGGGTGTCTTAAACGGTCTTATAATTACCTGCTTCAATATTTCTCCAATTGTAGCGACTTTAGGCATACAGAGTATAATGCAGGGAGCCATTCTTGTATACACTAAGGGAAATATGATTACCAATATGCCCGAATGGTTTCAGAAATTCGGAAGAATAACAATCGCAAATATCCCTATACAGATTTTCTTTCTAATTCTAACAGTTGCGATAATGTCATTTATCCTGAAATACACATTGACAGGAAGAGGAATATATGCCATTGGAGGAAGTGAAGCGTCGGCTGTCCGTGTAGGTTATAACCCCCGAAAAATAAAAATTTTTGTCTATACTTTGGCGGGAATATTATCAGGTATAGCAGGAGTTATCAATACTTCTATCGTTCAGGGAGTAAATCCCAATACATTCGTGGGAACCGAGCTGAATGTCATCGCCATTGTAGTAATCGGGGGTGCAAGTACCTTGGGAGGGACAGGAACCGTTCTCGGAACTTTTCTCGGAATGTGTCTAATGGCTATACTGAATAACGGACTGGTATTGGCAAAAATCCCTACTTTCTGGCAAAAAATCGTTATGGGTATTATTATCATCGTTGCAGTGTCAATCGATGTAATAAGTAAAAAATATGAACAGAACAGATTAGTCCGTATAGACTTGGATGAATTGGAGGAAAAATGATGAAGTTTAAGCGTGAGATAAAAAATATAAACGAAGTTACCCTTTTAATAATTCTTATTATTTCTACATTAAGTGTGGGACTTCTATCTCCTGACAGATTTTTTACCTTTAACAATTTTATGAGTACATTGAGGCAAATGCCCGAATTCGGTATTTTAGCCCTTGCAATGATGTTCCCCGTTCTGACAGGAGGGATCAACTTATCCATCGTTACTACGGCAACTATGAGCAGCATTGTTTCAACTTATTTTCTCACGGGAGCGATTAGCAAGCAGAACCCTGTTCTTGCAATATTTTTAGCGATACTCCTTTCCCTGCTTATATCTGTAACAGCGGGATTTCTGAACGGCTATATTACGGCTTATGTGGGAGTGGCGGCAATGCTCGTAACGCTGGGAACGACTACTCTCTTTGAAGGGATAAGCCTAAATCTGACCAAAGGAGGTTCCATATCAGGTTTTCCTCTCATATTTTCCTACATAACGACAAAAAATCTGCTGGGAGTTCCTGTTCCGTTTATAATCTATCTGTTCTTTATAATCCTGAGCTATATTATTTTACATAAAAGTTCTTTAGGTACCAAGATACTAATGCTCGGATGTAATGAAACAGCCACAAGATTTTCAGGTATTAATACTAAAAAAGTCATACTGTCTACTTATATTTATTCGGCTATACTTTCATCCATATCGGGCATCATTATGATGTCCAGATATAATTCGGCAAAAGTCGATTTCGGCTCATCATACTTAATGCAAAGTATTACAGCTGTGGTTTTGGGCGGTGTGAGCATTTCAGGAGGACACGGCAATATACTGGGAACAGTTATTGCAGTTGCAATCATACAGATTATATCCAAAGGGCTTAATCTGATAAATGTGGATAGAAATATAGTGGATATAATAATGGGAATTATACTGATTACCGTTCTTGCAATCCGTTATATATCAAAAGTTCTAAGTGATAAATCCCTTATTTCGGGAAGAAAAAATAAAAATTAATAAAATATAGAGGAGGAATTCAATTATGAAATTCAAAAATTTTTTCAAGATTTTTTTACTTTTAGCTTTTGTACTGTTAATAAGTTGCGGTGAAAAGAAAAAAGAAGAAAACAATTCATCATCACAGACAGGAACAGAAAAAAAAGGAAAGAAATTCAAAATTGCTATTATGCCTAAACTGACATCTATCCCTTATTTTGAACAGACAGGAGAAGGAGCAAAAAAAGCAGGGGAAGAATTAGGCGTAGAAGTCATTTACATCGGACCTAACAAAGCCGATGCCGCTGAACAGGTAAAAATGATAGAAGACCTTATTAATCAAGGAGTAGATGCTATCGCTGTAGCTCCTAATGACCCGGCAGCTGTCATCCCTGTACTTCAGCAGGCAAAAGCTGCAGGAATAATGATACTTGACTGGGATACACCTACTGACATCAACGTTGTTGACGCTTCCATTCACCAAATTGACGATAAAGTTTTAGGAGAACATCTCTTTGATAAATTAGTCGAAAAAATGGGAACGGATACAGGCGAATATGCTATAATAACAGGAGGATTATCTGCTGCAAACCTTAATTCATGGATTGATTATGGTTTAAAATATGCAAAAGAAAAATATCCTAATCTAAAATTAGTAACGGATAAAATCCCTTCCGATGAAAAACAGCAGGAAGCATACAGCAAAGCTCTCGATTTACTAAAAGCTTATCCTAATATAAAAGGGATAATAGGATATTCGACAGTTGCTCCTTTAGGAATTGCACAGGCAATACGTGAAAAAGGATTACAAGATAAAATAGCCGTAGTAGGAACTGCTGTCAATGAGGACTCTCAGGAATACTTAAAAGACGGTGCCTTGGATGGAGGATATTTGTGGAACACAAGAAGATTGGGATACTTGACAGTAGCAGTTGCCAAAGCTATGCTGGAAGGAAAAAAACTTACTAACGGTATGGAAATTCAAGGATTTGGGAAAATAGAAGTAAAAGCCGACGGTAAAACAGTTATAATGGGACCGCCTGACAACTATGAAAAAAAATAATCCTGTAATCACTGAAATTTAAGGAGAAGTTATGAATAAAATAGGAGTAATAGGCAGCTTGAATATGGATACAATCATTCAGGTTGAAAAAATGCCCGAAGAGGGAGAAAATATTTTTCTGGAAGCCATTGAAAACAGTTTTGGAGGAAAAGGCGGAAATGCCGCTATTGCATTGAAAAAACTAAACTGCGATGTGTGTTTTTTCAGTTGTCTCGGCAATGATCATGACGCTGAACTGATTAAGGAAAACTTATCCCGATACGGGATTGACACTTCAAATATAAAAATTTCTAAAAACTGCAAGACAGGAGCTGCCTATATATTCCTTGAAAAAAACGGAAATAACAGGATAATTGTTAATCCGGGAGCAAATATGGATATAAACGGAGCGGATATAAGAAATATATTTAAGAGAGAAATGGCAGACTGCACACATATACTGATACAGTTGGAAATTTCCATAGAAGCTGTCAAGGAGATTATCAGTGTATGTAATGAACTGAACATCAAATTAGTCATTGATGCAGGTCCTATAAGAAATATCAGCATTAACGACCTTACGGGAGCATATATTGTAAGTCCCAACAAATCCGAACTGGAAGCTCTTGTAAAAAGGAAACTGCATACTCTTGAAGAAATCAAATCCGCAGGAAAAGAGTTATTGAATAACGGAATAAAAAACGTCCTTGTAAAAATGGGAGAAAACGGAAGTCTATTTTTGAACAGTGAAACTGAAATTTATCAGAAAGTTTATAAGGTAGACACTGTGGATACAACCGCCGCAGGAGACAGCTATATGGCAGGTTTTGTCAAATCACTGTCAGAAAAAAACAACCTAAAGGAAGCTATGAATTACGGAAGTATTTGCGGAGCTATCGCTGTTACTAAAATAGGTGCCGTTCCAAGTTTACCTTCACTGAAAGATATAGAAAATTTTACTGAAAATCTTAAAGAAAGGAGGACAGTTACTTCAAAGTAATTAATAAAATATGGCATATTTATTAGGAATAGATAACGGAGGAACTGTTTCAAAAGCTGCTATCTTTGATGAAAACGGTAACCAGATAGCAGTAGCAGGCATGATAACTGAAATAATCACTCCAAAATCAGGTTATATGGAAAGAGATTTGGAAAAATTATGGGAAGTGAATGCCGCCGTAATTAAGGAAGTTATAACTAAAAGCAAAATAAATCCTGAAGAAATTGCAGGAGTATCTTTTTCAGGACAGGGAAAAGGTCTGTATATGCTTGATGAAAATGGAGTCCCTGTATATAACGGGATTCTGTCTTCGGATATGAGAGCATGGAAGTATGTAAAAAAATGGTATGAAAATGGAACTAAAGACAAAGTCTATAAGAAAACTTTTCAGGAAATTCTTTCAGGACAGCCTGTAAGTATACTGAACTGGTTTAAAGACAATAAGCCTGAAATATTAAAAAAAGTCAAGTATATCCTTTCTGTAAAAGATTATATAAGATTTAAGATAACAGGAGAAATTTATTCTGAAATAACTGATTTTTCAGGCTCAAATCTGTTAAATCTGAATACAAAAACTTATGATAAGGAACTTCTGTCCTTATTCGGTCTGGAAGAAATAATGCCCCTGCTTCCTCCACTAAGACAGTCCATTGACATCTGCGGATATGTTACTGAAAAAGCGGAAAAAGAAACATTACTTCGGGCAGGTACGCCAGTCGTGGCAGGAATGTTTGACATCGACGCAAGCGGAATAGCTTCAGGAATATACGATGAAAAAGAGCTGGCAATGATTGCGGGAACATGGAGTATAAACGAATATATAGGTAAAGAACCTATTTCCAACGGGACAGTAAGGCTGAACTCAATTTTCTGTATTCCGGGATATTACCTTTACGAGGAAAGCAGTCCTACATCTGCGGGAAATTTGGAATGGTTCATATCAAACTTTTTAAGCTTTGAAAAAGAAAAATTGAAATCCGAAGGAAAAAAAATATATGACCTCATAAATGAATGGGTAGCTTCCGTAAACCCTGAAGAGAGTAATTTAGTCTATCTACCATTTTTAAACGGCTCCAATGAAAATGAGCTGGCAAAAGGTACATTTACGGGTATGACGGAATTTCACCAGAAAAAACATTTGGCAAGGGCAGTGTATGAAGGTGTTGTTTTTTCCCATGTTACACATATGAAAAATCTTTTAAAAAACAGGGAATTACCTGAAAGAATAAGATTATCAGGAGGCGCGGCAAACTCCGACGTCTGGGCTCAAATATTTTCCGACGTGCTTCAAGTGCCTGTGGACATTTTGAGGGATAAGGAATTTGGAGCATTGGGAGCTGCAATGGTAGCAGGAATATCGACAGGAATTTTTAAAGATTTTAAAGAAGCTGTGGATAAAATGGTAAAAATAAATAAAACTGTTTATCCAAGAACAGAATATAAAAAAATATACCAAGAAAAATTTGAAATATATAAAGCAGTAAATAATGCTTTAAATAATGTGTGGGATAAATTTGAAATTAAATAATAGAAGAATAGTAGGAAAAGCTGTCTCATAAGGTAGAAAAAATATTCTAATTATAAGTTATATATAATGAAACCCCTTTAAAGTGAAACTGAAAAATTTTAGTTAATTCATTTCTATAAAAAATTATCAGTTCAATATTAAAGGGAGTTTTAATGTATTTTATCATTTTTATGAAATCAGTAAAAATAGTAACTTTAAAGATAATGACTTTCATTTTTTTAAAATATATGATATTTATATAAGTAAATTTACTTTTACTTATGAGACAGCCCTTTTTTATTTTAAGATTATTTTATTGTTTCTATTATTTTATATCTAATCTCTTACTCCTTTCTTAAAACATATGAATTGTATTATTTTAATTGTTTCTATTATTTTATACCAAACTCCATTTAAAATTGGATATAGAGCTTTATAACATTTATATTGGATTCTATAACAAATGTCTTAATCTATCTCTGTTAATCAAATGGAAATAGTATCAAGTATTTTTTATCATCTCTTTATAGCAAAAAAATGATTTATATGTTATCATCTCCATATAAAAAAGGAGTGTAGAATATGACTATGACAAAAGTCCTACTATTGCTTCTTCAATGGATTTATTATAAAAAAGGAGTGCAGAATATGACTATGACAAAAGATGAAATCCGAAAAAATCTGATTTTAAAAAGAAATTCTCTTTCAAAAAAAACTGTTCAAAAAAACAGCAATCTTATTATAAAAAATCTCATTCCCTATGTTCGGGAAGTCAAAAATATTATGATTTTTATGAATATGGGAAATGAAATCGAAATTACAAAGCTGATTGAGCTGTATCCCGATAAAAAACATTATATCCCGAAAACTTTCCCAAAAAGAGAAATGAAGATAAATATTTATGAGAAAGAAAATCTGATTTTACATAAATTCGGATATTATGAGTCGTCATCAGATATATTTTATGATGAGGAAATTCTTGATTTAATTATAGTTCCCGCTATTGCTTTCGATTATGAAAAAAACCGTATCGGATTTGGCGGAGGATACTACGATACCTTTCTAAATAAAATAATTTCAAATAATCCAAGCAATGAAAAAAATCGCAACAAACCTTTATTTATAGGCATATGTTACGATTTTCAGTTAATTGAAAATATTCCGTCAGAAAAACATGATATAAAAATGGACATTGTAATTACTGAAAAAAATGTTATCTATTAATTATAAATAGTTATAAAACAGAAGCTGTTCTAAAAAATAAACATCTTATAGTAAAAACGTAGCAGAAAATATAATTATTAATATTTTGAGTCAGTTTCTATTCTATTTCACGGCTTTATCAATTATTATTTCTCCCTTATAAGTGTCTATTTTAGCTTTTGCACCTATAGGCACCGTAATAAAAGGTCTTACATGCCCTGATTTAAATCCGCTTATTACAGGTACTTTCATTTTCCCGAAATTATCTTCAAATACGTCTTCCAGTCCCATATCGTCAATTTCGGCCCTTTTTGCATTTTTAAAATCGCCTAAAAGTACTCCTTTTATATTTTTTAGCTTTCCTGCAAGTTTCAGATGTTTCAGCATTCTATCTATCCTGTAAGTAGGCTCATTCGTTTCTTCGATAAACAATATTTTCCCGTCAGTATTAATCTCATATTCTGTTCCGAGAGAAGCTACTATGAGGGACAAATTTCCTCCAGTTATCTGACCTTCCGCTCTTCCGCTTTTCAGAACAAAATATTCATTATCAAATTCGAGCAGATTTAACGGTTCCTTATTTATAAACGTCCTGTTAAAAGAAGCCTCTGTAACCGGAGGTATATCTTTAAAATTGGAGCTCATAGGCCCATGATAAGTTACAAGTCCCGTTTTTTCATTAATAGCAATCAGAAGAGTAGTAATATCACTATATCCTGAAAATATTTTCGGATTTTTCTTTATTGTATCGTAATTCAGTTTATCTACCAGTCTTATAGTTCCATAGCCTCCTCTAATTGCAAATATCGCCTTTATATTTTTATCGGCAAACATATCATTTATGTCTTTAGCTCTTATTTCATCAGTTCCGCCAAACCCATACCATCTGGCATCAAAAGACTTTCCATAGACTACATTAAAGCCTTTATTTATAAGATATTCGACTTCCGCGTCTGCTGAAGAGCCTGTATAATTTGCAGGAGCAATCAGACCAACAGTATCTCCGGGTTTTAATCCCTCCGGTATTATAATCTGCTGTTTTTCAGCCCCCGTTATAATGCTCACAATCATCAGAAGTAATATTAGTAATATATATTTTATTTTCATCATTTTAAAAATTCCTCTAACTTTTCTTTTAATTTTGTCCAATCAGGTAAATGTATACCTTTTATACCAAATTTTTCAGCAGCCTCTATATTGACTTTCATATCATCAATAAACACCGTTTCTTCAGGATTTAAAGAAAATTTATTTAAAATCTCCTCGTATATCTCTTTTTCAGGTTTTAAAAGATGACAGTAACAGGATACCGTATGTCCGTCAAAATTTTTGAAAAAATCATATTTTTCATATATATCTTCAAAAGCTCCTTTATGAAAATTTGACAGAATATACAAATTATATTTTTTCTTTAATTCAGGCAATAATTCAGTATTTTCTTTTATAGGAAGCAGCAGTCCTGAAAAATTTGTATCAAAAAGCCTATCGATTTCTTCCGCTTCTTCGGGTACCCTTTTCTTAAATATTTCCTTAGCATCTTCATACGACAGGGTTCCTCTGTCAAGCATAAGCCATTCAGGACTTGCAAATACTTCCTTTAAAAACTTTTCATTTTTTGTATAATCCCGAGGATTAAAATTTATAAGGACATTTCCCAAATCAAACACAATATTCCTAACAGCCATTATCTTCTCCAATCTTTATAATTAAAAAATATTTTTACATCTAAATAACGATATCTGAATAACAATATTATTTTTCAATTTCTAAATATTATAAATTTTCAGTTTTTCTGTTTTGATATTTTAAATTTCTATATTTAATAATAGATATACCCGTATTACCGTGTTTGTAAAAACTGCTTTATATATCCTGATATTTTTTAAATAATCAGATATTACAATTAATCAACCATAAAATCTCTTATATATTGCAATACATCTTCTTTTTTAACTTCGGAACTTTCTCCCGTTCTTCTGTCCTTAATCTCGACAATTCCTTCAGCTGCACCTTTTCCTACAACTATTTTTAAAGGAAACCCTATTAAATCCGCATCTTTAAATTTAAATCCCGCTCTTTCGTTTCTGTCATCCAGAACGGTCTCTATTCCATTATCGGATAATTCAGCATATATTTTTTCTCCTAATGAAACCTGTGTTTCATCTTTAATATTCGCAATTATCACATCGACTAAATAAGGAGCAATATTTTTGGGCCATATGATACCGAACTCATCGTGATTCTGCTCTATAGCTGCTGCCATAACTCTTGAAATCCCGATACCGTAACATCCCATTTTTATTATCTGTTGCTTTCCATTTTCATCAAGGACAGTAGCATTCAATGCTTTTGAGTATTTATCTCCCAATTTGAATATATGCCCGACTTCAATCCCTTTTGCCAGTTTTAAAGTTCCTTTTCCGTCGGGAGAAGTATCTCCCTCCTTTGCTTTTCTTATATCTGCGACTAAATCATATACTATATCTTCGATATTTACGTTTATATAATGATACTCCTCTTTATTCGCACCTAATGCAAAATTTCTCACATATTTGACAGTTTCATCAATTACTACTTTCAGTCCGTCCTTTTTCTCATAAGAACCCGCATATCCCGGTACCAGACCAAATCTTTCACATTCTTCAGGAGTCATCATTTCAAGCTCAATTTTCGCTCCGATAGCATTTTTCAATTTTATGGAATTTACATCCAGATCTCCCCTTATCAATGCCAATACAAAGTTTTCCCCGTCTTCAGTAACTTCTTTCAGCATTACCGCCTTTACAGTTTTTTCTTTAGGAATATTCAAAAAATTTGCCAAATCTTCTATTGTTTTTGCATGTGGAGTTTTTACCAGCTCTTTCATCAGTTTTTTCTCATCACTTTCTTTCAGTTCAATAATGCTTACTGCTTTTTCCACATTTGCCGCATAATTTGAAGAATCATCGTACAGAATATCATCTTCTCCGCTTTCTGCGAGCACCATAAATTCATGCGAAGAATCTCCGCCTATAGAACCGGAATCAGCTTCTACAGCTCTGAAATTCAGCCCACATCTTGTAAATATTCTTTCATATGCAGATTTCATATTTATATATTCTTCGTCGAGGGATTTTTGGTCAATATGAAAACTGTAAGCATCTTTCATAATAAATTCTCTCCCTCTCATAAGTCCAAATCTCGGTCTAATTTCATCTCTGAATTTAGTCTGTATCTGATAAAGATTGAAAGGCAAATCCTTATATGAAGATACCATATTTCTCACTATATCCGTTACCACCTCTTCATGAGTAGGTCCTAAAGCAAATTCCCTTTCATTTCTGTCTTTCAGTCTCATCAGTTCGGGTCCGTAAGCAAACCATCTTCCCGATTCTTCCCATAAGGAAGCAGGCTGCAACACAGGCATAAATATTTCCTGAGCCTTTGCTCTGTCCATTTCTTCCCTTGTGATATTTTCTATTTTTCTTAAAACTCTGTATCCTAAAGGCAGATAACTGTATACCCCTCGTGTGAGCTGTTTTATCATTGAAGCCCTTAACATCAGTTGATGACTTATTATTTCAGCTTCTTTAGGTGCCTCCTTGTATGTTTTTAGAAATGCTTCCGATAATCTCATTTTTCAATATATGCAATATTCCTGAAAATCAGGATATCTATTGCATTTCTCCTTTCTTTTTTATAGTTATGATATAATCATAGAATTTAGAATTTTTCAAATAGCTCATTATTTTTCATAAAATACAATTTTTTCTTTTTATTTTATCATTTTCCCTATGAAATGTCTACTTATTACGGCACTAAATTATACATCCCGAAATCATATGATAAATTTATTTAAAATTTTTTCAAAATTATATAACACAAATATGTAACATAAAATAGAAAATGATTGTCAAAAAATAATCCCTATGACAAACTATATTTTACTTTAGAAAACTATATTTTTTCCACTTCATTATTATTAAATTTTATTTCCGATACGATTACCGACATCAGTATCAGTGCCGCTCCTATCAGCACTTTCAGAGTCAATACTTCTCCAAGCATAAGAAAGGCAAATAACGGAGCAAACAAAGACTCTGTCGTCAATATTATCGAAGCCCTCGTAGATGTAGTCCATTTTTGAAAATATGTCTGTAATAAAAAAGGAATTGCAGTTGAAAATACTGTCAGATAAATTACCGAAACCAATGCCATACCGCTCAGAGGTTTTATTTCCTTTATTCCTGAAATAAATATCAGATTAAATAAAAACAGAAAACCTCCTATCAACATCTGAATTAAAACCAGATTTATCGTGTGAACTCTTTCACTGTAATATCCTGTCGCCGCAACCTGAGCTGCAAAAAAGAATGCAGAAATTATAGTCAGAATATCTCCCT
The DNA here is from genome assembly GCF_057270515.1 of Pseudoleptotrichia sp. Taxonomy (NCBI): domain Bacteria; kingdom Fusobacteriati; phylum Fusobacteriota; class Fusobacteriia; order Fusobacteriales; family Leptotrichiaceae; genus Pseudoleptotrichia; species Pseudoleptotrichia sp. The sequence goes on along the minus strand of NZ_DBHIXS010000004.1, from coordinate 136,225 downwards.
TATTCAGGTTCGTCAAATTCATCTCATTGTCAAAACTCATAATCCCCACTCCCATTACACATAAAATGGAAGCAAGAAATGTGGATTTGTTAGGTCTTTCCTTATATATAAACCAGAAAATATAAGGAACGATAACCACATTTATCGCAGTAAAAAAGGCATTATTACTTGCCGTTGTCAGCTGCATTCCGAAAGTCTGGAAAGCATATCCGAAAACCTGAAATGCTGCTATCATAAATCCCGCTTTAAAATCATAAAGAGTTATTTTCTTCATTTTTTTTCGGAAAAGAGCAAAAAGGACGGCAAATCCACCTAAAAATCTTATTGTTAGAAGATAAAACACATCCATATTTTCATTTAGTCCTATTTTCACAAAAATAAAACCTAATCCCCACAATATTCCTACAAGAAGCAACCCCATATCAGCACTACGTTTTTTCATTTTTCAAAGCCCCTTTCTGAAATTAAAATAAAATTTTTTCTATTTTCGACTAATTATTTTCACTGATTTTTATGAAATTTCTCATATATATCTCTTTTCAGAAACTCATTTTCTATTTTTCCGTTATTTTTTTCAAGATAATCAATTACATAATCTCTTATTCTCTTTATTTCCTTTACATTTTTCACAATATCCGTCATCATCATATCGGAAACTCCGCTCTGTCTTGTACCCAGTATTTCTCCCGAATTTCTCAATTTCAAATCTTCCTCGGCTATTTTAAAACCGTCTGTCGTTTTTTCCATAATCTGAAGTCTTCTTTTTGACAAATCATTGTCAGTTTCAGATTCCAAAAAACAGTAAGACTGATATTTACCCCGTCCTACCCTTCCCCTCAACTGATGAAGGGAAGACAACCCAAACCTTTGGGCATCCCTTATTATCATTATGGAAGCATTGGGAACATTGACCCCCACTTCTATTACAGTCGTAGATATCAGTATATCCAGCTCATGATTTTTAAATTTTCTCATTATATCCTGTTTTTCCTTATAACTCTGTCGTCCATGGATTAATCCTAACCGTCTGTCAGGAAAAATGTTGCTGTATTCATCATAAGTCTCCTGTGCGGACTTCACATTCAGAGTTTCACTTTCTTCTATAAGCGGAGAAACGACATACACCTGACGACCTTCTTTTATTTTTCGCTCAATAAATCCATACATTTTATTCTTCTCATCAAGGTCTTTTATCCATTTGGTCTTTATAGGCATACGTCCCTTCGGCAGTTCGTCAATAATGGAAACATCAAGATCCCCGTATATGGTGAGAGCAAGAGAACGGGGTATGGGAGTAGCACTCATTACTATAAGGTTGGCAATACTCCCCTTTTCTCTTAAAAGTTTTCTCTGCACAACACCAAATCTGTGCTGTTCATCTATCACTATCAATCCCAGATTTTTAAAAACAACGTCATTTTCTATAAGGGCATGTGTACCTATGACAATATCCACAAGCCCATTTTCTATTTCAGATAAAAGTTTTTCCCTTTTCTTACCTTTTACACTTCCTGTCAGTAGTTCGACTCTCACATCGAGATCATTGAATATATCCACTATTCCAAGATAATGCTGTGTTGCCAGTATTTCCGTAGGTGCCATTATTACACCCTGATAACTGTTTTCAGCCATATAAAGAAGCATAATAAGAGCGACTATGGTTTTCCCTGAACCCACATCCCCCTGTATCAGCCTATTTACTATTTTTCCTGCTTTCAGCTCCTTATAAATCTCGCTTATTACTTTTTTCTGGGCTTTCGTCAAATCATATTCCAGATTTTCTATAAATCTGCTCACGAGCTTTTTGTTGTCCTCCAGCTCATAAATATTGTTATTTTCCTTGTCGGTTTCAAATCTGTTCTGTAAAATCCCCATTTCAAGAAGAAGAATTTCTTCAATCATAAATCTTTTTTTAGCTTTTTCCTTCTTTTCAAAATTTTCGGGAAAATGAATATTTAATATCGCCTCTTTTCTTGAAAGCAGCCCCTCTTTTTTCATCAAATCTTCAGACATATTTTCCTGTAGCAAATACCCATAGTCGAGTAATGCTTCATTTATTATTTTTCTTATGGCTTCCTGCCTCAACGAAGCTACTGACGGATAAATAGGCATTATCTGCTCATATTTCAGGGAACCTTTCACTATACCGTCCTGTATTCTTTTATATTCAGGATTTATCAGCTGAAATTTGGCTGAACGTTTCACTTTCCCGTAAACAAGGAGTTCATCGCCTATCTTTATATTACTTTTTATAAATCTATTATTAAACCATACTAATTCTACAATCCCCGTATCATCTTTCAATATTGCACGAAACATAGTACGTCCCGCTTTTATATACTGATTTACAGTATTTATAATAACTCCTTTTATAACTACAAATTCATCTGGAAGTATATCTTCTATATTTTTGCTGTTTGCCTTGTCTTCATAAGCTCTCGGGAAAAAATAAAAGAGCTCGTATAAAGTATATACACCAAGTTTATTAAACTTACTCACAGCTACTTTACCTGCCCCTTTGATTTTCAATTCTTCCAGATTTTTAAACAATAAGTTATATGTTGCCATTTTCCACTTCCATCATATTTTTATTTTAATCATATCTATATTATCATATTATACGCCTTTTGAAAAGATGAAGTTATCTAAAAAATAAAAAAGAGGGGGTCTCCTCATAAGTCAAAATAATTGACAGCCTCTTTTTTATTTTCATATTCGTTATTTTTATTTGTTATTTTTTCTAAACAATCAGTAAACTCGGTTTCAGCAGCAATATCAACCCCAGAATAATCATCAGTATTCCTCCGAACAGATTTACCCATTTGGAATATTTTGTTGTAAGCTGTAATTTATTTACACTTAGTAAAGCCAGCCCAAAAACCATTATATCATCTATCATATAACCTATAATATATATAAAAGTATAAATCTGTCTATTCCAGAAAGAAATATTGTTTATCTGAAGTATTTTCGTATAAGTTTGAGGTATTCCTACCGAACACGCAAATTCTATAACATTTACAGACAGTGCCAACCCTATTATTCCAAGTGCTGTCAGCAGTGTAAAAGGCTTATTCGCAATTTCTCTTATTTGATTTGAAATTTTGGCTCTCTTTTTAAAGTCGGTTACTTCACAGGAAAGTTCATCTCCTTTTTTCAGATAATTTCTTACAAAAAATATTCCGCCTATTATTCCGACAATTCCTACAATAGGAGTTACCCATTTATCCAAACCTACAAAATCCCATGTATAAAGCCACGCATTCAAAATCAGGTAATACATTACCGCTTCAGCAAGGATAAACAACCCTGCCACTCTGAACATCTTAGTTTTACTGCCCACAGCAATAAGAGCGGTCAGAAACAGCACAAGCACCCACATCGCACAAGGATTGAAACCGTCAACAGTTCCCAAAATTAAGGACATTAAAGGAAGCGAATAATCCGTTAAATCGACACTTTTATTTATAAAAGGAATATTCACAATTACCTGTCTGGAAGCATCTTTTGTAAGTCCCGGTATTTCACAGACTTCATCTCCCTCACAGACGGAGCCGTTTGAACTTATATTCTCATATTTACCGTTTTTTACATATTCTTCCAATGTAAGGACCGAATTAGCCTTTTTTTCCTCATCAATTAATTTTACAATTTCCTTACCTGTTGTATCAGGGGTATTAAATCCTTGTATAATGTGTCCGTTTAAATATATAATCGGAGTTCCTTTTACGAGTTTCAGCTTTGTCGTAACTTCATCAAAAAACTTTTTATTTTCCCCGTTCTCATCAATTTTATATTCAATATATTCAAAATCTTTTCTTTTATTAGACAGTTCCGTCAAAAATTTTTCTAAATTTGCACAGTTTTTACAGTCTTTTCTCCCAAAATATTCAATCTTAACCTTATCTACAGCCGATGAAAGCGTTCCTACCATAGATATTACAAAAAATAATATTATCATTTTAGTTACTTTGTTTTTTAAAATTGATTGCACCATAATTTTCTCCCGATTTTTAATTATTCTTTATAGATAATAACAGTAGAAACTGCATATTCTTTACTGTGTGAAATGCTTATCTGTATTTTTAGATTTTTCGCTTGATTTAATAATTCATTGTAAAGGATAACGTTCGGTTTTCCAAGCTCATCATTCAATATCTCAACATCACTTAATGAAAATCCCCTCACTCCTGTCCCGAGAGCTTTGGAAACAGCTTCTTTTGCGGCAAATCTGCCTGCATAGCTGGCATAAGGATTTTTTTTCTGCTCTACATATTCTATTTCTTTTTCAGTATAAACTTTTCCCTTAAAAGAAGAAGTCCTGTTAATAGCGTCTCTTATCCTGCTTATTTCGATAATGTCGGTTCCGATTCCGTATATTTCCATTTATTCTCCTTTATACTGACTTTTCTTTATACTTGCTTTTTTATAAAAAATAGATGGAAACAATAACTTAAACACCGTTATTTCAAGAAGAAAATAACTTTTTATAAAAAAGAAAAATAAAAATTTTTATTATATTATTTTTTCAAAAACTTAAATTATAACCCATATATTTTTTTAGCATTTTCAGTAGTAATTTCAATTACTTTTTCTATAGGAACTTCTTTTATCCTTGCTATCTCTTCAGCTACATATTTTGTATAAACAGGCTGATTTCTCTTTCCTCTGAAAGGAACAGGCGTCAAATAAGGGCAGTCCGTTTCCAGAACTATTTTATCAAGAGACAGTTCTTTTACGAGTTCTTTCGTTTTTCTGTTATTTTTAAACGTTACTGTTCCGCCTACTCCTATATAATATCTGTCAAGAAAAGGTTTTGCCGCCTGAAAGGATCCGGGATAACAATGAAGTATCCCTCCTACGTTAGGATATTCCCTTAAAATATCAAGGGTATCCTGTAACGCTTCCCTTGTGTGAATAACAATGGGCAGCTTTACTCTTTCTGCAAGTTCTATTTGTTTTCTGAAACCTGCTTTCTGTACTTCTTCAGGGTCTTCCATCCAGTGATAATCGAGTCCTATTTCCCCTATCGCGACAACCTTTTTCTCATTTAATGCCAGTTTCTCCAGCTCTTTTTCGACATCATTATTGTATTTTTTTATGTCTACGGGATGTATGCCTATTACCGCATGGACAAAGGAGTATTTATTTGAAAGTTCTATACTTTTTAATGAACTTTCCATATCAAAGCCTATACTTACAATCCCTTCCATTTGTTCCGATATATCTTTCATAACAATATCAAAATCTTCCTGAAACTGCTCGTCATATATATGCGTATGTGTATCTATTATTTTTTTCATTTTTTTCCTTTACAGTTCTTAACTAATATTCAATTTCTTAATCTTAAAAACAAAAAATTTATGCAATATATGTTTCAGGACATAATAATGCAAAAATAATATTTATGAATTTTTTTAGATAATTTCTATTTCGGATAATTCAGATTTTCCTCATTCAATTTTTCCAATGTTTCTTCCAAATATTTTTTGGCTTCAAAATTTGCCATAGGTAAATTCTGGTCTAAATAATTTCCACATTCTATGGCTGTTGCTCCGGGTACATCACCTTTAAATTCAGCCATAAATTTGAAAGTTTCTTTCATTAACTCAACTATATCTTTTGACTCCAGTTTTCCTTTAAGTATGAGATAAAAACCTGTTCTGCATCCCATAGGTCCGAAATATACTATCTTATCTTTCCAGACAGGGTGATTTCTTAAAAATGTAGCTCCTAAATGCTCCATTGTGTGAAGTTCAGCTATATTGATTACAGGCTCTCTGTTAGGAAGTTTCATTCTTATGTCGAAACTTGTAAGATAATTCCCGTTTATTTCATCTATTCTTGAAACATAAAGCCCCCTGTTAAGTCTTATATGGTCTACTTGAAAACTTGCTATTCTTTCCATATACAATCATTCCTTTCATTTATTATTTTATAAAAAAATTTTTTGCTATATTTTTTCGCTATATTTTTCTATTTATATTTCGTTCTATTTATTTTCTATTTTATTATTTTAAAATTTTTTATTTAAAAAAATTTCCTGTTCTATCTCTTTATATTTATTGATGATTCTATCAGTAAATCTAATGTTTGAGTGTAGTCATATCCTTTTGAGGCTGTACTTTTAGGCAAAAGACTTGCAGCAGTCATTCCGGGCAATGTATTTACTTCCATAAAATAAGGCTTATCTCCTACTACCATAAAGTCCACTCTTGCAAATCCTTCACATTTTACTGCATGATAGCTGTCATAGGCAAATTTATCTATTTCATCCTGTATTTTTTTCTCAAATTCAAATACAAATTCTCTTGCTCCTCCGTCAGAATATTTGGACTTATAATCGAAATAATCTCCTGCAACAGCTTCTATTTTAAGTGTAGGATAGACTTTTCCATTGATGATAGGTACACTTATTTCAGTTCCCGTGAGAACTTCTTCCACCAATGCTTCTTTGTCCATAGTATACACAAGCTCAAGAGCTTTTGCAAATTCTTTTTCATTTTCGACAAAACTTACTCCTATACTTGATCCGCCTGAATTAGGCTTTACTATAACTCTATCTCCCAACTTTTCTTTTATCTCTTGAAAATCTGCCTGTTCTCCCTCTCTTATGCAAATTCCTTTTGCTGTCCTCACCCCGTAAGTTTCCACTATTTTTTTTGTAAGTTCCTTATCCATGCACAATGCACTTGTCATAACTCCCGAACCGCTGTAAGGAATTCCAAGACTTTCAAGGATTGCCTGTATTCTTCCATCCTCACCAAATGCTCCATGTAGAGCTATGTATACAAAATTTAGATTTAAATCTTTTAATTTTTCAAATACTTCCTTTTCTGAATTTATGACAACATCAAAAACCTCGTATTTATCTCTGTTCAGATTTTTTATAATCTCTTTTCCGGTATTCATTGAAACTTCCTTTTCAGTAGAAATTCCTCCTCTTATTACTCCTACTCTCAGTAATTCCGACATCTCAAACATCCTTTCTTTTTTATTATATTTCTTATCTTATATCCTTTATATTTTTTATTCTTTATATCTTAATATTCTTTATATCTTTAAATATTTCTAAATTCATCGCTATTTTCCAGATTCTTGATTTTAGCCATAAGACAAGGTTTTCACATTAAATAGAAAAATAATTTATATATTTTATTGTTTTTTTGAAATAATTCTAATTAGCTATTATTTTATCGTTTCTGTGAAATAACAAAATAATCATTGTATTTAATGTCTATTTTTATATTCTAAATATTTTATCATTTTTATAAAATAACTCTAATTAGCTATTATTTTATGGTTGCTTTTAATTTTAGCCGTAAGACAACATTTCTCATTAGATAGAAAAATAATTTATATATTTTATTGTTTTTTTGAAATAACTCTAAGTACCTATTATTTTACTATTTTTTTGATATAACAAAATAATCATTGTATTTAATGTCTATTTTTATATTTTAAATATTTTATCATTTTTATGAAATAGCTCTAATTAGCCATTATTTTATCGTTTTTGCTAAATAACTCCGATAGACTAAATGTTTTTTAATTTTTTCCGAATTTTTTTCTAAAAATTTAACAATATATAATTTAGCAAAATTTTTATTTTACATATCTTTAAAATCTTTTTCCTCAAATGTATATTTTTTACCGCAGAAATGACATTCCACTTCTATCTTTCCTTCTTCTTCAAGGATATGATTTATCTCCTTTTTGCCCAAAGTCATTATCCCTTTATAAAATTTTTCTTTTGTACAATTACATTTATATTCAAGTACCGATTTTTCAAGTATTTCGTAATCTTCGACATATTTTTTTACATGAGCACCCGATATTTCGGCTTCATCTTCAACGATTGAAATATCTTCATATAACAGTTCCGCTATTTTTTCGGAAGTAAATCCTCCCGATAGAAGTTCGGTTATACTTCTTATCTGCCTTAATTTATCTTCAAGTTTATCTATAAAGCTATTTTCTACTCCCGGGAGAAGCTGTATTATATAGCCTCCGGCTTTCTCCACATTGCCGTCATCCAAAAGTTTTACTCCCAATGCGACTACAGATTTCACCTGTTCGGAAATCAAAAAATAATGAGCCATTGTATCCGCTATGTCTTCGCCTGCGAGATGAGTCAGTCCGATAAAAGGTTCTTTCAGTCCCATATCTTTTATTACTTGTAGCGTTCCATTTCCTATAAATTTTACATGACCTTTTTCATCGGTTATAAATTCTCCTTTTTCATTTACTATACTGTTTAATTTTTCATTTTCAACAGTTCCTATGTAACCTTTTACTTCCCCTTTTTTATTACCCGTAGCGAGCATATTTCCGTAAGGACCGTCTCCGTTTATTTTCAGTGTAAGTAAATCATTATCTCCTTTCAGATCTTTCCCCATAATTGCAGTTACAGTCAGTAACTTCCCGAATAACATAGTTGCCACAGGGTCAAGGTTATGTATGCTTTTTGCTTCCTTTACTATCTCTGTCGTATCACATATAAAAAATCTGGCACATTTACTTGTCCCTCTTATCAATTCAGATTTTTCTTTCATTTTTTACTTCCTTTTTTCTCTATTATTATTTAAAAGAGGCACTTTACACGTGCCTCTATATTATTTTATTTTTTATCCAGCTTAGGCTCGGTAAGTTTCTGATCTTTTCCGGCATTCGGTCCCTCCTGAAGAATCTGATTTTCGTTATCATTTTCTTCTTCACCGTCAGTTCCTAAAGTATTCAAATTTGCTAAAGTTGTATTCAGCTTACCGAATAAAACATCTATATTTTCAGCCGTTACATTTATTTTATTTCCTTCTTTTGTTTTTACAACGACAAATTTTGTAACATTTTTAGCTTTTGGAACTTCTTTAGATTCCAGCACTTTTTTAAATTCTTCTTCTATAGGCGGTGTGTTACTTTGGGAAAATGTATCTTTAAGAAGTTTCTGAAAAATCATCATAAAAACTTTTTGTGTGTCCACATTTTCGACAGAAACAGTAATTATTGTTACATCTCCCTGTTTTTCCTTGCCTACTATTTCATATTTTATGTTTTTAAATAATGTTTCAAAAAATAGTTGCTGCATTTTATTATTATATTCCAATTTCAAATCTTTCGTAAAATCTTTATTCACGGAATATTTAGAAGCCTCATCAAATTTCTTTTCTTTTACATTATCTATAAATTTTGATACTACAGTTTCAGGATTTTCCCCACAGCTGATTATCAAAAGAAACATAAAAATACCCAATAATATTTTCTTCATTATCTGCTCCAATCTTATTTCATTTTGTCTCATTTTACATTATTTAAAATAACAAGTCAAGCCCAATTAGTTTCCTTGAAATTAATAGGTTACAACAGCTCCTCTACCTGACTAATCTTTTTGATTTATTGATAACTGAACGCATTCTTTCTATAATTTTTTATTATTTTTTCATTTCTTTTTCAATTTTTCTAACTTTTTTAATTAATTCGGGAACTTTTCCCATAGACATTTTTATTCTTAAATCTTCCATATGTTCTCTCAAAGGATATCCTGACATCTGCTTTCCGTCAGGTACATCATTTGTAACTCCTGATCTCGCAGCTATTATGACATTATTTCCTATTTTTAGATGTCCTGCAACTCCAACTTGACCTGCAAGAGTAGTATTATCTCCTATTTCTACACTGCCCGATATACCTGTCTGAGCGACGATAAAACAGTCTTCTCCAATTATATCATTATGAGCTATATGCACAAGGTTATCTATTTTAGTACCTTTCTTTATTACGGTATCCCCTATCGTTCCTCTGTCTATACATGTATTTGCACCAATTTCGACTTCTTCTCCTATAATAACATTCCCTATCTGCTCTATTTTCATATTATGTCCTTTTACTTTTACAAATCCAAATCCGTCAGAACCGATTACAGCTCCGGGCTGTATTATTGAACCGTTTCCTATTTTTGTAAATTCCCTTATTGTTACATTGGAATAAATAATACAGTTATCTCCTATTTCAGTTCCTTCAAATATGGAAACATTAGGATAAACTATTGTATTCTTACCTATTTTTACATTATGCCCAATGTATGTATTTATTTTTGATATGGTAGCAGTTTCATCAATTACAGCTGTATCCTCTACGGGTTTTTCAAAAGGTTTTAATTTAGGTTTGAAATAATTGAGCAAAATCGGCATAAGTTCCCTCGGATTACTTTTTACGACTATATAATTTTTATTTTCAGGTAATCCCTGATAAAAAGGTACTATTATTGCTCCTGCATTACACTCTTCTATTTTTTTCAGCATTTTTTCATCTGCGGCAAAAGTTATTTCTTTCTCATTTGCTTGAAAAAAAGGTGATAGTCTAAGAAAACTCAGACTATCATTTCCTTTTATATCACCGTTTATCAATTTTGCTATATCTTTAATATTATACATATGGAAACAACTCCTTAATGGTAGTTTCATTTCTATTTTCCGTTTTTTAGCTCATCAGACTGAAATTATTAGAATGTCTGTCCAAAACTGAAATAGAATTTTCCTCCTGTTTTTCTTCCACCTTTTTCTTCAGGGTCAAGCGGCCAACCATAGTCAAATCTCAAAGGACCGATTGGAGTATTCAATCTCACTCCTATTCCGACACCTTTTTTAAGGTCTGCAAAGTTATTTGCATTTTTTCTGTCAGGTGAGTATACTTTTTTACCATTTACTGTTTTAACATTCTGCCATGCATTACCTATATCGAAGAATGCCACTAATTGAATATATTTATTTACCTGTGTTCTATTTTCTATTGTTGCATGGAATTTATTAAATCCATCAAATTTACCGTAATCATATCCTCTTAATGTTTCAGCTCCACCTATGCTGTATCTCAGCGCTTCAGGAGTTCCGCTTCCTGTGGATCCCCATACTACTCTATACGCCATTACGTTCTTATCTTTAAAGAATGTAGGGTGATACGCTCTCAAGTCAGCTTCAAACTGATGATAGTATCTCTTATCTTTTATCAAATCTCCATATTCATAAGTCAACGTAGAATAAATACCTTTAGTAGGGCTGAAAGAATTATCTCTTGAATCATAGATGATTGACGGAGAAACTGCTATAAGATTATATTTATCATTAATTAATTTTGAGCCTAAAATTTCTTTATAGTGGTCATATCTTACAGAAGCTCTCACAAATATCTTATCATTTAATCCTTTACCTATTGTCCATCTTGTACCTATTTTTCTTACTTTTTCTACTTCATTTTGAGCCGCATCGTCATCTACACTTTCTTTCCAGTATATGGAACCTCCACCCTGAACACGTTCCGTTCCTCTTATCCAAGGATCAAACCAGCTTAATTCAAGAGTTTTATCTCCTTTATTTGAAGCCTCTATGTTAAATGCAGCTTCCTGCCCTCTTCCAAGGAAGTTGGAATCTGATAATTTAATTCCTCCTACCAATCCTACTGATGTTCCATATGATATACTTCCGTTTATAGTAGTTGTAGGTCTTTCTTCAACAAGAAATTCGACTACTCTTGCATTAGGATCATTTTCTTTTCCGCTTAAAACAGGTTCTATTGATGTAAATACACCTGTTCTGTAAAGTTCTCTTATTGTAGCTTCGACATTTTTAGTTTCAAAAACTTCTCCCGGTTTTACTGCCTGAGATCTTTCAAATACATAAGGCTGTGTTCTTAATTTTGTAGCATATTCACTTGATCTTTCGTTATCTTTTTTAGTTGATACTTTTTTAAATGAAACTGAATCTACTATTCCCTCTGTCAGTTCAATATTAACTTCTCCTGCAGGACTTACAGATATAGCTTCTATTCTTGCCAGAGAATATCCTGCTTTGGCATAATATCTTATTATTCCGTTATTATCAGGATTTAGAAGATTACCGTTTAAAATTTCTCCTTCTTTTATTCCGAGTGCTTTTTTCAATTCATCCTGAGTAAATAATGTATTTCCTTTTATATTTACACTTTGCACAGCGGGATTTTCTTCCACTAAGTATAAAACTGAAATTGTATTATCCGTTTTTCTGTCAACTTTAGGTTCAACAGTTGAGAACAGACCTGTCTGGAAAATTTTTGCCGCTCCGTTTATCGCTTCCTGTGGAGTGAAATATTCTCCTACTTTCACAGGCACATCTTTCAGAAAATCATCTTTGTTAAGAGTTTTTATCCCTGATATGTCTACACTTGAAACTTTAAATTCTGTTTTCTTATTTAAATCTTCTGCCGATTCTTCTTTTTGAGCCAGTTGCAGAGCATTTCCGGCCTCATCGACTTCGATTACTAAATTAACAGTATCTCCTTCAACTTTAGGATATACATTTACGTTGGAGATATAACTTAACCTTTTTAAAGCCAAGTATATATCACTTAAACTTTTATTTGAATACACTTCCCCTGTTTTGACAGGTAATTTCTCTAAAAGAAAATCTTCAGGTAACTGATTTAAGTGGGAAAATTGTATTGTTCCTACTCTCAAATCCTTTCCTTCCGCTACTACCAAGCCGTTTACCGTCAAAAATAGTGTAGCTGTTACTATTAAAGCGTAAATTTTTCTTTTCATTATTTCCTCCCTGAATTATTTAGTTAAAATATCTAATTTTTTTCTTCGGAATATTTTTTTCATCAAATCTCCAAAAGTATTTGCTCTTGCTGAAAAATCAACTCCGATATAGTAATTCATTTCATTTTTTATGCTCTTTATATTCGTACTGTTACTCATATCTTCTTTTCTGTTATTTCTTGCTACTGTTTCTCCACCTAATCTGACTTCAAAACCGTCAGTTACATTATAGTTAATCCACGCATTATATCCTAAAGGATTTGTCGTATTGGATTCTTTATCTTTAGCTTGGAAAGGGAATTTCACTTCTAAATTCCAGAACCACTTATCCTTATAGAGATTATCCTGTATATATAATGTCGTTGCTCCACTGTATTTCCCTGTATCTTCCGACCTCTTGAAATCAGTTTTTACAGATACGTTTGTCAATCCCAATGTATCTCCAATTTTATCAGTTACCGGAGAAAAAATCAACTGATTTAATGTAGTATTCAACACAGAGCCTATTACTGCTGTCCCTTCCTGTGCCGTACCGTCAGGATTATCTTCAGTTTTTCCCGATGTATTAAATGCAAGTAATGATAAAATCTGCTCTTTTGTAAGTCCTGAATCGGATTTGAATGCCACATTAGCATCTTTCAGAAAACTGTTCATGGAGATTTCAATTCTTTCGCCATTTATAGTAGTACTCGCTTCAAAGACTATGAAAGGGTTCATTTGAGCCATTGACGCCATAGGATCAGTAAATCTGACTTCGGCATTTTCTATTTTAAACTTATTATTATTTAAGATAAAGGAACCTTTTTTCAGTGTATAGCTTCCTAATAGATTTATTTCACCCGCTTCATAGAAAATTCTGCTTCCTCCGACTATTTCTCCTTTTATATTTTTAGCAAGACTTATATTCGGTATATTCAGTTTCAGATCTCTCGTTGTCTGAATATTTACATCTACTGTATACTGTTTCACTATTTTGTCTATTACTTCTTCTATAATACCTTCTACTATGGTCTTTTCTTTCAGTTTCTTTTCCTGTGCTTCAGCTGAAAGTTCCTTTTTTTCTCCGCCGCCAAAATCAGGTATTCCTCTTATTTCACCTGAATTTACAGTCAAATTTCCGAATAAATTATTTTGAGTAAACTTCGCATCTCCACTCAGTACAAGGTCTATGTCTTTTCCATATCTCACACCGACCCTATTTAAAACTGCATTTAGCTCAAATTTTCCAAGCTCAAGTCTTTTTGTCCTCATAAAATCAGGCGGAACTCCCGGAACATCAAGATCTCCTTCGACTTTAAATGTTCCTCCGTTATAACCGCCGTCCAGACGGTTGATGTTCAATTTTCTGTTCATAACATTAATATCTACATTCAGATTTTCTACATCAGTCAGCTTATCTTTTGTCTTATAATAGAAATTATCAAGTAAGATTTTTCCACTCGTTTGTTCATTGGAGAACACTATATCTATATTTGCTATCCCGCTTGCTTTTTCAATGTCCTTTCCTACTCCTAAGAATGCCAGATTGAAATCTTTAGCAAGCACTGACATATTATAATTGATAGGCATAAAATCCAGATATCCGTTTACAAGCAGAGGGTTCTGTTCATATTCAAGATAAAACTGTCCTATATTCAGTCCAGTATTATTGGCTTGAACATCTATATCCAGATTGTCTACAGGAAACCCGCTTAATACAAGTTTATCGGATTTTATTTTCAAATCCGTAAAGAAGTCATCGGGTTTACCTTTTAGGATAAAGTTTAAATCTATATCTCCACTATATCCCTTATCTTTTAAATCCTGAACCGAGTCCAGAGCAAACTTCTGATTTTCAAGTTTATAGTCTATGTCTATATTTTCCAAATCAAATTTTGTATTTGTTTTGAAAAGTTCTTCACCGTTATCTCCGACCAATGTAAAGTCTTTTATATCAAATGTGCCATATTTAAAGAGCTTATCCACATTACCGTCAGAATATTCCATTATGGTTGCCACATGAGGTAATCTAAATCCTTTATAACTTATATTATCAAAAATTACCTTTCCAGTCAAATCAAATTTATTTAAATCTCCTTTCAGATTTAAAACAGACCACGTTCCAAAGGTCAAATCTGTAAATTCAAACAGTTTCGGTATATCAGGCTCATTAATATTAAGAGTTATATCAGCAAGTCCTGTTTTTAAATCATATATACCTTCTACGTTATTATTTCTCAATTCAAAGTTTCTGAAATTGAGTACACTGTTTTTTATATCTATAATTCCCTTAGTTTCCCCTATATACTGGGAATTTATAGTAGTTCTTGCAGGCGCCATAGTTATATTTCCTGAAAGATTGTCAATTTTTCCGTTCAAATTCATCGATATATTGTCGACATATACATTTACTTCAGGTTTTGAGGTGTTATACAGGATATAATTATTTAAATCAGATTTTATATTCATTTTTCCTGTTTTTAAATTATACTGACCTGTCGCACTTAATTTTCCATTATGTAAATCAATAATATTTAAAACATTGTTTCTTATATTCAGCTCCCCTGCTACATTCTTAAATCTCTGATAACCTAACCACAGTTCTTCCATTTTAGCATCTACATCTAAGTTTAAACTTAGCAAATTTCTTATTTTCCCCTTAGCATAAAGTTCCTCATATTCTACGATATATCGTCCGAAAGGACTGTATATACTGTAGTTTCCGCTAAGACTGTCCGTTTTCCCGCTTATATTGGCATTTAATACAATCGGTAGTTTTGCCGTATCCAGACCTTTTAAATTATATCCGTACTGTCTTAAGAGTTTTGCCGCATCAAAAGATGAATTATTAGCAGAAGTAATTGTATACGAATGGTACATATCCTTTGTTGTAGTTCCTTTGGCATTTATCGTCTGTCCGCCTACATTCACATCGGCATTTACATTATAATTTCCGTTGTTTATATTTATCTTGGCGTTTATACTATCAAAATATTTATTTTGACCGCCTTTCAGTTTAGCATTTATTGTCCCTGAATCCAATATATTTTTACTTTTAAAATTAAGTACGAGATTATGGACATCAGGATTTACTTCATAAGTTTGACCGCCATATCTTACAGCGATATAGTCTTTTCCGTCCGCATTAAGGGTCATCACGCTTTTAGCAGGCTCTATTACAAAATCTCCCGTAATTTTACTCGAAACAAAATTTCCTTTTATTATATTATTTTTATCTATACTGCCTGTTCCGTTTATTACAGGAATTTCATAATCGGAACCTCTGTTTGTTATAGTGTAATCTCCGTTACCGTTTTTTTCTTTTACATTATATGTAAATTTTTTGCTGCTGACATCGTCCTTTACTTTAAACCCGCCTATAGTTTCGTCAAAATGGAAAGTCGTATTTTCTACCCTTAAAATCTGGTCTTTAGTCATCAAAATTTCCGTTTTCAAATCTCTGAAATTATATCCTGCAAGCTTTATAGCAGGAGATGAAAATTTACCGTTTAATGTTGTTTCCTTTGTCTTGGTATTTATATCCACATTCAGGTTTCCTGTTACTTCTCCTGAAGCTTTTACTTTTGCATCTCTGAAAAGCTTATACTTGGCAATTTCTTCAAAAGGCGTACTCTGTGCAATTAGTTTAAGGTTGAGTTTTCCTTCATCAATATTCGAATTCAGTTTGAAAATTACAGGATTATTATTAAATTTTTTTGAAGCATTCACAGTTATAATATTTTTTTTCATATCAATTATTGCTTCGATATCTTCGATATTTCCATAATAATCAGTATATTCAAGAGTTCCGTTTTTCACCGTCAACTTGCCTTCGGCTCTTATTTTCTTTTCAGGATTTCCGTCATTCAGAGTGAGAGTTCCGTTTAAAGTACCTTTTTTAGCCTTTATCATATCAATAGGAACATATTGCCCTAATTCTTCCGTTATATTAATATTTTCAAAGACAAAAGCCAATAAAAACTCCTTTTTACTTGTGTCCGTATTTTTTTTTGTATCAAATAATGATTTCAACGATTCTCTGTTATTTACCAGTTGTCCCAGTTTTATCTTTATTTTTTCCTGTCCGTCGCCATTTCCTTTGGCTTCGAGGGAAAATCCTCTGGATTTGGAAACATCAAGATATCCATTGACTTTATTCAATTTTTTGCTTATCTTTTTGGCAAAACTTGTATCGGAATAATACAATATAGCATCATGTACATATATTTTCCCTATTCTACTTGCCCTGTCCACGGTTTTTTTATTCGGATCTCCCGGAGGAAGAATATTGAATACATTAAATTTGTTATTTTTGTATCTTTCCAGATATACTTTCGCATTATAGGCATCGACTTTGGGTAATCTCGAAGGCAACAATAAATTTACATTGGCAGTCGCTTTTTCAGCTTCGATTACTATATTTCCCGACTGGTCTTTTACAACAAGATTATCTATCAAAATCTTATTGAGACCCCCAAGTCTTACCTTATCAAATTCCACATTCAATCCTGTACTTTTGAGGATTGCTTTTAAATTTCCTTTAAAAATATTGGTAGAAATGTATGCTTTTAATAAAAACAGAGACATTAAAAGCGGAATAAATACATACAAAGTTTTTTTCATATAAGTTTTCAACCGCTATCTACCTCCAATTCTTTATAATATCTATTTCCTAACGAGTATTTACTTAAACTTATTCAAAATCAATGTTCATAAGTTCTATTATCCTCGCCAAATCCTCATAATCAAAAAAATCTATTTCTATTTTTCCCTGTTTCTGTAAATCTCCTCTTATAGAAACTTTTGTTTCAAAAAATTCTCTCAATTTATTTTCCAGAAATATTTTTTCTTCATCATTTTCACTGTATCTATCATGCTTATCATAATTTTCATTAATATCAGTTCCATATAATTTTACACTATCTTCATTATTTTTTTCTTTTTTTTCTGAATTTTTCTCACTTTTTTCAGAATATTTTTTTACAATTTTTTCAATTTCCCTGACAGAATATTTTTTTTCGATTATTTTTTGTGCCAAACTTTCCATATCTTCCTTACGTGGTATGCCTAAGAGCGTTCTTGCATGGCCGTAAGACAGCTCGCCTTGTTTTACCATTTCTTTTACTTTTTCAGGCAATTTTAAAATTCTTGTCTTATTTGATATGGATGACCTTGTTTTTCCGAGCTTTTCAGCCAATTTTTCCTGTGTATAACCGTAAACTTCCATAAGCATAATATACGATTCCGCTTCTTCTATAGGGTTCAGATTTTCCCTCTGTATATTTTCCAAAACTGAAATTTCATAGCTCTTGGAATTTCCTGCACTGATTTTTATTACCTGTATCGTTTCCATTCCCAAATCTCTACAGGCTCTGTACCGTCTTTCTCCCGCTATTATCTCATATTTCCCCGTGTCAAGTTTTCTCACTACAATAGGCTGTATCAGACCGTTATTTTTAATGGAATTTTTTAATTCTTCCATTTTTTCATCGTCAAAATATTTTCTGGGTTGGTTACTGTTTGTTATTATTTTATTAATATTTAAAGTCAGCAGCTTCATTTTTCTCCTTAAATTTTGACTGTTAATAATTTTATAACATTCTAATAATCTCACTATATAATCTTATATTGAAGAATATAAAATCCCGTCTATCAATGATTATAAAGGCTTTTTAGCAGGAATACCCGTTTTTCTCGGATATTTTACATCAGTTTTTTTCATTTTTTCTATTTCAAATATTATTCTTTCATCTTTACTTTCAGGAAGATAAAATTTATATATATTTTCTACGGTTGCATCTAATTTTTTCAGAGCATTTTGGCTTTCTTCCAGTTCATTCAGATTTAATTTCTGAGGCAAAAATTTTCCGCCTACTTTTATAAAAGGTATCATATATTCAAGTATTATCCTTAAATTTGCCACTCCTCTGCAAAGAGCCGTGTCAAAAGTTTCTCTTTTGTTTTTTATAAGCTCTTCCGCCCTTTCGGAGCTCGTTTTCACATTTTTAAGTTCCAGATTTTCTATTACTTCATTTATAAATTCTATTTTTTTTCTCACTGAATCTACAAGCAAAAATTCTTTTTCGGGGTAATAAATCGCCAGAACAAGCCCGGGAAATCCCGCTCCCGTTCCCATATCTATTAATTTCTGCTCATCTTTTTTTATTATTTCAGTCAAAAAAAGACTGTCAATAAAATGTTTTTCGATCATTCCTTTTTTATCTCTTATCGCAGTGAGGTTCATAACTTTATTTTTTTCATATAAAAGTTCAAGAAATTTCAGCATTTTTTCTTTTTTTTCATTATCAACCGAAAATCCCGATTTTAAAAGTAATCCCTCAAAATATTCTTTAATATCAATGTCAATCTCAATATTATTTTCCATAATTCTCCATACTTCCAATATCTATTATGATACCCGCTTATCCCGAAAGTTGAACAAATCGGATATAATTATAAATTTTTACGCCTTCATTAATTTTTTAGACTATCTCTTTTTTAGACTTTTAAAGCCGCTTAATCAAAACATTCTAAATAATTCATCTATTTTAATATCCCCTCAAGATACATAAGCAATACTGATATATCCGCAGGGGTTACTCCCGATATTCTTGAAGCCTGACCTACATTATACGGATTTTTTTCTTTCAGTCTTTGCTTTGCTTCACGTGTAATCCCTTTCATAACATCATAATCAAAATTTTTCGGTATTTTTTTATCATCCAGTTTTTTCTGTCTATCCATTATCTGCTTAGCTTTTGCAATATACCCCTCGTATTTTACCTGAACTTCTATCTGATATTCAGTATCTCCGTCAAAAGCAAGATTTGGCATATTTTCCATTATTTCTGCTATATATTTGATATCCTGATAAGTAACTTTTGGCCGTCTTAAAATTTCTTTCAGTGTTGTTCCGCTTTTAAGGGATTCATCATATTTATCAAGTGTTTCTGCTAATCTTTTATTACTTATGCCTAATTTTATATTTTCAAGTTTTTCAATTGTTTCAGCAACATTTTTCTTTTTTTCTTCTATCCTGTCATAATATTTTTTCTCGAGCAGTCCTATTTTATAGGCTTTTTCCGATAATCTTATATCAGCATTGTCCTCCCTTAAAATAAGTCTGAACTCGGACCTTGCAGTGAACATTCTGTAGGGTTCAAACAGCTCTCTGTTTATAAGGTCGTCTATCATCGTACCGATATAGGAGCTTTCCCTGTCGAGAATAAGAGGTTCTTCTCCTTTGATTTTAAGAGCCGCATTTATTCCCGCGACAATTCCCTGAGCTGCTGCCTCCTCATAACCGCTTGTCCCGTTTATCTGTCCTGCCAGATAAAGACCTCTGACTTTTTTCGTTTCAAGAGTGTAATCAAGCTCTTCAGGATTTACAATATCGTATTCCACTGCATAGCCGTATCTCATTATATGTGCATTTTCAAGACCCTCTATAGTATTTACTATTTTTTGCTGATATTCGGCAGGATAACTTGTAGAAAGTCCGCTTATATATACTTCTGCGGTATCAAAACCTTCAGGTTCCAAAAATAAATGATGACTGTCCTTTTCATGAAATTTTACTACTTTATCTTCGATAGATGGACAGTATCGGGGTCCTGTACTTTGTATACTCCCATTATACATCGGTGCCTTATCCAGATTATCCAGTATTATTTTATGTGCTTCCAAATTAGTCCTTGTGAGATAGCAAGAAAGTTGAGGCTTTTCAAGTACCTCATCATCGGGAGTCCTCATGGAAAATTTCAACGGGACTCCAATTTCTCCCGGCTGTACTTCAAGCTTTGAAATGTCAAGTGTTCTTATGTCTACTCTTGGCGGTGTTCCCGTTTTAAACCTGTCCATTTTAAAACCTAACTTTTTTAATGAAGTTGTCAGCTCTTCCGAAGAAAGCTCCCCCATTCTTCCTCCTTTTATTCTTTTTTCCCCGATATACATAAGTCCCCTTAAAAATGTACCTGTCGCAACTATTACAGCCTTTGCCTTAAAATCAAGTCCTGTTTTTGTTTTTATACCTCTTATTTCTCCATTTTCAGTGATAAGCTCCGTTACTATATCCTGAACAGTATCAAGATTTTCCTGATTTTCAAGAGTTTTTTTCATTTCCCTTGCGTATATTTTTCTGTCAGATTGGGCTCTTAATGACCTTACCGCAGGTCCTTTTTTTGTATTCAATATTCTCATTTGGACAAAACTTTTGTCCATATTTCTTCCCATTTCTCCGCCAAGTGCGTCGACTTCCTTTACTAAATGGCTCTTTGCCGGTCCTCCCACAGAAGGATTACACGACATTACCCCTATGTTATCAAGAGTTATTGTAAAAACTGCGGTTTTCAGACCTAATCTCGCCGAAGCCAATGACGCTTCTATTCCCGCATGACCCGCTCCTATCACAATAACATCATATTCTCTCATTTTACTTTTTTCTCCTTAATTTCTTTTCTAATAAAATTTGTCTTTTAATATATAATTTTAATACGTAATTTCAGATTTCGATATTTTTTGTCTATTTTATATTATACAGTATTAATCTCTTTTTTTCAAATAAAAATAAGGAGCTATGGTTGTTATTTTTTAAAATATAGCTTCTATTACTTTTTCTCACATTACTCTAACTTATATCCCCTATCTATATTTTAAATATTTCTTTCTCTTGAATTTTAGACATTTTAATGTTATCATTCATATAATGCTATATACAAATGTATAAAAACGATATTCTAAATTCAGGGGGTCTGTCATGATTTATGAAAATGTTATTGAACTTATCGGAAACACTCCGATAATTAAACTAAATCTTCAGGGGGAAAATGATATCGCCGATATCTATGTAAAACTTGAGAAATACAATATCGGAGGAAGTGTCAAAGACCGTGCAGCATTAGGTATGATTGAAGCTGCCGAAAAAGAGGGATTATTGAAAAAAGGGGGAACTATAGTTGAGCCGACTTCAGGAAATACTGGTATATCATTGGCATTAATCGGAAGAACAAAAGGTTACAATGTTATTATCACGATGCCTGAATCTGTCAGTGTTGAAAGAAGAGCAATATTAAAAGCTTTGGGAGCTGAACTTATTTTGATTGAGGCTGCAAAGGGAATGAAAGGAGCTATTGCAGAAGCTGAAAGAATAGTTGCCGAAAATCCGGGTTATTTCCTTCCCCAACAGTTTAAAAACAAGGCAAATCCACAGAAACACTATGAAACTACAGGAGAAGAAATAATCAAAGATTTTGATTCTCTTGACGCCTTTGTTTCAGGAGTAGGTACCGCAGGAACATTATCGGGAGCAGGAAAAAAACTGAAAGAGGCTTTTCCTAATATCAAACTGATTGCTGTAGAGCCTTCAAATTCTCCTGTGTTATCAGGTGGAGAACCCGGAAAACATATACTACAGGGATTAGGAGCAGGGTTTGTTCCTGAAAATTATAACTCCGAAATAGTCGATGAAATTATACAAATTTCCGATGATAAAGCCGTTGAATTTGGTAAAAGAGCTGCAAAGGAAGCAGGCTTATTCTTAGGGATTTCTTCAGGAGCAGCTATCGCAGCAGCTTATGAAGTAGCAAAAAAACTTGGAAAAGGTAAAAAAGTCCTCGCCATATCTCCTGACGGAGGAGAAAAGTACCTTTCAGTAGAAGCTTATAAATAGATTTATTCACGAATTTATAATAAATCTAATGAGGTGATTAAAAATTTTTAAATGGTTAAAAGATGAGATAAGAAATATCATTGAAAAAGATGCAGCTGTCAAAAGTCGATTTGAAACTCTGCTTTATCCGTCTTTGCACGCTGTTATTAATCATAAAATTGCAAATTATTTTTACAAAAAAAAGTTATTTTTTATGGCAAGACTGATTTCCCAATTCGGACGCCTTACAACAGGAATAGAAATTCATCCGGGAGCTACACTGGGAAAAAGAATTTTTTTTGACCACGGTATGGGCATAGTTGTAGGGGAAACAGCTGTTATAGGAGATGACTGTATTATTTTTCACGGCGTTACACTTGGCGGTGTCAGCTCGGATAAAGTCAAGCGTCATCCTACTGTCAAAAATAATGTCGTTATAGGGGCAGGTGCAAAAATTCTCGGAAACATAATTATCGGAGAAAATTCAAAAATAGGAGCAAATGCAGTTGTATTAAGAGATATTCCTGCCGATTCCGTAGCTGTAGGAATACCTTCGAGAGTTATTCAGAAATTTTCTGAAGACTACTATATGTGGTATATATAATAAAAAAGGAGCTATCTCAAAAGAAAAACTTGAATTTTGAGGCAGCTTCTTTTTACATTTATGCTGACAATGAAATGATATTATGCAAATATTATCATGCCTGTTGATTATCTTAAAGTCGGTTTTTTTATACTTTTACTCTATAAATTTAGAAACTTTCACGATATATTGACTTTCCTGACGGATTATTCCCGTCAAACATCATCACTTTCATCTTTCTACTGACTTTTCCTGTTTCTCTTATTTTATCGGCTAATTCTTTTGCCGCTTCTCTGTAGATTTCTTTTGATACATTTCTTAAAGCGATTATATTTACATCTACTCCTTTAGCATAAGTTGCAACTTCTATATGTTTAATCCAGTCATATTTTTCCTTGACTTCATTTAAAATATCATAATATTCATAAACATCACTGTCCACAAGTTCGACACTCTCAGTTTCCTCATTAGCTTTTAAAAACAGAGTATAAGTTATTCCGTCTTTTTCAGCTTCGATTTCTTTTACATTTTCATCCATTGTCTTATCAGTTGTGTTTCTTAGAGCCGACTTGCTTTTATATCCTTCTTTTTTTAAGTAGCTGGCTATAGCTTTTTCCTCACTGAATTTTTCTTTTACAGGAGATTTTATTTCTGTAGAAATTCCTGTTGTTACAGTGCTTGTATCATTCTCTGTACATGATACGACAATCAATAAACCCGACAATATAGTTATTATTTTTCTTCTCATCTCTCGACCTCTTTTATTTTTTATTTTTCTATTAATTTTTTTATAATATTTAAATTCATGCACCAAAAAGCGGCTGTAATAACAATATTACAACCGTATTTTGTTTTAATCCGGTTAAATAATCTTATTCTGCTTTGCAGCTTACATCTTTTGCTTTTGCTGATGTTTTATAAACAGCCTCTTCGCCTTTCATATGAATAGATAACCCTTTGGCATCTTTATAAAGCTCTCCGCTTCCTGAAACTGATCTTTTCAGCTCATGTGTACCTTTTGAGTTAGTCAGGGAAACAGAATTTCCGTCAGCGGAATATTCTACCATTACAGTGTCTTTCCCGCATACAAAAGTTTTTTTGTTGCTGCCGGCTGTTGCCGTTTCAGTTGTTGTAGGTGTTTCATTAGCAGTATTTCCGTTATCCGATGCAGATGTATTTGAAGTTTCTGTATCTGTGGAAGTTACAGATATTGAACTTTCTTTACTTAAAGACGATACTTTATCACTTCCTCCCGAAGAACAGCTGACTACCATTGCTGCTCCGAATAAAGCTGCCATAATTTTTTTACTCATTTTCATAAATCAAAACCACCTTTTCTCATAAATTTTATAACAAATAATTTATACCTTTTTTTCCTTTTTTATGTTTTTGTATTTTCATATAGATTTTATAAATTTTTCTTATAAATGATTTAGTTTTGAAAAGTTTCTGCTTTTACTCTTAGAAATATTACTAAGTTTTGATTTTAAAAATTATCTTTAAATAGAATTTCACTGTGTCTTTTTTAACTTCCTGTATTTCTCTCTGCCTTCATTTATAGTAAATTCCCTCTTATATTTGACCCTGTTCACCTCATCTTTTATATAAAAAATATCTTCAAGGTCGATACCGTAGTCATTTGCTATTGCGGCAATATAATAAAAAATATCGAAAAGCTCTTCTTCTATAGTACCTTTTATATTTTTCCCGTCATATCTTATATTTTTCCTTACATTTTCCGCAAGTTCTCCAAATTCCTCAATTAATTTTAATATAAGTCTTTGACTGTTTTCTTTTTTTCTGTCAGGATTTTCTTCGTCTTTCTTTTCTTCCAAATTTCCCTGTTCTATATGTTTTATTAAATATTGAAATTCTTTTATTGTCATATCTCCGGTCTTATTTTTTTCAGACAATCTCAATCCTCCTTATAAAAAGCAGTTAGGGGGTTATTCAAATTAGGAATATTTTTCTGTTTGAAATAACCCCTCAATTTACCATTATTTAGTTGCTTTAATTTTTAAACTGCTAATAAATTACTTGTTCAGATAATTTCACAATTAGTATTGTGTCATTTTTAATATTTAAAAATCACATTTGATGAATCAGGTTTAGCAATTTCGTCTTTTTCTTTCAAATATTCAATAAACGCAGTTTCAACTCCTAAATGAGTATCAACTCCCGGTCTTTCCGAATTAACTTTTCCAAATGTAGTGTATCCGTCTTTTCCTTTTGCTACATAGGAATTTGTTCCTACTTCGTACATTTTTTTCATATCCATAGGTACCCATTTTTTTGCTTTTGCGTCAAACACTTCGATTTTTTTAACTCTTGTTCCGAGTTTTCCTGCCTTAGTTGCTTCAAATCTCACGCCTGCACCATAAGGGAATGCTCCTGACGAGCCTCCACTTAAAGCAAAGTCAAGTGCATCTTCTATAACCTGTTTTATTTCGGCTCCACTCATTTTCAGAATATAGATTGTATTTGAAGTAAACGGTAATAACGTATAAGCATTGTCATAAGAGAAATCACCCGGCTCCAAATTCATTCTTATTCCTCCTGAATTCAATATTACAAGGTCTATCTGTCCTGTTCCCATTTTTTTCAATTTTGCTAAAACAGTTTCAGACACAAGTCTTGTAGCTATGGAACCTTGAGGATTTTTATCATTAGGTATTCTGTTTGCGGAACCTCCCGGTATTTCATCTTTGATTTTACCTATCATTTTTTTACCTAATTCATTTTTTTCTGCTTTGTATCTTTCCAGCACCTTTTTGGAATTAGGCTCTTCTTTTACAAATTTAATATCTTTTCTGCTGTTTACATATTTGATGACATCCTGTTTTTCTTTTCCTTCAAGTTTGTATGTTTCACCTTTTTCATTTTTTCTTTCAAACAGGTCATCTCCTATTATTATTGTAGGATTAGGTATCAACTCCGTAATTACACCTTTATCGTCAAATTTTGCTTTTAAATTTCCCACAAGATAAGAGTAACTCCACGCTTCAGCCACATAAACAGGCTCTCCTGCAGGAGACATTATTTTCTTAGGATATTCGGCAATAGGCTTTAAACCGTACTCTTTAAAACTTTCTCCCAGAAGATAGTGAGTATCTCCTGTTATTATTACGTCAATTCCTGAAACTTTTTCAGCTATTTCGAGGTTTTTCTCATACCCTGCATGAGATATAAATATAATTTTATTAATTCCTTTTGCCTGTAATTCTTCAACTACTTTTTTTGCTGTTTCCACTTCATCAAGGAATTTAATGTCAGGACCCGGACTTGAAGACCTTACCGTTTTTCCTACTACATCAAGACCTACAAGGGCAACGTCCTGTCCTCCAATTTTTTTAATTATATAAGGTACCCATTTCCCTTCAAGTATACTTCCCTTGTCAGGAACTACGTTAGCAGAAACTACAGGTATTTTCAGTTCATCAAGGAAACTTTTCAATACTTTATTTCCGTCATCAAATTCATGGTTTCCTAAAGTAAATAAATCAAATTTTCCTGCATTCATTAATGCCGCATCGGCTTTTCCCTTGAACAGTGTGTAATACAGCGTTCCTGATAAAGCATCTCCTGCATGAAGTACAAGATTATTTTTCCCTGTTTTCATAAGCTCCTGTATTCTTTGATTGATTCTTGGAAATCCTCCGATATGGACTGTCGTTTTCTTACCGTCCAGAACTAAATCCATTTTCTCCTCTTCCAGATGAGAATGATGATCGTTCACGTGAATAATATTTATTTCCAGACCTTTCCCTTTTGAAGATGAAGCTTTTTTAGCAGGCTTTGCCATTGACGTTATACTCAAAGCCATAACTAATCCTAATACAAATAATTTTTTCATGTCTCCTCCTTAATTTTGCATTTAATGACTGTCATTTTGTCATTACTTATTATTATAAAGTATACCCTGATTTTTGAAAAAAGCCAGAAAAAATTTTTATATTAATTTTACATTGATTAATGACCGCAGCAGCAACCTTCATGTTTTTTATCTGAAATTGCTTCTACTCCTGGTAATGCTTTTCCTTCCAGATACTCAAGGGAAGCCCCTCCACCTGTGGAAATATGAGAGAATTTATCAGCATATCCCAGTTGGATTGCAGCAGCAGCTGAATCTCCTCCACCTATTATTGTCTTAGCATCATTCAGATTTGCTATTGCTTCACATACACCGATTGTTCCTTTAGCAAAATTAGGCATTTCAAATACTCCCATAGGTCCGTTCCATACTACAGTTTTTGCACCTTTTAATTTATCCTCAAATAATCTGATAGATTCAGCACCTATATCAAGACCCATCCAACCGTCTTCTATGTTATCTACTGAAACTGTCTTAAATTCAGTATCATTTTTAAATTCTTTCGCTACAACTGTATCTATAGGCAGCACAAGTTCCACACCTTTTTCTTTCGCTTTGTCAATTAACGATTTTGCAAGCTCCACTTTATCTTCCTCAAGTAATGAAGAACCTGTATTTTTCCCTAACGCTTTCAGGAAAGTAAACATCATTCCACCACCGATAATTACTTTATCAGCTTTATCCAATAAGTTTTCAATAACTCCGATTTTATCAGAAACTTTTGCTCCTCCCAGTATTGCAACAAAAGGTCTTGCAGGATTATCAACAGCCCCTCCGATAAATTCTATTTCTTTTTGCATTAAAAAGCCTGCCGCAGATTCAGCAATGTTTGAAGAAATTCCTACATTTGAAGCATGAGCTCTATGAGCAGTACCAAATGCATCATTCACAAACACACATCCTAATGATGCCCAGTATTTTCCTAATTCAGGGTCATTTTTAGATTCTTTCTTCCCGTCAAGGTCTTCGTATCTTGTATTTTCAAACATCAGAATTTCGCCGTCTTTTAATTCGTTGATTGCAGCTTCTAATTTTGGTCCTCTTGTTTCAGGAACAAATTTCACAGATTTCCCCAATAATTCTTCCAATCTTTTTGCAACAGGTGCCAGAGTAGTCTTTGCCTTATCTTCTTCAGTTTTTACTCTCCCCAGATGTGAAAATGCGATTACTTTTCCTCCATTGTCCAAAATGTAGTTTAATGTAGGTAAAGCCGCCTTAATTCTGTTGTCGTCAGTTATAACACCATCTTTTATAGGTACGTTAAAATCGACTCTCACTAATACTTTTTTCCCTTTTACATCCAAATCTTTTAATGTCTTTTTAGCCATTGCTTCCTCCTAAAATAAAATTATTTTTTTCTCTATTTATTGAATTATACCACTGTTCAACTGTATTTTCAAGAAATATTTATATAAATCAGCCATATTGACACAGCTTTTTACCGAACTATTTTTTACTTTAAAACTTTCATTATATATTTTTTTCTCAAATAAATCGAAATGCCCTCAAGTATTAATGCAACTCCGAATATTAAGTACACAAAAAAACCTATCTCCCTTGAATCGAAATACATTCTTCCTGCCATAAACATTTCATAACCTATCCCTCCTGCTCCTGCCGCTGCTCCTACTACTATTGCATTTGTAAAATTCATTTCCAGACGTACAAAAGTCCATGATAATATCGAAGTAATAGAAGTCGGTAAAACTCCCTGAAATACTGTCTGCCAGAAAGAAGCTCCTGTAGCCCTCAGAGCTTCGATTATCCCATTGTCCATTTCTTCAATGCTTTCCGAATAAGCTTTTATAAGATATGCCGTACTGTGAAAACAAATTCCTATAATTGCGGCTTCCACTCCTATCCCTGCCACTACCGAAAATACCATAACCCACAGTATAGTAGGGATAGACCTTATAAAAGAAATAGACATTTTAATAATCTTTGATATTTTTTCATTGGATAAATTTTTTGCTGCAAAAAAAGAAAAAAACAGAGCGACAAACGCTCCTATCAGGGTCGTAATAACAGCAAGGGAAAAGGTTATTCCCAAACTCTGGAGTATTTCAAAAAATTTATAATTTTCCGAAAGTCTCGGATGTAGAAACATCAGCTCCATGTTTTTCAGAAATTCTCCAAACGCTCTGTTCATATTTACTTTTCCTATATTTATAGTAGTCAGTTTGAATATACTTATAAAAACACATATTCCGAGTGTTCCCCATAAATACATCCCCGATTTTGTAATTTTTCTTATTCTAATTTTATTTCCTCTTGTCCTTTCGGCATATTTCAACTTTGTCATTTCATTCCCCTTTTACATCATTTCTTTTCTTATTTTATTTGATAGAAGTTCTATTCCTGTAACAATTATAATGATAACAAAGATAACTAATCCTGCTCCGTCATATCTGTTACTTTTGTAATACAGATCAAATACAAATCCTATCCCTGTACCTGTCAATACTCCTATCAATGTTGCTTCCCTAACCCCGTTTTCTATATAAAAAAGGAGCCATGAAATAAGCTGTGTAGCTATGCTCGGTATTATCCCCTGAAATACTGTCTGAAAATACGAAGCTCCCGTTGATTTTAAAGCTTCTGCAATATCTCCTGTAACTTCATCTATAGTTTCGGTAAATGCCCTCATCAAATATCCGAAAGTTACAAAAAACAGGGCGAGAAATCCTGTAAATTCACTTTGTTTAAATGAGAACAGCAATATTATAACCCAAGCTACCACAGGAATATTTCTGAAGAACAGTGCCGCTATTTTTGTAAAAATTTTCGTAATTTTATTCAGACCTACAGTTTCTGAGCCTATTACAGCCATAATCAGTGCGAAAAAACCTGAAACAGTTGTAGCAGTTATTGCCATTAATGATGTCTGAACAGCAGATTTTAATATTAAAGGCAAATATTTCAAAGAATTTTTTGTAGGAATAAAATTTTTAAATAGCCATATTATACCTTCAGGTATTGATAAAAAACTGACTTCCCCTTTAAAACCTAAAATTCCTGCAAAAACAGCATATAATAATATAAACAGTACTATAAATATTATTTTTGACTGAAGTCTCCTTTTAAAAATATCTTTTCCTATTTTATTTTCTATCATTGTTAAAATCCCTCATAATTGTTTATTAAAGTATTTCATAATCACCTGAGTAAACTTTTTCCATTATTTTATCAGTGAATATGTCTATTTTCCCGTCAAATACTTTTTTCCCCTGATTTAGACCTATTATTCTGTCGGAATATTTTTTGGCAATCTCTGTTTGATGAAGATTTACAATGGATGTTATATTCATTTCCTCAGTAATTTTTTTCAGATAATTCATTACCCTTTCCGAAGATTTCGGGTCAAGAGAAGCGACAGGCTCATCACAGAGAAGCAGCAGAGGTTTCTGCATTAATGCTCTCGCTATACCTACTCTCTGTTTCTGTCCCCCGCTTAATTCACTACATTTCTGATAGGCATACTTGCCCATATCTACTTTATCCAGTAGTTCAAAAGCCTCTTCTTTCTCTCTTTCAGTATAAATTCCTAAAATCCCTGTTATCACGGATTTATATCCGAGCCTTCCGTGCAGGACATTTTCTATAACTGTAAGTCTTTCCACTAAATTGTAGTTCTGAAATATCATTCCAATTTTTCTTCTTAATTTTTTTATTTCATTTCCTTTGAGTTTTTCAATTTGTATATTTTCAAATACTATGCTACCGTCTGTTACATCCACTAATCTGTTTAATGTTCTAAGTAATGTTGATTTCCCTGAACCTGACGGTCCCACAACAGATATAAATTCCCCTCTATCAGCTTCAAAAGAAACATCTGACAGTGCTTTTATCCCATTTGAATACTGTTTCGAAACATTATTTACTTTTAAAAGCATAAATTTCCTTTCGTATCCTCGATAATTTCTCCTGAAACATAAAAAATACTTTCTATTATTACTGATATTCTTACTGAATTTGTCTGTACCATTCGGTATTAGCTTCTACAAATCCTGTATTTTTATTTTCTTTCAGGAACAGTCCTCTTACTTTACTTGTTTTAGGACTGAAAATATATGGATTGTCGGTTACTTCTTTAGACAAAAGTCCTTTTATTATTTTTTTTCTGTCTTCTTCCGACAGTACTTTCACATTAAATACAATAGGCCCGTTAGGCACTGCTATCGATTTTATGACAGTAAAACTTTTACCTGCATAATCTCCAAAAGGTGAAACTGCTCCCTGTTTTACTTTATAAGTCGCTCCTACTTTGTTTTCCTCCCCTGAAACCAGCTCATAAATTGTAAATGCTTTCGGAATAGCAAATGTAGCCACATCAGCATCTCCTTTAAATAAAGTTATCTGTGTCCCGGGATGGGAACTTCCGAAAACTATTTTTGAGAATACTTTGCCTTCTTCCAGCACTTCATCCGTATCTTTTAATCCAAACTCTTTTACTATAGCTTTGGCAGGTATTACAAATCCTGATGTTGAATTATTTGTAACAAAAGCCATTGTTTTTCCTTTTATTTTTTTCAAATCATAGCCGTTTTCACTTTTATAATTCTCGGCATCTTCTCCTCTGACCGCTATAAAACTGTAATATAAGGCGTCTTTTATAGTTCCGCTTTCTCCTGCGTTTGTCAGTACAGCCTGAACATCTTTATTTCTGTCATTTGCATTCAGATATGTTTCTGCTCCTATATATGCTATCTGTGCTTTTCCCGAAATTATAGTTTCTATCGCAATGTTATAGTCTGTAGTCGTTACTATCTGGACTTTTTTCCCGGTAGCCTTTTCTATGGCTTTGGCAAATTCCTCACGGGATTTTTTCAGTGAATCATTGGACTCATTAGGCAAAAACACCACTTTTATGGTATCGTATTCGGCAACTCCGTCCTTACTCATTTTTCCGCAACTTAATGCTATTGTTAATATTAAAGTTATTACAAATATTTTCAATATATTTTTTTTCATTTGTCTTTCTCCTTTATTCATAAATATTTTTTTATTCATTAATTTGTAAATTACCATTATTAGTATATCA
The DNA here is from genome assembly GCF_057270515.1 of Pseudoleptotrichia sp. NCBI lineage: Bacteria > Fusobacteriati > Fusobacteriota > Fusobacteriia > Fusobacteriales > Leptotrichiaceae > Pseudoleptotrichia > Pseudoleptotrichia sp. The sequence continues at coordinate 104,537 of NZ_DBHIXS010000004.1, read as the reverse complement.
ATTTCTAAAATTTTTTTCTACACTTTTAATTTAAATTTTATTTTCACGTTTTATATTATATTCTATATTTTTATACATTCTTTTTTATATTATTATTTTTCTTGAACTTGTTAAAAGCTATTATTCCCGTTAATATTACAGTTCCTCCTATAACTGTTGACAATGTGAGTTTTTCATTCAGAAAGACTATCCCTGTTAAAGTTGATATAAAAGGTCCCAAAAACATAAAATTTGCTATTTCTCCTGTACTGTTTCCCATAACAAGAGCTTTTCCCCAACAAATATAGGCTATCACACTCGCTAAAAACGACAAGAAAAATATTATAATAAACTGATTTATATTCATTTTAGGAATTTCCAGCAGGGAAGCAGGCGAATAAATAGCCAGCAGAATTGCTCCTGTAAGCATACAATATATGGAAGAAGATGTTCCCGAATACTTGTCTGAAAATTTTCTTTGCATTATATTGTATACTGCTAACAGAAAGGCGGCAAGTAACATCCAGAAAATCCCTTCATTAAAAGAAAAAACCCCTTCCCATAATGTGAGTATGATTATTCCCAAAAAGGAAATAAAAATCGAAATCCAGCAGTAAAGATTTATCTTTTCTTTTAAAAAAAGGACGGATAATATTGATGTAAAAATAGGAGCACATGCTAAAAGTATGCTCGAAGTTGCAGAAGTCAGACAGCTTACTCCTTTATTAAAAGTTATCATATGAAAAGCAAAGCCTGTAAATCCTGCTAAAAAAAATATCGGGATATCCTTTAATGCAGGAAATTTTATCTTCTTTACAACCATAAATATTATCAACATAAAGAAAGTAAATGTATACCTTAAAACTGCCAGAGTTGTGGAATCATAGTATTTCGTTCCCAGTTTTGTAAATATTATCGATACTGCCCATAAAAATACGGCAGTAAAAGCCAGTAGCTGCGAAATTATATTCTCATCAAACCTAAGATTAATCTTTTTCAATCTCAATCCCTTCTTCCTTAACTCCTTTTTTTAAATCTAACCTATTATATCAATTTTGAGTAGAATTTTCTATAAAAATTATTTAGTATCCCGAATTTTCGATTTATAAATTCTAAAACCCTTTACAGCAAATACTCTATAATTTGATATAACTGCATATTGACATTATTTCCTGTTTTCTGATATTATACTATTAATCTTTAAATAAAAGAAAGGAACAGAAAATCTATGGATATAAAAAATGAATTTAACAGTATAATGAAAGAACAGGAACAAATCGCTCTGGCAACTTCAGTGAATAATATTCCTAATGTAAGAATTACAAATTTCTTTTATTGTGAAGAAACAAAAACTTTATTTTTAGGCTCCCGTAAGGATAGTCAAAAAATTTTAGAATTTTCATCAAACAGTAATATTGCTTTTACAACTATTCCAAAAACTGAAAGCAAATATGTCAGAGGAAAGGGGCAAATTAGAAAAAGCAATAAAACTGTATATGATGTAAAAGAAGCATTTATAGCTAAAAATCCTAAAATGGAATTTATTATCGATAATTTTGGCGATGCTTTGGATTTATTTGAAATTCCTCTTTCAGAAGTAACTGTTACTCTTGAAAATCAAGAAATTCACATATTTACTTTATAAAAGGAGGGATTAGCAACTATGGATAACCATAACCGTTGCGGCTGGGCAAAAGGAGAAAAGGACATTCTCTATCATGATACGGAATGGGGAGTACCGTCCTATAATGACGGATACATTTTTGAAATGCTCATACTCGAGGGATTTCAAGCCGGACTTAGCTGGAATACAATTTTACAGAAAAGAGAAAATTTCAGAAAAGCTTTTGATAATTTTGATTATAAAAAAATTGCAAAATATGACGAAAAAAAACTGAATGAACTTATGCAAAATGAAGGGATTATAAGAAATAAGCTGAAAATAAATTCTACTGTAACAAATGCTGTATCATTTATGAAAATACAGAAAGAATTCGGTTCCTTTTCAGATTATATCTGGGGATTTACTGACAAAAAAAGAATTATAAACAAATGGAAAGACTTATCGGAAGTTCCTGCCACTACCGAATTATCCGACAAAATAAGTAAAGACCTCAAAAAAAGAGGATTTAAATTTATAGGTTCTACAATTATTTACTCTTTTTTGCAGGCAATAGGCATCATTGATGACCATTTGGCAAGCTGTCCTTATAAAACAAAAGAATAACAAATATAAAAAAGCAATATTGATTTCTTTAAAATTCATATATTGCTTTTTTTAATTTTATTATTTATTCTTCTTATTTTCGTTTTGGTGGAAATGACGGGAGTCGAACCCGTGTCCAAAATACAAAGTTCTTACTATCATCTACAAGTTTAGTCTATTTATCGCTTTAACCGAAAAGATATTAAACAGACAAAAGTCTAACGGCGAGATTATATAATGTCCTCAAATGATATAATCATACATCCGAGTGAGCCATTAAAATGACGTTATCTAAAAGAAAAATGGCGATTTCTTAAAGTAACGAGCTGCGACTTAGGCAGCTAATGCGTAATTATCGTTTCCGATTATATTTAAGTTGGATTTTAAAGCTCCCGCTTACTTGCCGATAACAAGCTTTATATCCTGTCGAAACCAAAACATTCCCGTAATTAATTACTAATGATTAAGATATGGAAACTTTATATCAAATAATTATAACATAAATGATTTGAAAAATCTATATTAAACAACAAATATAGTTTTAAATTCTATACTTATCTTCTTATTAATACAATATCTTAATCACTATAATAAAACTATTATTTTCATTTCATTATTCCTGATTTTATCTCCCAAAACTTTTCTGAATTTTCTTCATATCTTTTTCCTGATCTTTCCTTTTCAGCGTTTCCCTTTTATCATGAAGTTTTTTCCCTTTAGCAAGGCCTATCTCCATTTTTACCAGTCTTTTATATGTATATACCGATAACGGAACTATCGTGTATCCTTGCTCTTTTATCTTAGCCGACCATTTTTCTATCTCTTTTCTGTTCAAAAGCAGTTTCCTTACTCTTGCTTCAGGTTTATTATGTATATTTCCGAATTCATAAGGAGTAATATGCATATTCATTATAAAAACTTCATTTTTTATTATCCTTATAAAACTTTCTTTTATACTTGTCTTTCCTGCTTTTACTGACTTCACTTCTGTCCCTACGAGTTCTATTCCCGCTTCAAGCTTATCTTCTATAAAATAGTCGTGAAAAGCCTTTTTATTCCTTGCTAATACCATTTTCCCCTATCCCTCCTTTTCTTCAAGTTCTATTTCATGAATATTTTGAATGTTTTCCACATATGGAATTACTTCTATTTCCATTTTTTGATAGGAAGCTCCTGTAACTATGACTTTCATGGTGTTTCCCATTGTATAGGATATATTATTTTTCTTATCCGTAATTTTAAAATTTTCTTCGTCATATACAAAATTATCTCTTGAAGTAAGGACATTATAAACGACCTCAATATGATTTTCGAGTTCCATAAAGACTTTATTTTTATTCATACCGCTAAGCCTCGCAATATATATATTTCCTATTTTATCCTGCATATATTCTATCAGTTTTATTTTCACGCTGTCTTCTTCAAGTTTGTCGGCAACTCTCTCAGTTTTTGAAATAATCGAGGCCACAGTATCAAGATTTTCAAAATATGACTGTTTTTCCTTTTCTTTCATAAACTTTGTTATGGATTTATCCAGCATTCTGTGTACTACAAGGTCGGAATATCTTCTTATCGGCGAAGTAAAGTGCAAATAATATTTTGAAGCAAGTCCAAAATGCCCAAGATTTTTATTCGCATATCTTGCTCTCTGCATTGCCCTTAGAATAAGCTTATGAATCAAATAGCCTTCAGGAAGCCCTGTTGTCCTGTCTATAATCGTCTGAAATTTTCCCGGATGCATTTCTTCAAGGTTTTTCAAATGATAGCCAAATTTTACAAGCGTTTCGTTTAATGCCGCTATTTTAGCCTTATCAGGATCCTCATGAACCCTGTATATAGCCGGTATTTCTTCCCAGAAAAGTTTTTCAGCAACAACTTCATTGGCTGCTACCATAAAATCTTCTATTATCCTTTCAGCTTCACCTCTCGAACGAAGCTCTATATCTTTTACGAGTTTATTTTCATCAAGGATTACTTTTATTTCGGGCAACTCAAAATCAATGCTTCCTCTCCGTTTTTTTATATGTCTCAAAAATTTTGAAAGGGAAAGCATATTTTTCAGCATTTCATATATTCCTGAATATTCCTTTATAAGTTTTTCATCACCTTCAAGGATTTTATTTACACCCGAATAAGTCATTCTATATTTCGATTTTATTACCGATTTATAAAAATCATTTTTTACAACTTTACCGTTACTGTCAAACTCAATTTCTACAGTGAATGTAAGCTTATTCTCATCAGGATTTAACGAACACAGATTATTTGACAGTTTTCTCGGCAGCATAGGTATCACTCTGTCTACAAGATATATGGAATTTCCCCTCTTTAATGCTTCCCTGTCGAGTTCACTTCCGCTCTTTACATAATAGGAAACATCTGCGATACTTACAAAAAGCCTATATCCCGTGTCCGTCTTTTCCACATAGACCGCATCGTCCAAATCTTTAGCATCCGACCCGTCAATAGTAATAATATCAAGATGTCTTAAATCTCTTCTTTTCTCAATCTCTTCCGAAAAATCGTCATTTATTTTATCCGTTTCTTTAATTACTTCATTGGGAAATTTCTCCTGTATTCCATTGTTTATGAGGAGAGCTGATATTAGAGCTTCCGTATCTTGAGGATCCCCTAAAATACTCACTACTTCTCCTTCAGGTTTTTTCTCATCATTTCCCCAGAAATATATCTTTACTGCGACTAAATCCCCTGTTTTGCCTCCTTTTATTTTCTTTTTCGGGATATAAATATCCTTCACTGAATTTTTTGGTCTTACAAAACCGAAGCTTAGATTATGTTCAAATACTCCTACAATGACATCTCTTGCCCGTCTTACTATTTTATAAACTTCCCCTTCACGACTTTTATTCGAATTCGTATTATTTTTAAGAATTCTCACTAAAACCGTATCTCCGTTCATTGCTGTATTTAAATAGTGGCCGGAAATAAAAATGCTGCTTTCTCCGACCACATCTAAAAACCCGAAATTCCCGCCTGAAATGGATATTTCTCCTCTAATCAGTCCGGCATTTTCAGGAAGAGTATATTTACCGTTTCTTTTTAAATAAATTTCTCCTTCATCTTCCCATGAAGAAAGTATCTGTTTATATAATTTTCTTTTTTTTGGAGACCATTCGAGCATTTGAATTATTTCCTGAAATGTCAGCTCATGGTCTTTTAGTATTTTTTTTAAATAATTTAGTTCTTTCATCTAACCCTCCTTAACTTTATTTTACTATTTTTTGTAAATTAAAGAGTTTCTGAATAAAATAATATTGGGATGTATGAGATTTTCCATTGATAACAGATATTCCAGCTTCATCTTTATCTCATATACGAGAGCCTTATCCAAATCAACTTTGGCAAGCTCTCTGACTTTTTCTACACCGTCCCATGTTCTTCCTGCTTCAATAGCATCCGCTAAATAAATTATTTTTGAAAGAGTGCTCATATTTCTGCTTCCGATTGTATGATATTTTACTGCATTTAAAATTTCCTCATTGTCGATTCCGAATAAGTCATAATTATTTCTTATAAATTCCGCCCCTGCAAATCCGTGCAATATCGCTGTAGTCTTTGACATCTCGTCTTCAATTTCAGGATATTTCCCTTTAGTCAGTTCTATCATAACAGGAAGTTCAAAAAATTTGGCTACATCGTGAAGATATGCCGCTGCAACGGCTTCCTCCACTGAAACGTTATAAATTTCAGCGAGCTCTTTTGCTGCGACGGCAACTCTTTCCACATGATTATATCTTTTTTCGTCGAGATATTTTTTTACATTTGTTTTAATTTTATCAATATTTATTTCCATAATAAAACTACCCCTGATTTTATCTTCTATACTCAATCATTCTTTATTGTACTGCATTTTCTCCGTCTATCTGTATGGAAACAGCCTGTACATTAGGAAAATTTTTCATTATTGTATCCGTTACTGCCTGTGAAAATCCGTCAAATAGTGTCTTATCAGCTTTCAACCCTTCAAACTGTGCATTCAGCTTGATAATAGTCGTATTTTTATCATCAACATTTAAAGTATAGGCACTTTGAAATTTCATTTCTTTTGTTATATAAGGTGATTCTTTTATAATTTCATTTATAAAATCTCCTTCAATTACATTCAGTTGTTTAGGAATAGAAACTTCTTTCGTTTCAACAGCTTTCGTTCCCGAATTATACACAAAAATCTGTATTTTCTGAGTCTGTTCTCCACTCGATACCGACTTTTCAGCAAGCTTAGGATCCACAGTAACATTTATAGTTTTTGAATTGTTTTTATCATAATAATTAGCAGTTATTGCTCCTGCCGAAAGTAAAATCAGGACAATTATTAAAGCATTTTTTTTTAAAAATCTCTTGATTTTTTCGTTGTTATTATTTCTGTCCGTATCATTAGTTACCGTTTTATTAGTTACTGTATCTTTCCCCATAATTGACACCTCTTTTTAAATTTTTGATATCCAGCATTAATTAAAGTGTTTTCTTATAGCATTGGCTATCCCTGAAGCAAGTCTATCTTTTCCTGATTCGCTCAAATACTGTTCTATATCGCCGTAATTAGTTATAAATCCTACTTCAACAAGTATCGCAGGTGCATTTGTTCCACGCAGTACGGCAAAATTGGCTCCAAAAACTCCTCTACGTCTTAATCCAAAGTTGGAAACTATACTATCCAAAACATCTGTGGCAACAGAGGCACTCTTCTGCTGATTTATTCTATAAAAAATGTCATTTATTATAAAATCTGAAAGCGGTACGTCGTTGTAATTTCCGTCTACGCTGTTTTCAAATTTTGCAACTTCTGCGGCATAGGCAGATTCTTTCTTGGAATAGTAGAAAGTTTCCGCTCCGTTAGCCGAAGCTCCTCCCGAATTCAGGTGAATGCTTACAAAAAAATCCGCATTAGCGTCATTTGCTATTTTCGCTCTTGTAGATAACGGTATAAATACATCCGTACTTCTCGTCATTATAACATTATAATCTTTTCTTAAATTATTAGCTAATTTTGTTGCTATTGCCAATGCCAAATCTTTTTCCCTGTATCCGTTTCCTGACGCTCCGTTATCTTTTCCTCCATGTCCCGGGTCAACAACAATAGTATATTTTTTCTTTTTACCTGACGAAGTATTTTTTGGAGGTTGAGTAACCGTGCTGTTACCTTTCTGTCCGCTTTGTCCGCTAAATGTTACCTGAATCTCGCCATTCCTGCTTATTATTTTATATTGAGTTCCTGCTTTCAGATAAAATGAAATAGTGGAAATACCTGCTACTTCAGTAATACTTACTGTATCCAAATACTGGTCATTTACTTTCAAAGTACTCGGTATGTTTTTTTTCACTGTTACATTCTGAAAATCCAGCGATAATACTGACTGTCCCTGATTATAAGTGGCTCTCACTCCTATTCCTTTTTTCTCCTTAAATGTTGCAGTATAAACTCCATTTCTGTAAGTTACTTTTTCCAAAGTTTCCGAGAATACAACTGTACTCATCAAAAGTAACATCAGTATAAAAATCCTTTTCATTTTTCCTCCTGTATTTTTTATCATTTGCCGAAGATAATTACACGATTTTAAAAGGTAGGCAAGTAATATTTTAAATACTGCTATTCAGCCATTTACTCCGTAAGTTCGGTAAAATTGTTTAAAAACGTTATTTTGAAACACTTGAAACGGCATTTTTCATTATAGTCATTTTTACATTTTTATCAATTTTAATTTCCACAGTATCAGTCAACACAGCCGCCACAGTCCCTGTTATACCTCCGATTGTAACTATCTTATCTCCTACTTTCAGAGCTTCCAGCATAGCTTTCTGCTGCTGTTTTTTCTTTCTGTTGGACAGATAAGTCGGTCCAAGAAATACTGCTATTATAACGATATATATTACAATCCATTGAAAAATTTCCATTTTTTTCTCCTTCTAAAAATAATATTCCTGTTTTGTATTATAACACAGTTTTATTTATAGTTCAATCATATACAAACCAAACCCTTAATAGAAACTGTTTTTTCTTTTGTTCAATTTTTTTCTATTAAAAACTTTTCTTCAAAATTTTCAATTTTTTCTCAAAATAAATTTTTTTATTTCTGTAGCTTAGTAACATCACATAAATTTCCACACCTTTTCTTTTCGCATTATAAAAAGCTTCCGCAAACTCCATATCCATTTCGTGTCTTGGTCTGAAACTCTCGGCTTTTCTAAATACAAGAATTATAACCGCCGCTCTGAGTCCCTCCTTTTTCAGCTTTATAAGCTCATTTAGATGTTTTACCGCCCGTACGGACGGTGCTCCCGGAAAAGTGGCAATATTATTTTCTATCAGTGTACAGCCTTTTATTTCCAGATATATTTTATCTTTTTCAGTTTCCAGATAAAAATCTATACGGCTTTTATCATATTTGGCTTCGGGCTTTATATTCAGAGTTTTTCCAAAAGGGGACAATTTTTCATTTTTTAGTATGGATTCTGCAATATATCTATGATAAGCGGAATTTAAAAGAATTATCTCCTCTCCCGCTTTTACTGCAACAACATCCCATTTTGTTTTTCTGTCCTTATTTTCAGCTTTTTTTATAAACAGCTCATTTCCTTTCACAAGAAGCTCTTTCAATCTCCCTGAATTATGCAAATGAGCTGTATTTTCAGTTTCCCTATCATTTTTTTCATCATCATCTTCATAAAAATTTTTCTTATCCTTATAGGAAGAATTATTTTTAAAATCAAAAGTTACCGTAAACCTTTTTATTCTTTCCTTAAAAATTACGATTTTATCGTAGTCTATCGTATAAATACTTTCTTTATTACAATTCTTATCATTACTTCCTTTTATCATTTTTTTCTCCGATATTTTTTCTGTTTTTCATTTGTTTTTTTCTTTTTTATTTTTTCTTATTTTTCTTATTTTTCTTCTTTTCTTTATTTTTTATCAAGATTTTTTTATACTTAATTATCTCATATTTATTCATTCGTGTTTATTTACTCACATTTATTTTTGATATTTAATTTTATCATGTTCATTCGCCTTATATTTATTTATATTATATATATATCACATAACCTGTTTATTACACAATCATTATATGCCATACTTATATCTTTATCAAGTATTTTTTACATTTTAAACACGAATGAAATACAAACAAAAAAATACATTTATAAAATTTATTGAAATTTTACTATAAAAAACATAAAACATCAGGTAGAAAAAATAATATGTTCAAATTTTTGGCTATTTTATTATTTTTTCTTTATAAGTAACCGTTTTATATTTTTTACTAAGCAAAATTTTATTAAATAAATGTATTTTAATATATTTTACTATTAACAGACTGATTTTAATGCATTGCATTATTTATTATATTCTTTTGAAAACTGCTGTTTTCTTCAGAAAAGTAATTCTTAAATTCTGATTTTTTAATAATTCTCTGATTGCTGCTTCCTCTAAATTCAAGGTCAGGAGCATATAACTGCTTTATAAAAGGCCCGTCAACCAATACGTCAATATACTCAAGGCATTTTTTTCTGTCTTTATCAAGTTTTATACTCTCAAGGGTATATCCTGTATAGAGCCATATATTTTTCCCTGTTCTTTCTTTTAAAAATCTCAACACTTTGAGCATATCCACAGGATTATACAGAGGGTCTCCGCCACTGACAGTAATTCCGTCCAGAATAGAATTTTCATTTATTTCTTTTGCAATTTCTTCAAGCATTTCATAAGTTACAAGCTCTCCATTATTCGGATTCCAAGACTTTTCGTTATGACAGCCGGGACATTTATGGATACAGCCTGAAAAATAGAGGGAATATCTGAAACCTACTCCGTCCACTATTGTTTCTTTAAAAGTTTTTAAAATTCTTAAACTGAAATCATTTTTTATACCCATAAAAATCACTTTCCTTTTACTTTTTCCCAATATTTTTATCTCAATCCATGTTTTACTCTATCTTTTTCTTCAGCCTTTTTTGCACTGTTCCAGCAATCCAGATCTCCCGTAAGATACCCTGTAATTCTTCTTATTTTGGAAATATCATGACTTCCGCAAACAGGACATTCATCGTATATTATAGTCTCCGTTCCGCATGTTCTGCATCTATCTACAGGATGATTTATGGAGCCGTATCCGATTTCACTATCTTTCATTGTTTTTACTATTTTCAGTATTACTCCCAAATTCTTTCTTGCTTCTCCGTCCAGTTCCACATATGTAATGTGTCCTCCGCTCGTCAGCTTATGAAAAGGTGCCTCTTTCTTAATTTTTTCAAATATGCCCACCTTATTTCTCACATCAATATGAAAAGAATTTACATAATAATCCCTGTCCGTTACATTTTCGATTTCTCCAAATTCTTTTTTATCAATTTTCAGGAATCTTCCCGTCAGACTTTCCGCCGGAGTTGCCAAAATAGAATAATTCAGTTTATATGTTTTTCTCAACTCTTCGGCTATTTCATTCATCATTTCCACTGTATCATAAAGAGTGTTGTAAGCTAAACTGCTGCTGCCATGTTCTGTCTCAAAAAGAGCATACATCGCATTGGCACCGCCTACAAATCCTATACTTAATGAACCTGTATTCAGAATATCGTATAATTCTTCATTCGGGTCAGCTTTTGCCATTCCTTTCCATAAATTATTAGCCCTCATAAAAGGAAACTGTTTTGCCAGTGCCGTCTGCTGGAATTTATATCTTTCAAGCAGTTGTTCCGCCACAAAATAAGTCATTTCCTTTACTTTTGTCTGAAATTCTCCTGCAAGCAGCTTATTCTTCTTATCCTGTTTTTCCTGTTCATTACTGAAAACCATTGTATTTATCATATTTTCAACTTTTTTTCTCGTCTGAACGGCTATTCTCGGAAAATTTATACTTGTAAATGACAAATTTCCTCGTCCCAAACTGCTTTTTTCTCCATTCAGATTTTCAAATACTCTTGTTCTGCAACCCATTGTAGCTACTTCATATCTATATTTGAGAGGGTCATTTATATCCCATAACTTATGACTGTTGAAAGAAGTATCTAAAAACAGAAAATTCGGGAACAATCTTCTGCTCGTAGTTCTGCACGCCAGTAATAAAAGATCGAAATTTGGTGTCTGAAATTTTATTTTTCCGTCCAACATATCATCGATTTTTTCAATATTTTCCATTGCAAAATTATAATCTTCTTCCGAATAGCTAAGCCCTTCTTTTACTTTAAAAATCTGTATTGGAAATATAGGAGTTTCTCTTTTCCCGAGACCGTCCTCAGTCGCTTTTAAAAGCTCTCTTATTACCATTCTTCCTTCTTCGGAATAATCGGTTCCATAGTTGATTGATGAAAATACGACCTGATTTCCTCCGCGGGAATGCATAGTATTCAGATTATGCAGAAATCCCTCCATTGCCTGATAAGTCTCAAGTCTTGTGTCATCATAGGCGATTTCCAGTAATCTTTTAATCTGTGATTTTTCAATATTCAGATGTTCGGATATTTTTTGTGCAGCATTGTCATCAGGCAATATTGTATGAATATTTTCATTTATAAAAGATTTTACTTTTTTATTTGTTTCATCAACATAATCAAGGGAGAGAAAGCTCAAAATTCTATATCTGAAATGTCTTCGGAACGATTTCAACACTCCTTTTGCCATATAAAAATCAAATGCAGGTATAGCCTGTCCTCCATGCTGCTCGTTCTGATTTGTCTGAAAAATGATTGTGGCTAAAGTTGCATAAGTACTTATACTCTTAGCTTCCCTGATATATCCATGCTTTGTCTGAAAACCGTGTTCAAACATATCGGCCAGATCATACTGAAGACATGTAGTAGTCTTGCTCGGATAATAGTCAAGGTCATGAATATGTATTTCCCCTTTCCGATGTGCCTCAGAAAATTTGGGTGAAATCAGATTTTCCAAAGCATACATTTTGGAAACCTCACTTGCAAATCTCATCATCTGCCCTGCCGGTGTCATGGAAGACATATTTGCATTTTCATTATTTATATCATTTTTTTCGACAGTTATTATTCCGTCAATTATATTTTTCAATGGTTCGGATATTTGCATTATGATTTCCTCCTGATATTTTCTTAACTTGACGATGATTTATTAGTCATAATTTTTTCTTCAGTTTCTTTTCTTCTGTTCTTTGATTTTTTATTTTTTGTAACACATCATATACTATATGTTGTTTATTTTTTAAAATATAACACAATATTTCGTGTTTTTCAAGCTGATTTTTTTAAAAATAAGGCTATTTTAATCTATAAAACTCTATATACCAAGATTTTATCTGAAATAAAAATTATTTCTAACAAAAAATAAAGATTAAAAAATAATAGTCTGTTTACTAATATTTAATAATCTTTAATTTTATATTTTATAGAGTTATTCTGAAAAGATGAGATAATTCATAATGATCACGACATAAGTCATCAATAGTTTTATCTTTACTGTTATATACTTTTTCCAGTCCTGCTATTACAAATTTGGACTGCGGTTTCTGCATAAAAGTATAAATAAAAATGGGAAGAAGAAACATTAAAATAGCTGATAATATTATAATAAGTAATATTTCTAATTTTTTTCTCATTATTTGCTCCTGTTTTATTGATATTATCTATCAATAATCTTTTAAAAGGCAACTTTCTACTAAATATTCATGTTTTCTTTCAAGATACAATTCAAAATAGCCTCGGGAAGTTATCGGTTCTTTATCATCATTTTGATATTTTGCATATATAATTATATTTTCATTTTCATTAGTTACTCCACCAATTTTAGAAAAATAATCATTAAATGACTTATTGTCTTTGTATTTTGCATATAATGCAGGAACAGGTGGAGGTCCAAAATCATCTACTTCATTTTCAACTTCAAATTCATCATAACTGAAAATATCATTTTGAAAATAAGGTCTCATCATTTTATTTAAATCTTCTCTTTCTTTATCAGTATCGGATTCATAATATTTTCCATTTTTATAATAAATTCTTTCTTCCTTATCAACTTTTCCATTAATATAACTTATAAATATTCCTGTCCAAAAGTTAGAATACATTTTATTTAAAGTTATACTTTTATAGTATCTGTTATTATCTTTGTAATAAGAGTAAGATAACTCATAATGATCACGACATAAGTCATCAATAGTTTTATCTTTGTTATTATATACTTTTTCCAGTCCTGCTATTACAAATTTGGACTGTGGTTTATACATAAAAGAATAGATAAAAATTGGAAGAAGAAACATTAAAATAGCTGATAATATTATAATAAGTAATATTTCTAATTTTTTTCTCATTATTTGCTCCTGTTTTATTGATATTATCTATCAATAATCTTTTAAAAGGCAACTTTCTACTAAATATTCATGTTTTCTTTCAAGATACAATTCAAAATAGCCTCGGGAAGTTATCGGTTCTTTATCATCATTTTGATATTTTGCATATATAATTATATTTTCATTTTCATTAGTTACTCCACCAATTTTAGAAAAATAATCATTAAATGACTTATTGTCTTTGTATTTTGCATATAATGCAGGAACAGGTGGAGGTCCAAAATCATCTACTTCATTTTCAACTTCAAATTCATCATAACTGAAAATATCATTTTGAAAATAAGGTCTCATCATTTTGTTTAAATCTTCTCTTTCTTTATCAGTATCGGATTCATAATATTTTCCGTCTTTATAATAAATCATTTCCTTTTTATAATTATCATTAATATCACTTATAAATATTCCTGTCCAAAAGTTAGAAGACATTTTATTTAATACTATTTTTCTATAATATTCAATATTATTTTCCTTATAATAATAAGATAATTCATAATAATCACGACATAAATCATCAATAGTTTTATCTTTACTGTTATATACTTTTTCCAGTCCTGCTATTACAAATTTGGACTGCGGTTTCTGCATAAAAGTATAAATAAAAATGGGAAGAAGAAACATTAAAATAGCTGATAATATTATAATAAGTAATATTTCTAATTTTTTTCTCATTATTTGCTCCTTTTTAATTCTTTATATAAAATATTGAATTAACGGGAACGACCGGGGTTAGTTTTATGTTCTTCCGATTTATCAAAAATATCCAAAATTTTTTGTTTTACTTCATCACTATTTTCTCCCCAAAATAAATCCATAATAATTTTCTCCGACTTTCCTTTATCTTCTCTTGACATATCAGCCATTCCGGCGGAATTATAATGCTTTTCATCAAAAATCTTTATATTATTCAAAAATTTATCAATATTTTTTTTAATAAGCGAAAAATCAGGAAACTTCAATTTAAATGAATTTGCAAGTGCTTCCATAAAATTTTGTTTTTCCTCCTCATATTGATATTTAATAAAATTTCCAAATTTTAAAAACTTAGCAGCCTGTTCGGTATTTAATAATAAATGTGCATGGGCACGTATTTCCTGACAAAAATTATATTTATTTTCTCCTGAACCTGACCATATATCCGCGACCTGATCCAATGTCTGGTCTCCCTCTTTCAAATATTTTAATATAGCTTCTCCTACTTTTTGAGAATTATTGAAAACAGAATAATATTTTGTCAGCTTTTTCATTTCATTTTTAGTCATATAATGACTTTTTTCATCACTTCTAAAATGAACATGTGTAAAAACAGCTTTGTCCATTGGTTTATTTTTGATTATGTAGTCAAAAACGGATTTTCCTTCTTGACTTATAAATTCTCCAAAAGGTACAGCAACAGCTTTTTTATCTTTCCTTACAATAAATAATCTATATTGTCCGTCAATTTCTGCTAAAACAAATTTTCCTTTTACTTTATCATCAGGGTTTTTATAAACTATTGGTTCTTTTATTTCATAATAAAGCTGTCCATTTTTAGAAACCCGTTTTATAGTTTCATCTTCCATACCGATTGTTATCACTTTTTCATATATTGATTGGATATCCGTCGAATTTACAGCTCGGTTATTTGGATTATTAATTAATGTGTTGCTTTCTAAATCATAAAGTTCTGCCATAATTATATCATCTCCCTTTCTATTTTATATTAAACTTTTTTGTTTCTAAGATTTTTTTATCTTACTTTCTTAAATTTACCTCCTTTCTTAAAAATATAAATAAAATATTTTGAAATATCCTATTTTTAAAGTATTTTATCAGAAAATATATATAGAATATCAAAATATATTTTTTGAAAACAAGTATTTGGATTATATTTCTTAGAAAAATTTATTTATTATACTTTATCAAGTGAATAATATAATAAATTAATAAAAATATTTATCTATCATTATCTATGTATGTTAGTTCTATGTTAGTTTTTTGATTTATTATTTTTGCAAAATACTGAATGTTATTTTTTTCAATATAACACAATATTTTATATATTTCAAGTTCAATTTTTTGAAAATAAGGATATTTCAATATATGAAATTTTATCTATCAGGATTTTATCTAAAATAAAATCATTTTCAACAAAAATAAACATTAAAAAACAATAGTTTATTTGCCAATATTTAACAGTTTTTTATTTTATGTTTTTTCTAATCTTATATTTTATAGGGCTATTCTAAAAATTGGGAATACAACTGCTGTATGAATTGCAGAATTTATTAATTTCTGCTATAATTTACAGAACTCTGATAAAACAAAATAAAATCGGATTTACAGCTAAAATTTATAATCCAAATTTTTAAAGACAACAGAGTTACTGAAAAAATAATATAAAAAAATAATAATAAACAGAAAACAGGAGAAAATATGAGCAAAAAAATAACTTATGATTATTGTAATAAATTAGTGAAAGAATTTGAAAAAGTCATAAAAAACCCTATAAAGGAAAAAACTTCAGCTTACTATACGGGAGTAGACTTGGGAACATCATGTATCGTCCTTGCTGTACTTGATGAAAACAAAAAACCCGTGGCAGGAGCTTATAGATATGCCAATGTTGTAAAAGACGGAATGGTTGTCGATTATATAGGAGCTGTAAGAATTGTCAGGGAACTGAAAGAAGAAATAGAAGAAAAATTGGGAGTTACTCTAATTTATGCAGCCGCAGCAATACCTCCCAGAACTGAAAAAATTGACGGGGGAGCTGTAAAAAATGTTGTAGAAGCTGCAGGCTTTGAGCTGACGAACCTTTCAGATGAGTCTACTGCCGCCAATGAAGCATTGCAAATTCAGAATGGAGTTATCGTCGACGTAGGGGGAGGAACTACAGGAATTTCAGTATTTAAGGATGGCAAAGTAGTATATATTGCCGATGAAGCTACAGGAGGAACACACTTTTCCCTTGTAATAGCAGGAGCATACCGTATGTCTTTTGAAGAAGCGGAGCTTTTTAAAAGGAATAAAAAAAATTATGACGAAGTCTTTGGACTTTTAGTTCCTGTAATTGAAAAAGTGGCTTCGATAGTTCAAAAGCATATAAAAGATTATAAAGTAGATGAAATCTGCCTTGTAGGGGGAACAACATGTCTCGACGGGATAGAAAAAATTATAGAAAATAAAACGGGGATAAAGACTACAAAACCTAAAAATCCTATGTTTGTAACACCGTTAGGAATTGCATTAAGCTGTAAACAGGGGTAATATTTGATAGATATAATAGATAGATTGACAGTATAATCTGTCATTTTTTTATTTGAAATAAAAACTGATATATAATATAATCAGGTAAACAGAGAAGAAAGACAGAGAAAAAAGGGGGAAGATAAAATGAGAATAAAGCAGGAATTAAATAACAGTCTGAAAATAAAACAGAAATTTTCGCAGAAACATTTAAGCTCTTTAAAGTTTTTAAAAATGAATAAATTTGAACTGTTTGAATTTTTAAAAGCGGAAAAAGAAGAAAATCCCCTATTGGAAATAGAAAATGAGGAATATTTTTTTTCAAAATTCGGACAGAAATCAGAAAATTTGGATATTTTTAGCGGAAAAGATATACCCCGGCAAAAAACAAGAGAAGATTTTATACAGAATATAAAACTACAGATAGATAATACGGCTTTTTCTTCCGAAGAAAACGAAATTTTAGATTATATATTGGATTCTGTCGATGAAACAGGTTTTTTAAATATTGAGATAAAGGAAATAGCCAAAAAACTGAACTGTAACAAAGAAAAAGTACATTATATACTGAATTTGGTAAAAGAAACTGAACCTAACGGAATAGGCACAAGGAATTTGAAAGATTTCTTTAAATACCAGTTGTATAAAAAAGGAATAAAAGACACAAAACTTATGAAATTAATAGAAATTTATCTGAAAAATATAGGAAACAAAGCAATGATATGCAACAAATTGAATGTATCCGAAGAAAAATTTTTTGAATACATTAGTATAATAAAAAAATTAAAATTAAAACCGTTAGAAGAAAATCCTTATGAGAAAACGGAATATATTTTTCCTGATATTATTATAAAAAAGAAAAGCGGCAAATGGGAAATAGAGCTAAATGAAAAAATATATAAAAGTATAGGAATAAACAGAACATATGCAATCCTTGCCGAAAAATCGGAAGATAAGGAAATAAAAGAATATTTAAATGAAAAAATCAAAAAAATTAATTTTATAAGGGAATGCATTGAAAAAAGAAACTCTACATTATATGAGATAGGAAAGTTTATTCTGAACAGACAGATAAGGTACTTTGAAAAAAAAGGAGAAATCATCCCTATAAGGCAGAAAGATGCTGCCATGGAAATGAATGTCCATGAATCAACCATAAGCAGAGCGGTGAAAAATAAATATCTCGATTCGCCAAGAGGAATGACAGCCCTGAAATCTTTTTTTTCAACAGGATATACTTCCAAAGAAATGATTGACGGAGAAAAAAATAATATAAGTTCCATAACCATAAAAAAATATATCAGTGAAATTATAAAGAAAGAAAGTGAAAATAATAGCGTATACAGTGATAAAAAAATTTCTGAATACATTAATGAAAAGTATAAAATAGAAATTTCCAGAAGAACAGTCTCAAAATACAGGAAAGAACTGAAAATAGGTAATAAGAATATTAGAAAAATAGGCAGGGAAAAATAATGAAAGAAACTGAAATAGTGGAAAAAATTATTAATATAATTGAAAAAGAGGATAAAAGAAATCCTCTGACCGATGAAGAAATTTCTGAAAAATTGAAAACAAGCAGAGAAATCATAACTAAAATCAGAATAGAGCAAAAAATTTTAAATTCGAGAGAAAGAAATACGGACAGACTAAAAAAGGATATTGGAATAATCCTGAAAGAAGAAGGAAAAATATCAAACAGAAAATTGACAAAAAAATTGAATGAAATAGGATATAATATCGGAAAATATGCTGTAGATAGGGTATACAGTGAAATAATTTCCGATTATACCGAAATGTCCGAAAAAGAAATAAAAAGCGATAAGATAATCCACGATTATAAAAAAATGGCTGAAAATGAAAGAAAAAATTTTAAAAAAATAATAAAACCTGCAAAAAATGAGGAAAATATTTTTGAAAAATTTATAGGTTATGATAAAAGTCTAAAAAATAGTATTGATAAACTGAAAGCGGCAGTAATGTATCCTCCGAAAGGACTGCATACTATAATTTACGGTGAATCGGGAGTAGGAAAAAGCTATCTGGCTGAACTGACCCACTCTTATGCGATAATTACCGACAATTTTTCCGATAATGCCCCTTATTTTGAGTTTAACTGTGCAGACTATGCCGATAATCCTCAATTATTAATTTCCCAGCTTTTCGGATATTCCAAAGGAGCTTTTACAGGTGCCGATGAGGATAAAAAAGGGATAGTCGAATTATGTAACGGCGGAATTCTTTTTTTAGATGAGATACACAGGCTCCCCTCTGAAGGACAGGAAATCCTGTTTTCCCTTATGGACAAAGGGAGATATCGCAGACTTGGAGAAGTGAATACAGACAGAAAAAGTAAAATAATGATTATAGCGGCTACTACGGAAGCTCCTGACAGTGCCTTACTCCTGACATTCAGAAGAAGAATACCTATGAGTATAAAAATACCTCCTTTAAATGAAAGAACTCCCGAAGAAAAACTCGAACTTATAAAATATTTCCTATACGAAGAAAGTCTGAGACTGAAAAAGAAAATACGCATAAAAAAGGAAGTAATAGAAAATTTTCTGGAAGTAGTCTATCCCGGAAATATAGGTCAACTGAAATCCGAAATTCAGGTGAGCTGTGCCAAAGCATTTTTAGAGTCAAAAATCGAAAATAAAGAAGAAATAGAAATAAAAAAAGAATTTTTTATAGACGTTTCAAGAAGAAGACTGAATCTAAAAATTAAAAACCTGTTAGAAGACGAATACGTCATTTTACCCGATAAAAACAATAAACGAATTTCAAATAAAAATATTTCCCAAATAGGAAATTCAAATATATATCAGAAAATAGAAAAAAAGTATGATGAGCTGAAAGAAAAAGGAATAGAAATTAAAAAAATAAATATTCTCTTGGAAGAGGAAGTAAAAAAAGAATTTCTCGAAAACATCATGAAATTCAATAAAAAAGAATTCAACTATAAGGAATTGCAGCAGATAGTAGGAGAGGAAGTTTTGGAATCGGTCGTAAAAGCTTATGAGCTGGCAAAGATAAGCTTTCCGGACCTGAATTCCCAGATTGTGTTCCCCCTTTCAGTTCATATAAAAACGTCTATTGACAGAATAAAGGAAGGAAAACAGATTAACGTATCTGTTTCGGAAAATTTCAAAATAAGTAATGAAGCCGAAATGAAAATAGCAGAAAAAATGCTGAAAATAATAAATGAAAAATGCTATCTGAATTTTCCTCTTTCAGAAATAGGACTTATCGCAATGTATCTGAAAGAATTTAGAAAAAACAGTAAATATAATGAAAAAATAGGGTTGATTGTCCTATCGCACGGAAAAGTGGCGACAGGTATGGCTGATGTTGCAAATAGAGTTTTAAATGAGGAATATGCAATCGGGCTGGAAATGGACTTTTCGGATACACCTCAGTATATGTTTGAAAAAACTGTAAATCTAGTCAGACAGATTGACAGGGGAAAAGGCTGCATTATATTGGCAGATATGGGTTCGCTGCTCAATTTTGAAGAAAAAATCAAGGAAAGAACAGGTATAAATGTAAAAATCATAGGCAGAGTTGACACACTAATGGTCATAGAATGTATGAGAAAAGTCCTGTATACGTCCGAGAATATCGAAGAAATAGCAGCCGAAATAGATGAAAAAAATACAAGGACTGAAAAGAATAACGGATTGAAAAAAAAGAAAATAATACTCTGCCTCTGTATAACAGGGCAAGGAGCCGCACAGAACTTAAAAAATCATTTGAGTGAAAGACTGAAAAGTGTTCTGGATGAAGTGGAAATAATAACAAAAGGATACATTGAAGGAGAAAACACCGAAGAAATAATAAAACAGCTAAACAGAAAATACGAGATCCTGGCAGTTATCGGAACGTTTGAAACCGATGAAAAAATAAACAATCTGGATTTTATTTCCATTGAAGAAGCCTATCAGCTTAAAGGAATTAAAAAAATAAGAGAAATTTTGAAAAGAAAAATTGCTTTTAATAAAAATAATTTATACGAAATACTGAATACAGATTTTATCCGACTGAGCGACTTGAAATATAAAGAGGAAATATTAGATACAATGATTGGTAAAATGAAAGAAAAAGGAATGGTAAAGGATGAATTTTTACTAAGTGTCTATAAAAGAGAAAGTTCAGTCGCTACTTATCTGAATGGCGGTATAGCAATACCTCATGGAGAAAGCAGATTTGTCAATGAACCGTGTATTTTCATAACAAAATTGGACAAACCCGTAATATGGGACGGAGCGAATATGGCTGATATTGTATTTTTATTAGCTTTAAATGAAAACTCAAAAAAATATTTTGAACAGCTATATAAAATAATATCAGATGAAAACACAGTAAATACAATAAGAAATGCAAAGACAAAAGAAGAAATCTTAAAAATATTATGTAAAAATACAGAACCGGTCAATTAGTTGGCACGGTTCTTGCTTTATATAAAGGCAAAGATAAAATATTAGTGTAAGGAGGGAATTATGAATGTACAGGAATTTCCCAAAATAACAGTTATACTGAGGGGATACAGCTATAAACAGATACGCCTGATAGTCAGTATTTTAGTAAAAAACGGTATTAATTCAGTAGAGATAACGATGAATACTGAAAAAGCCGCCGAAATAATAAAAAAAATAAAAACAGAATTCGGCGAAAAAATATTAATCGGAGCAGGAACGGTTATTACTATGGAAGAAGCAAAAGAAGCAGTAAATGCAGGAGCGACTTTTATTTTATCTCCAATTATGCTCGAAAAAGAAATTTTAAATTTCTGTAAATCAAAGAAAGTAATAACTGTACCGGGAGCATTTTCTCCCACTGAAATAATACAAAGTTTCAGAGACGGAGCGGATATTGTAAAAATATTTCCTGCTGACAGACTGGGAAAAAAATATATCTCGGATATAATTGCTCCTTTAGGTGAGCTGCCTGTAATGGTAGTAGGAGGAATAAACAGGGAAAATGTAAACGACTATTTTAAAAGCGGTGCTAAATATGCGGGAATAGCTTCGGGGATATTCAATAAAGAAGATATATTATCAGAAAATGCAGAAAATCTTGAAAAATCTTTAAAAGATTTTATTAATAATCTCGAAATATAGAGAAAGGAGTCAAACTTTATGAGTGAGCATATAAATTTTAATAAAGAGCTTATTTATAAAAAAGAAAGCACTTTAAAAAAGAACGAAGTTCTTGCTGAAATGGCAGAATTATTGAGGAAAAATGGATTTGTAAAAGATACATACGGCGAAGCCCTTATCAAAAGGGAAGAAGAATATCCTACAGGACTGGAAACCGGAGAAATAAATGTTGCCATTCCTCACGTGGATGTCAAGCATGTAAATGAAGCTGCCATTGCAGTAGGAATTCTGAAAAATCCCATAGATTTCAATAAAATGGAAGAACCTGAAAACAGTACAGCTGTCCGAATTATAATAATGCTCGCATTGGACAGTCCTCACGGGCATATTGATATGTTGGGAAAAATTATAGAAATGATAAAAAACAGGGAAACATTAAATCAGCTTATAAAAGAAGATAGTAAAGAAGAAATTTATAAAATTATATCAAAACATTTATTATAGGAGATTATTATGAAAAAAATACTGGTAGCATGCGGAAATGGAATAGCAACTTCCACAGTTGTATCCACTAAAATAAAAGAAGCCTGTGAAATCAACGGAATTCCCGTTATGATTTCTCAATGCAAACTGTTGGAAGTGGAGTCCAAGTATAAAGATTATGATTTATTAGTAACAACAGGAAAATTTACAGGAGGAGAAGTCAGTATTCCGTCAATAGGAGCTATTTCCCTGCTGACAGGAATAGGAGAAGAAGAAACAATACAGGAAATATTGGATAATTTAAAAAGTTAAAAATAAAAGGAGAGATAAAACATGAATTTTTTATATGGAGTATTTGACACATTATTAAAAGCAGGACCGACGGTTCTATTACCGATAATAATAACAGTGATAGGTCTTATTTTCAGAGTTCCTTTATCAAGAGCATTTCGTTCAGGATTGACAATAGCAATAGGTTTTATAGGGATAAAACTGGTCATCAATCTGCTTTCATCAAATTTAGGACCTGCGGCAAAAGCTATGGTAGAAAATTTCGGAATAAAATTAGACACTATAGATGTGGGTTGGGGAGCTATCTCAGCTGTAACATGGTCTTCACCGATAATAGCAATCCTGATATTTGCCATATTAATAACTAATATTGTAATGCTTATATTGAAAGCTACAGACACTTTAGACGTGGATATATGGAATTATCATCATCTGGCAATAGTAGGAATTATGGTTTTTGAAGTAACTCATAATATAGTTTATGCGATACTGGCTTCAATCGTTATGGCTATAATAACATTCAAGCTGTCGGACTGGACTGCTCCTTTAGTAGAAGACTATTTCGGACTTCCGGGAGTGTCGCTGCCTACAATGTCGGCATTATCTTCGGTTATAATCGCAGCCCCTCTGAATGCCCTGCTGGATAAAATTCCGGGAATCAATAAAATAAACTTTTCAGTGAAAGATGCTAAAAAATACTTAGGATTCTTCGGAGAACCTATGATGATGGGACTGATATTAGGAGCAATAATAGGATTACTAGCAAAATATTCGATAACTGATATATGTAATCTTGCTGTAAGTATGGCGGCAGTTATGATGCTTATCCCTAAAATGACTTCGTTATTTATGGAAGGACTTATGCCTATATCCGAGGCTGCCAAAAAATTTACACAGGAAAAATTCAAGGGAAGAAAATTTCTTATTGGACTGGATGCCGCTGTAGTTGTAGGAAATCCTGATGTCATAACAACAGCACTGATAGTAATACCTCTGACAATACTGCTTTCAGTAGTATTACCGGGAAACAGAATGTTGCCTTTTGCCGATTTGGCAGTAGTTCCTTTCAGAGTAGCTTTAGTTGTGGCACTGACAAGAGGAAATTTATTTAAAAATATTATAATAGGACTGGCATGTACAGGAGCCATTCTTCTTGCAGGAACAGTAACAGCTCCCGTACTGACTCAACTCGCAATTAATGTGGGACTCGATTTATCCTCGTCAGGAGGAACTTATATTTCTTCCTTCGCGGCAACAAGTTTGACAGTGAGCTATCTAATATACAAAGTATTTACAAGTAATCTGTTTATTAGTATTCCTATTTTGTTCGCAGTATTTACAGGGACTTGGTATTATCTGGAAAAAATAAAAAAAATAAGAAAAAGTTCAGTTGTATAATTTGAGGAGGAAAAAATGAAAATATCAGATATAACAGTTTATACCGTAAAGCCGAGATGGATATTCCTAAAAATAACTACCGATAATGGTCTTGAAGGTTGGGGAGAAATGGTTTCGGGAACTAAAACTGAAACAGTCGTAGCCGGAGCAAAAGAAATGGCTAAAAGGATAATGGGTAGAAACCCCCTCGAAATTGAAAAAATATGGCAGGAACTGTTCAGAGTCTTTTTTAAGGGAGGTCCTATAAATATGACAATAGTTTCAGGAATAGAAATGGCTCTGTGGGACATAAAAGGTAAATTTTACAACGCACCTGTCTATGAACTGCTGGGAGGCTCGGCAAGGGATAAGATAAAAGTATATTCGTGGATTGGAGGAGATAGACCGAGTGACGTCGTAAAAGATGCTCAAGATAGAGTTGACAGAGGATTTGATTCCATAAAGATGAATGCTACTGAAGAACTTCATTATATAGATAATTTTAAAAAAGTGGATGAGGTTGTGGAAAGAGTTGCGGCTTTGAGAGAAACATTTGGAAATAAGCTCAATATAGGGATAGATTTTCACGGAAGAGTTCATAAGCCTATGGCAAAAGTTCTGGCTAAGGAGCTTGAAAAATATAGACCGATGTTTTTAGAAGAAGTAGTCCTGACAGAAAATCAGGAAGCTTTCAGAGATGTTGCCGAACACGTTGTAACTCCTCTGGCTACAGGTGAAAGAATGTATACAAGATGGGGATTTAAGGATATATTTAAATCAGGGTACATTGATATAATACAACCCGATGTGGCTCTGGCAGGAGGAATATCGGAAACAAGAAAAATAATAGCAATGGCTGAAGCATATGATATAGCTGCGGCTCCTCATGCACCATACGGACCTGTGGCATTGGCAGCAACGTTGCAGGTAGACATATGCAGTCCTAACGTTTTCATACAGGAACAGTCTTTAGGTATTCATTATAATAAAGGTTTTGATTTACTGGATTTCGTTGAAAATAAGGAAATATTCCAATATAAAGACGGATTTGTGGATATTCCTACTAAACCGGGGCTTGGACTGATAATAAATGAAGACAAAGTAAAAGAAGTATCTCTGGAAGGACTGAACTGGAGTAATCCTAACTGGAAACATTATGACGGTACAAAAGCTGAATGGTAAAAATTAAAATAAGAAAGTACCTCAAAATATAAAATTCTATAGTATAAAAAATAACATTTATTTATTTGGTAAAATTTTACTCATAAAAAACATTCGTTCACTTTTGAAAAAATGAAAACTCGCCTTGTGGCTCAGATAGTTCATTTTTTCTACGATTTACTTCTATTTTTCATTGTAAAATTTTGAAGAATTTCATAAATGTTATTTTTTTATATTACTAATTTTTTTATGTTTTTGAGACAATTCTCTTCCTTAGTTTAGAACTCTAAACAGTTCTCTTAGGCTGCTGTTGAGTAATACAGTGAATATTACCTCCACCATATACTATTTCTACAGTATTTACGCCGACTACTTCTTTATCAGGAAATATCTCTTTAATCTGTTTTAGTGCCAAAGTATCATTCTCATCTCCATATTGAGGTACAATAACACCATTGTTTGTAATGAGAAAATTCATATAAGAAGCGATACATATATCTCCGTCTTCACGCGGAAGAGTTCCTTCCACATAATCAATGTCAAAATCTCCCTTTATTGTAACATTTTTTATAGGACAGCAAATTTTATGTATTTTCAGTTTACGTCCTTTGGCATCAGTCATTTCAGATAAGCGTCTATATGCATCTTGAGCAGCCTCATAAAATGGACTGTCTTTATCTTCGGTATAAATACAGGCTACTTCTCCGGGAGCAACAAAGCAAGCCACATCATCAATATGACCGTTAGTTTCTTCAGGATCTATTCCGTCTTTTAACCATAAGACTTTTTCACAGTTTAAATAATCACACAATTTTTTTTCAATTTCTTCACGTGTCATATGAGGATTTCTTCCTTCACTCAATAAACACATTTCAGTTGTCAGAACAGTTCCTTCTCCGTCAACATGTATAGAACCTCCCTCTAATACAAAATCTGAAGTACGATAAGAATCTACATTTTCTATTTCACAGACTTTCTGGGCAATCAAATCATCCTGATCCCATGGAAAATATAAACCGTCTACCAATCCACCCCATGCGTTGAATTTCCAGTCAGCGGCACGAAGTTCGCCTCTGTCATTAATGAGGAAAGTCGGCCCACAGTCTCGAACCCATGCATCGTTATTTGACATTTCATAAACCGTTATTTCAGGCGGAAGCTGTCTACGACAGTTCTGAAACTGTTCACGTGATACAAGAACATTCATTTTGGTGAATTTGCTTATTGCTTTTGCAACTTCTGAAAAAGCTTTTTGAGCAGGTTTTCCACCGTTTCTCCAGTTATCAGGTCTCTCAGGCCATATTATCCAGACTTTTTCCTGAGGTTCGTATTCTGCCGGCATTCTAAATCCGTCATTTTTGGGGGTAGTTTTTTCAATTCTTTTTGCCATTTTATTACCTTCTTTCTTTAATTTATTTTATTTTTTTGATTTTTATAATAAATTCTCCAATTATAATAAAAATTATTGACCCTATGGTAATAGGTAACTGTTTTGACAATGTTTCCGTATCAAATGAGAGAGGTACTGCTGTGAAAATTAATGAAATTATTATGAGTATCATCGGAGTAATTATTAGAATTTTCAACATAGTATCATTTCCACTGACTTTAAAAGGTCTCGGAGTAACAGGATCAATTTTTCTTAATTTATAAAATGCAGGGAAAATAGGAATGTAGGATAACAGAAACATCACGAGATTTAATGAGAAAAATGACCAAAATAAATCCTGATTAGGTAAAATAGGTGCAATCATAACTATTACCGATGCCACTACTCCATTCATAATTGCAGAGCCTATCGGCATATTACTTTTTTTACTTCTTTTTTTAAAAAATACAGGCATATCTCCGTTTTCTGCGGCATAACAGGCTGTATTATTGACGCCCAATGACCATGAAATCATATTTCCGAATAAAGTCAGTAAAAATAGGAATGCCATTGTAATAATAAACCAACCTCCTGTGGAATTTGTTAAAAGTTTGAAACTGTCTATCATTCCACTGCTTGTACTAATCTGTTCTGTAGGAATTGCAACTCCTATTCCGAATGCAGAAAAAATATAAATTCCCGCGATTACCAAGCCTGCGGCAATAATTGATTGGGGAATCTGTTTTTTTGGATTTTCCATATCATCGGCAAAAGTACAAATGACTTCAAAGCCCAGCAAATTAAAAATAATGACTGAAATATAAGACAGACTGTTTAAGTTGAAAGAAGGAAGAAGTGATTTTAACGTTATTTCATTAGCCATTCCTCGAGTCAGGGCTGTATACACTCCCAATCCTCCGACCAGCAATGCCAAAATCATTTTTATGACTGCGGCACCATTTAATATCCATATACTGTCACTTACTCTATAAAAACTTATCCAGACTATAACCCATATGAAAATCAGCTCAATAATAATTTGTACAAAAACTGAAAATTCCATGCCTGTGATTATAGACAACAAACCGGGGCACATTACTGCGAGGGAAGCAAGCCATAAAGGAAAATTAATCCAGTAAAACCATGATACCCTTGCCCCCCATTTATGACCATATGCTTTTGTAACCCAATCATATATTCCTCCATCTCCAATATATGTTGTACCTAACTCCGATGAAATAAGCCCGTAAGGCAGAAGAAATGCAATAAGTAAAAAAATCCACCAGAAAAATTGGGAATTTCCGATAGCAGCTACAGGGGCCGCAGCTTCGGCAACAAAGACTACACAAATTACAGATAAAATAGCACTGAACAGACTGAATTTTTTATTATTTTCCATATCTTTTCCTTTCCTGAATATTTTTCCTTTTCCGAATACATAGAAAAGATAAATATTAAATATTATATTTCGATTATTTTGCTCCAATTAATTCTTAACTCTTATTATTTCAAAAACTTTTCAAATTCTGTTTTTGCTTTCATTTGTTTTTCTAAATTATATGGATTTTTTTCAACATAATCCCTTAAAAGATAAACTAATAAACCCCGAATCGAAGTCAAACGGTTTTCCGCCTCATCAAAACAGATAGAATTTGCTCCGTCCATTACTTCATCAGTTACTTCTTCTCCTCTTGTTGCAGGCAGACAGTGCATAAATTTGCAATTTTTGCCCGCTTTCATCATCATTTTATTATCTACCTGATATTTAGGAAAAAAAATCCCCATACGTTCTTCCTCTGACAGTTCAGCTTCGTATAATCCATACCAGACATCCGTATAAAGGAAATCTGCCCCGACAATTGAATCTTCATTGTCAGTTACTGTATATTTCCCTCCTGAAACTTTACAGATTTCATCCAGTTTCGCTTTGTGCATATCATTTAATTGAAATCCCTCAGGCCCGTAATGTACAAATTCCATTCCCATTTTCGTTGTAATCAGACCGAGTGAAAAACAGACCTGTGTAGCATCTCCTACGAAAACCACTTTACAGTCTTCCAGCTTTTTGCCTTTGGGCAGATGTTCGATAATAGTACACAAATCACCTAATTCCTGAGTAGGATGATTGTAGTCGGACATACCGTTAATGACAGGTACGGAGGAATAAGCTGCTAAATCTACCACACTTTTATGACGTTCAACACGTGCCATTAGAATATCAGTTAGACGGGAAAGAACTTGACTTGTATCTTCAATAGTTTCGTGTCCTCCCAGCTGTATCTGTCCCGGAGCCAGATACTGTGCATGTCCTCCCAGCTGGGTCATAGCTGTTTCAAACGATACTCTTGTCCTTGTAGAAGACTGCTGAAAAATCATTCCTAATGTTTTATTTTTGAGTAATTGAGGATAATAGCCATTGTCTATACAATCCTTTAATTTTAATGATAAATCGGCAATATAAAGTAATTCCTCTTTTGTATAGTTTTCAGTTGTAATATAGTCTTTCTTGTTCATAGATTACCTCCAATAAAATTTATTTTTACATTTACTTTACATTTACATTATATTTTTTCTATCAGAAGTTTACTATAAACTTTATGTTTTAAACTTGGCTTATATCCTAAATAATATAGCTGTAATGCTTCTAATTACATAATTTTATTACGGAAATAATCCTAAAATATAAAAAGTTTAGCAAGGTTTAGACATAAAGATTAGTTAAAACATTAGGGAAATGTGTTATAATAAAAATATAATCCTTTTAAGAAGGTGATAAATTTGGAAGTCCTAATCTATATTTATAATATTTTTTTAATTATTCTTTATTCATTTACAATGACATTATCTATAAATAATTTTTTAAAAGAAAAAAACTATAAGAACAGATTATTATTTTTAGCTATTTCATTTTATATGCTATTTTTTGTCCTTGATAATTTAGTCATATCAATGACAGAATTAATTACACCTTTTGCCAATGCTTACAATAAAGTTTTTATGGGAGCTTCTTTTATAAAAACTGTTATTTATATAGGAAATAATTACTGCCAATTATGGATTTTATCAATAATTACAAAGAAAAAAACAAAATTATTTCAATATATTATACAGCTGATAATTCTTATTTGGATGGTTATTCTTCATTTTTTGCCTAATACTGCTTTGAAAGTTTATCTATATTATCTGCCAAACCAGTTATTCCTAATATATATAGGTTTTTTAGCTGTCAAAGGATTAAATGAAATAAAATCGGATAAAAGTGCCGAAAAATATTCTTTAATAATTCAAAAATATTTAAAATGGATTGGAGCAGTCTGTATTATTTTTGGAATAGCTATT
Organism: Pseudoleptotrichia sp.; assembly: GCF_057270515.1. Classification (NCBI taxonomy): domain Bacteria; kingdom Fusobacteriati; phylum Fusobacteriota; class Fusobacteriia; order Fusobacteriales; family Leptotrichiaceae; genus Pseudoleptotrichia; species Pseudoleptotrichia sp. The sequence continues at coordinate 74,678 of NZ_DBHIXS010000004.1, read as the reverse complement.
CTCTTAGAAGATACATTTGTAATTTTTAATGTTGATAAATATAATATTTTAGAAATAAAAATTCAGAACAGAAATATTTGCGAAGATATTTTTTCAATAATAATAAGTATTCTATGCTGTTATTATTTTATTCATGATTATTATAACAACAAAATTTTTAGAAAAGAAATCGATGAGAGTAGAAATAATAATCTATATGAAAATTTTTTTAAATATTATAAACTCACCGAAAGAGAAAAAGAAATCTGTGAATTACTACTGGAACACAAACAGAACAAAGAAATAGCAAGTAGACTGTTTTTATCTCTTGGAACTGTAAAGACACATATACATAATATTTATCTGAAAATGGAGATTAACAGAAGACGCCAGATATTTGAGCTTTTTGAAAAATATGAAATAGAAAATATTAACAGATAAAATAAGTAATGTGAAGAATAATATTTATAAAATTCCTCACATTATTTATCACTTTATACTCAAATCATATTTTTTTATAAAATTCAATAATGCCTTACAGCCTTTTACCACATCATTATAAGTAGTATCAAAATCATCAGTATACCACGGGTCAAGAATATCTCTATCCTCTCCTGCAAATTCAAGCAGACGCTGTACTTTTCCTGAATATCGATTTTTCAAAAATTTTTTGATATTTTCAATGTTGCTTTTATCCATTCCTATAATATAATTGGCAGATAAATCATCATCATTCAAAATACGGGAATACATTCCGTCTGTACTGATATTCTCTCTTTTAAGGCGTTCCCTCGTACCCCTATGGACGGGATTTCCATGTTCCCACGAACTTGTCGCTGCCGAATCTATATAAATCTGATTATCTAATCCCTCGTCATTCACCAGTTTTCTGAAAACTGCTTCCGCCATTGGCGAACGGCATATATTTCCTAAGCATACAAAAAGTACTTGTACCATTATCTAACTCCTTTCATTTCTATAAAATTTTATTATATTATTTATTTTTATTACTTCTAATCGTTTAAATTTTTCCCACAAACATTTATTTGAGCTGACCGAATACTTTTCCAATACTGTCATGAATAACAAGATTTGCGTAATTGTCCTGAAGTGTAGATGATTTATTAATAAGTACAAGATTATCTCCTTTAAAATACTGAACTAATGAAGCAGCAGGATAAACAACAAGAGAAGTCCCCCCAATAATGAGAGTATCCGCCTGAGATATATAATAAATAGCTTCATTAAAAACAGCCATATCAAGACTTTCTTCATACAGTGTAACATCGGGTTTTATAATCCCGTTACATTCAGTGCAGTGAGGAATATCATTACAAAGCTTTAAAAAATCTTCAAGATTATACTTTTTCCCGCATTCCGTACAAGTATTTTTATCAACTGAACCATGTAATTTCAACACTTTTTTACTTCCTGCCATTTCATGCAGACTGTCAATATTTTGAGTAATTACAGCTGCTAACTTCCCATTATTTTCAAGTTCTGCAAGATAATAATGGGCAGGATTAGGTTTTGCATCGGGATAAATCAGATGTGCTTTATAAAATTGATAAAATTCTTCAGGGTATTTCAGGTACATTGTGTGAGAAATAAGCTGTTCAGGAGTAAAATGCCTGTCGAGCTTTATGCTGTAAAGACCGTCAGAACTTCTAAAATCAGGAATTCCTGATTCCGTAGATACTCCTGCCCCTCCAAAGAATACAATTTTTTTACTGTTATCAATTATTTCCTGAAGTCGATTTATTTCATTCATAATTTTCTCCTCATAAATTTTCGCATTAATTGGTTGTCTTTCTTAGTAAATAATATTTCATAATTTCTCTTTAGATAATCACTCATATCGGTTATGAATTTGATTGTAAATAAGAGTACAATGATTTTTATATTCAAACTTTATAATAACCTTTCATAACTGTAGGTCCTTGTAAATAAAAATACAATAATTCTTATATCCAAATCCTATATTAGACTATTTAAGCTATACTGTATAATAATTTTTTATTTTCTCATTAACTTCCTCATTATGAATATATTATTATAAATATTTCAGTTTTCCTCTAAAATCATCTAATGTCTTATACCCTTTCTCATTCATTATCTCTTTTAATTCCCGAGTCAACCTGCTAAATACTTCAGAACCCTCTTTTTGTAAAGATGTTCCTATCTGAACCATGCTTGCTCCACACAGAATATGCTCGAATACATCACGACCTGTAAGAACTCCTCCTGTTCCGATAATCTGTATGGACGGATTCAGACGTTGATAAAAGGCATGTACATTTGCCAGTGCAGTAGGCTTTATATATTGCCCTCCAATTCCTCCAAAACCGTTTTTAGGCTTGATTACAACACTTTCATCGTTAATCACAAGTCCGTTTCCGATACTGTTGACACAATTTATGAATGTCAGAGGAAATTTATTGAAAACTGCGGCTGCCTGATCAAAATGCACTATATCAAAATAAGGGGGTAATTTTACTCCTAAAGGTCTATCAAAATATTCAAACACTTCCGACAATAATTTTTCAGTAGTATCCAAATCATAAGCTAACTGGGGTTTTCCTGGCACATTCGGACAGGAAAGGTTCAGCTCTGTCGGTCCTTTAAATCCGCTATCAAGAACTTTTTTCATCAATGTATGAATTTCTTCGGAAGACAGTCCTGTCATAGATAGAAAAAATGTACGCTCAGGAAGTGTTTCCTGTAGTTCCAGAAGATATTCCAGATAATAGTCAATTCCGAGATTTGGCAATCCCATGGAATTTATGCATCCAAGCTCAGTATCATAATAGCGTGGCTGCGGATTACCTTCACGAGGATTTAATGTGGCACTTTTCGTTACAAAAGTTCCCGCTTCAGAGTGAATCATTTTTTCCAGCTCATTACGGTCATAGCAGCACACTCCTGCGGCATTCATAAGACAATTTTCAAATTCATAGTTTCCTATATGGGTTTTTGTTGATGACATTTGGGGACCTCCTTAGTTTTCAAAATAATATTATACGTTTCTAAATTAAAAATTTTTAAAAGTTTTGACAAAAACAAAATCATCTTTGCTAACTCCTGTAATAGGAATAAATTTATTAGAAAGCAATAAATTAAATAAAATTTTCCTATGTTCATAATCTAAATCCAATATTAGACCTCTTGTCATAAATGCTAAATATTTAACTCCGATTTTTTTTAATTCTGTATAAGCCATATCTAAAAATTTAATGATCATTTTAATTTTTTTATAACCATCAAGAATTTCTAAATTAAATATACTTTCATCCAAAATGACAATATTTTCATTTTTAGGAAATCCTGTGAAAAAATATTCTAACAAAGAAAATGCCACATATTCTAAATCCCCACTTATCGCATCTGCTTCATAGTAAAAATCTTCGGAATTATATTTATTAAAAAGATAAAAAATATAAGAACAAATTATTTTTTTTGGCACTTCATCAACTTCTTCATCATTTTCACTAAAATAATTATAGTAATATTTTAATTCTCCCATAGAAATGTCTAAATCTAAATCATATTTATTAAATGAAAGAGAATATAAAATATCATTTTTGTTTTTTAAATATTCTGAATAACTTATCTTTTGTAAATTCATCTATAAATTCACCTTCTTTAATAATTTCTTTGATGAGATTAGCTATAATATCGTCATCATCAATAACTGCTTTGAATAATACACAATCTCTATCATAAAGATTAAAATTTGAAGAGATTTTATCTTTTATTTGATTTTGAAACACTAAATTTGAAATTAAATTAAAATTATTAATTTCAATCCAGTCAGTGACAGGAGTAAAAGAAATATATTTAGGTCTTACAGCTACAATTATATTTAACGTTGTTTTATAAATTTCTCTACTTTTCTTTACTGTATTTAAATCTATTTGAAAATAAGAAATAGGAATATCATTAATTTCTTTCATAAACACAAGATATTCTACTTTTTTATTCAAAATTAAATCTGTTATTTTTAAAAACATCCATATGTAATCCGCCTGTGAAATAGCATTTTCAAATGTTACCGTATTTTCATCTCTATGTTCAATATTATTACGAAATTCTAAATATTTTTTTATTGTATTTTTTTTAACTACATCAAAAAATTCTAAAATTTCAAGGATTCCATCACATTTCTTCTTTTCGGAGTAATTAATTTGACTAAAACCATAAGCCTCATTCAATTGTCTAATTCTTAAATTATATGCTCTTTTTAGTGAAACATATCCTTGCTCGAAATTATTCCTGTCATAAATTATTTGTTTTTCATTATCATAGCTATTTATCATTGTTTTGTATGCGGATTTCCAAATATCATAAACTCTCCTTCTATTTTCTACCGATATTTCGGAAAATGCTCCCAAAGGCGGAATATTTTCTAAAATTCTAAAATCAATCCAAATTTTTCTTTTCATTTATTATAAAACTCCTTTTTCACTTTAAATAAAAATATTAATTTGTTATCTATTCAATTTTAAAAGCATATTTTTCTTGAGCAATTTTTCCAATTGATAAAAGAGAATAATAATTTACTTTATTTGGGTAACGACCTGCCGGATGATAATAGTCAATTATAAGAATATTTTTCCATTTAACATTTTTCCATTTAGCAATTAATGAATTATCATATATTTCTATATCATCTAATATTTGTTTTAAAAACTTAAATGTTTTTCCACAAATAATAATGTCAGGATTTATAAGTTCTATTTCTCTTTTTATCTTTTCTTTATCCAAATTAATAAATTGTTGTAGATCATTATCATTTGAACTTTTTTCTCCATTGCTTTTCTTAATATTGACTACTGCTATATTCTGAATAACATTCTTAAAAACAGATTTAAAATCTTTACTGGGATAATCAGAGATATCTCCAGAAAATGAATTATAGATAGCTTGAGTCCATATTGCAACTTTTTTCCACATACCCCAAGGCTCTTCTTCATTTAACTTTTTACTAAGATTAAATCCTTTTCCTTCTGTATCATCATAAGCTTCTTTTAAAAAATAGCAAACTTTAGGAGTAGATTGCTTTTCCCATTTGTTATAATTAACAATTCCATCAGAAATAAATTTTCTATATCCTTTTTCTTCATGTTCCTTTTTCCAATTTTCTAAAAGAATTTCAAGTTCCCTCATTACAGAATTCTCCTTTTTTATTATATACTTATATTTTTTGAAATTTCGATTTATGTTATTAATTTATTTAGAAATTATTTTATTAATAAAATAATCATCTTCATGAATTTTGATGTCTTTGAAAAAAGCTCTTTTTTCGCCTTTTGAAAAGCAGTTGCTAATCATCTTTAGAATTTGTCTTTCTTCCCATTTATCTGCACGATAATAATAATCTTTAATTTCAAGTAACTCTCCTCTTGATAATTTTCCCTCTAAAGATTCTAATAAGGCTCTACCGATATAATCTCCTGAATTTCTTTTCAAATTTCTAAAAGACTTTAACAGAATTTCTTTATTTTCAAATCTAGGAGCTGAATATAATCTTACTAAGTATACTTGGATATATTCAGGTACGTTTACATTTACCATCCATTCTTGAAAATTATTTTGAATTTCAATTATATCCTCTTTTTTTATATCTTCACATTTTATTACGACATCAACAAAATAAGGTATGAATTGAGGAAATTTTCTTAGTATGTTAGGTAAATCTTTAAGCCGATTATATTCTTTTTTTGCAACAATAGTACGTATAATTGCTGTAATTGTTTTTTCTTCAATTAACATATCGTTTTTAGCATTATTAATCAAGATATCTAAATCATTTTTTTTTTAATGTTGTAGTCTCTGTACTAGACAATTTTCTAAATTTGCTAGGAATAAGACCTGAATAACCTCTTATTATTTTTGGAGGATTAGGTTTTTCATCTTCATTCAAGTCAGAATTTTCATCACTTTTATTTTTATTATTTTTTTGTTTATCGATATTAGAAATATCTTTAATTTTAGTTTTTTGTGTATTTAAAAACATTCCTTCTTTACTTAGTTTTAGTGTTAATAGTGCAAGATTACTATGAGCTTCAAATGAATTTTTTGCAAAAATTCTATAATCATCTACAAATCTACAGAAGTTGATTCCTTTTGATATAAGATAGTTATCAACTTCTATTAATGCAACTTCTGCAAGTATTCGTGAAGCATTAGAGCCAACAGGTAGACCATAAGAATCTCTATTCGCCCAATATAATAATAATTCATTAATAAGATAAATTATACTTTCATCAATTTTTGGATTTGACCTTAAAATAGATTCAATTCTATGAATATTTAATCTATCGTAAAAATTTGATATATCACATTCTACAACGACTTTATTTTTATAAAGTGTACTTTTTTCTAAAATTTTTTCCTTAAAAGCAGTGTAGTGGAAATTTTTATTAAAAAGTCTACCTTTAAAATTTCCAAATCTATAAGAAAAAACTCTACCTTTACTTTTATTTATTCGCATTTTTTCAATTTCACTGGCGATACTAATTACTAACGTTAAATATACAATTTCATCATAAATATCAATTAAAGCACATTTTCTATAATCTGCTAAGTTTTTTTTAGGCACTAATACATGCCCTAATTTATGCATTTTCAGTTGTGAAAAATCATTTTGTTGAATAGCGGAACAAATTTTTCTACCAAATTTCATCTTTTACTTCATCAATCTTTAAATAGTCAATTTCAAAAGCTCGATTAAACAATTCTACATCTGTAGTTCCTTCGTATAATATATTATCCATGGCTCTAAAACAAACTTTTCGTAATATCTCTTTTTTTAACATAAATTTTAAAACCTCTCCTTAAAAATAGTACTATGTTTTACTTTTTGTAAATAGTATAAAAATTTTAAAACTTATTATCAATTTAAATATTAATATTTTTATTTTATTTTTATTTTTCTAATATTAAACCTTTTCTCTAAATTAATTATATCTTCATTCATTTAAACAATAAAGACTTTGTTATAAGTTATTTTTAAAAGAAGTATACTTTACTCCTACTCGATATGTCCATTGATGTCGGTTTGTATAAATAGTGCAAAGTCAAGATTTTTATTATAGATTTTCTCTCCATTTTCAATTTTATTTCTGTTTATTAATTTTTTTGCAAGTATATTGCAAGCACGAAACTATTCCTTAACTTTTCAATAGCCCGTCTTGTTAGAGCCTACTCGTTCTATATATTCATTTTCTTTCAAAATCTAATGTCATTTTCGGTAGCGGTTAATCCCTATATCTATAATAAGGAAATGGAAAAATAGCCATTTTTCTGTTTCTTTTATATCTACTGATAATTAAAGCTATGATAACGCTTTTACATCATTATAAATTTTATATAGGTGTTTCAAGGACATATCTAAAATTGGCTCAAACATAAATGAATTCAAATGGATGTTCTCTGGTGTTATCATTGCCACAATCTCTAAAGTATTCATAGCATCATCATTTATATGTTTTTTATACTCTTTTATAAGCCATGCACTCTGATTTTTTTTACTGAATATGTCCTTCAATATATCTTGTCCATTTGATAAATCAGAGATTATTTTATTCTGCATATATGCCTCACTTATTAATCTTATTGCCATAGATAGGATAAGTTTATTCTCAATTTCTAACTTTTCTATGTCTGTAATCTTTTCGCTTTCTTGCATTAAAATATGATATACTAATTCACTTTCTCTGCCTTCCGCAAATGTGGTGGGTTCTTTTTTGAACCAATATTTATTGAAAATATCTTGAATTTGATTTAAAGTAATTTCTTCTGTGTTCTCTTTGTAATGTAAAACACTTGTAAGAGTCAAATAATCTTCGTTATCATCACCTTCCGTATATTCAATTAAGTTACGAACAAATGGTATAGAGGCAACCATAATATTATCACTATATTTTTTAACTAGAGTGTTTTTATAGTGCATGAAAATATTTTTTGTATACTGCCCTTTTTCTAATCTTATTCTGTCCGAATCTACAAAAGCTATAAAAGAATTACCTGGTTTCGTGATTCTTGAAGATACAGTTCTATAAAAATCAAAATTATGTGTTAATAATAAAATTTTAAATGATTTTTCATCATTTGCATCAGTGTATTCTGAAATATCACTAATATACTCTATAATCGCGTATTTATTTTTATAATCAAAAGATTCAGAAATATCATCAAGTACAATCAAACATTCTTTACCTTGTTTTTTTGCAACTAAAATTTGAAAAATCATATTTAATATATAGTATGCCCTACGCTCACCTGTACTCAATACATTAAGTAAATTATCTTTCGTTACTTCTTTTTCACCTCGACTATCCGAAAAAATATATTTAAAACTTGGTAATTCCATATTTAAAATAACATCTTCCTGATTCGATGGTTCAATTGAAAAAGGAACAAAAAACCTTTCTTTAAACAAATCTAACGCTTTCTTCCAGTCTGTGACTTGTTCTCTTGCATCATCACGCAATTTCTTTAAATCTTCTTGTGCTTTGTTATAATCATCTATCAATTCATCTAATAAATACTCATAATAAAGAAAAACTTTAACCCAAACTTTTTTCTTGAACAAATCTATATCTTTATACTCTACAATTATATCCTGATGAGTTTGTAAGAATACGTTAAATGCTTGTGTGTCTTTGTTTTTACTAATTGCTTTATTGATTTTTTCAAAGAGCTCTTTAATCTCCTTTGAATTTAATACTTGTTCTTTTTCTTTTTTTATAAGATCATCTAATTCCTTTTGCTCTTTTAATGTTATAGATGTACTTCCGTCTTTAGCTTTTAGTACCACCTCATTATTAGCTACAAAAAACCCGTTAGCATTCAATGCATTACTTATATTGCCATAATTATTGTGGTCTATAATACCTTGTTGCATATATAGAGATTTGTCAACCAACTCTCTGTACTTATTTTCATACTCTTCTATTAATTCTCCTGTTTTTCCAGTCTTCATCATTGAATAAACTTTATCATTAAATAATGAAGCATAATCTATATCATCTTCGGGCAACGGACAATTCATTATTGGATCGTGTAATAATTTTTTTATCTTAATTAAGCAATCATATTCTTTCTTTGCTGTTAATTCCCAGTCATTCAGCATAGTATTTTTAACATCAAAATTATTACGATTTGAATACCCAAACTTCTCTTTTATTTTACTGTACAATGATTCTTTTTTAGACTCTATTGAATCATGGATATTTAGATATGCTTTTCTCAAAGGCTCGTTAGCCATTAATAATCCCTGACCTTCATATGCATTTTCATCAAATGGGTTTATTACTATAATTTCTTCTTTCGAAATTGCTATATTATATTCATCTGAAATACTACACGAACTCTTAAATCCGTATATTTTTTCCTCAACTTGCCTGTCGTCCCTTATAGCTTCAAATGTTTTTGCCAATGAAGACTTCATTGTACCATTTGGGGCATAGATAATAGCAACATTATTATTTAAATAATCAATAGTCTCATTCATCTTCTTAATTCCATAACAGTTTTCTAAATCTAGCTTTAGTTTTTGCATTTTCCCAACCTTTCTTGTTAATTTAAACATTTCTAAATTTTAGGTACAATAGAATGGTTATCTATCCCATCTTTAGTGACATCCCACCTGGCAACTTTAATTTTTTTAATTTTTTTTCCGCTTCCATAGTCAAGCAAATCTTCCCTATTTAAATTATTTAAAACTTTTTCCAAGCTACCCAAACCACTAGAAGATAATAGATATGCCTCTTCAGGATTGCAAAGTTTGCAATATATCAACAATTGCCCTAAGTTTTGAAGATTTAAAGCTGTCTTTTTTGCTTCAATAAGATAGATTTCAGCTCTATCTTTCCATCTTACAATTCCTAAAACATCAATTTCAATTTTCAATCCAACAACCTGTGGATAATATTGTATTACATCATATTTATCTAAAATTGAATCCAAATATACAGAATGACAATCTAACACAAACACTTCGCATCTTTTATTTTTAAACTTGTCTTTAAGGTATGTATCTAACCATCTGCACATGCCAGGATATAGATCAAATTCACTTCTTACATTATTCGCCATATCCCAACTCCTTTGCTAATTGAGTCCATGAGTCAAAATGCTTGCCTCTTATTTTTTCAGGCAAGCTATCATCATTTTCCATAGGATGAATAGGCTTATTCCTTAATCTAACAGGTTTTTCCCAGTAGAATTGATGTGTTTTTTCTTCATCTAAATAGTCAAGCAGTTCTTCAGCATATCTTTCTAACGCCCTTTGCTTATGAACAATGTTAAATCCTATAGGCAAAAATTCATTTGCCCATATCTTTACTTGATGTTCCTTTTTCCAATAATTAGGTTTTCCTTCGTTGTATTTTTTTAAATTAGAATCTCTAAAATTCGGATGTCCAAAATCTATTGTTTGCACTGGTATATCTAATGTTTTCAACATATTAGCTATATCTATAACAAATTGCCAATTACCTGGAATCTCAATATATACTCTATGACAACCATCTTGTCCAAATGCAATATTACTTTTCCTAATGTATCCTGTTACATCTGCCACTCCTCTAAGTAACTCTTTCTTTTCGTCAGTAGACATATTAAATAGTTCATCATTCATTGTCATTGTTGAGTGATGAATTCCATTTCCAATAAATCTTAAAATTTCCCTCATTGTATAATCTTCATTAGGCTTTGTAAAAGACACCCTTGTTACACTTTTTGTTTGTGAAATAGGCAAGGAATGTCCTAAAAGTGGTTCGATAACGCTTCTAATATCAGCTAAACTACTTTTTACATATACCGAAACTTCTAGCCCTTCATCATCTCTTAAATTCTTATGTGGTATTTCTATCGTAATCGTAGTGCTATTAACATCTCTTTGCACTTCTCCGTTTCCTAATATCATACCTACTAAATAAGCCATTTGATTATTCATTTTCAATTACCTCACTCTCATTATTGACTAAATTTTCATATATATGATCGGCAATAGCCTTTGCCATAAGTGGTGGCACCGCATTACCAATTTGTGTTCTAATATCAACTTTATTACCATAGAAAATAAATCTATCATCAAATGACTGAATTCGGGCAGCTTCTCTAGGTGTAATAGAGCGATTCAAAAACGGATGATTATTTGTACCATTTGATGCAGCATCAAATCTTGTGTCTATAGTTGGAGATGGCTCATCCCACTTCAATCTCCCCCATGTTGAATTAAATTTTTGCTTTCCTAAAAGATTTTCAGGCAAATATTCTTTACCTTTTTCTGGTGGTATCATGCTAAGCTTATGAATTGCAATTTCAGAATGATTAGAAGCCTTATGATTATATAACCTATCACTATCTTTTCTCATGAGCTTTTGATACTCTGTTTTTGCTTCAGTAATATAACTTTGTTCAAAATCACCTTCATTTGAATTTAAATATGCTAAATCTTCGATAGCATCTCTAACTGTTGTAGGTTTTTTAACTGTTGGCTCTGGCAAAGAAATTGCTTTATTTTTGCTGCACAGAAATATAACTCTCTCCCTATTTTGTGGAACTCCATAGTCACTTGCTCTAACTATACCTACACTAACTTCATAACCTAATTTTTTTATCTCACTTATAATTTGATTTTTAAACCATCCGTTAGATGTAGACATTAAACTCTTTACATTTTCTATTACAAAAACTAGAGGCTTAAGTTCCTGAACCAAATGTAGATATTCTATAAATAAAAAGTTTCTAGGATCATCTAAGCCTAATTTTTTACCCTTTAAGGAAAATCCCTGGCATGGAGGTCCGCCAATGATCATATTTACGTTATTCTTCTTAGAGAGATTTATTATCTTTTTCTTAATCGCCTTATCTTGTATATCTCCAATAATCAATTCTGACTCAGGAATATTCTCCTTAAATGTCTGTGCCAATTTTTCATTAATATCTAACGCAACTTTTGTTACAAAGTGGCTATTCTTATGCATTCCATAAGACATTCCTCCAGCACCACAAAATAAATCAAGTATTCTAAATTCCATTCTTTTGTCTCGCTTTCGTCTTTTAATCAATATTCGTTTAAATGTTTCTTTTCCATTTATTTGTGGTTTAAAAAGATCATATTCATTATCAGAACCATGATTTGCCTCCCCAACAATTTCAAACATCTTGTCATTGTGATATTTCAAATATGTAAGAGGTACGCCCATTATTCCATAATAATCCATCGGTATTTCTGAAACTCTATATACATGAACTGCATCAAAATTATCATACTTTGGATAGTTTTCTTCTTTGAAGCTATGGGTTAAAACTAGTTTTTTACCACTATCATTGGAAACTTCTAAATTCGTCAGCCACATTGCATTTCCTAAGCTTCGCCATTTTTGTCCAAATTCATCTACCCAAAATCTTGTTTTCCTAGGTTCTGTATCATCTGGTACCCTAAATGCCATATCTCCAAAATGATATCCCACACGAGCCTTATTATTCTTTATATAAGGGAAAATTTCTTTATATGTTATTGCATTCTGATTACTAATCAATAAATATTGTTTGTCATATTTTGTAATTAATGAAAATAATTCTGTAAACTTAGAAAAAGGTGGATTGGTTACAACGATATCAGAATCGATTAAATAATTTATACATTCTTGACTTCTAAAATCACCATCCCCAATTAACGTTTTAATATTCCCATTACTATTTAAAGCTTCAAATATCTTGTCATTATTTAAATCGCCCTCAGTAAAATATGGCATTTTATCCACTTCAAGTAGAAGCCCTCTGCCATCTTCACTAGAATGCATCGCCGACTTTGCATATGATATACATACAAGTTTTTTAAGCTTGAAACGATTGAAGTTTTTAAGGAAATATTTTGCAAAAGCAGATTCGTAAGGATCATCACAATTACACAAAACTTTTTTTCCATTGAATTGAGATTCATAATAGTTCACTTCATTTTCTATCGTTTTATAATCTGTATACCACTCATCTGTATTATTGCTACTATATCTAGCTTTATTTAATATTGAGTTTCCCATTATTAAACCTCCTTCCTTTTTTTCATATATGTTTTGGTCTTATGTCAATAAAAAGGAGAAATTAAATAGAGATTTTCTTTTTTAATTTATCCATATCTTTTTTCATATTTATTTGGCGACAACATATTACAATGTGAATGTATTCTCCTGTTGTTGTAAAATGTTTCTATATATTCAAATATTAGTCGTCTTGCCTGCCTTACATCCTCTATCCTATATCTGTTCAGCCATTCCCTCTTTATTATCGAATGAAATGACTCTATTACCGCATTATCCCATGGATTCCCTTTTCTTGAATAACTCTTTTCTATATTTTTTTCTCCCGTTTCTTCCCCATATGCCTTGCTTGTGTATTGGCTCCCCTGATCACTGTGTATTATTAACGGTCTATCAATCTTCCTTATACTTTTCGCTCTCCTTATTGTCTTTATTACAAGTTCCACTCCTAATTTGTCCGATACTTCCCACGATATTATTTTCCTTGAATACAGTTCCATTATGCTTGATAAATATACAAATCCTCTTGTCGTCCATATTCCGTTACCCATATCTTATTTTTTCGTTCAGGTTTGAATTCCCTGTTCACTATGTTTTTTAATCCTCTAACCGGTACCTTATTCCCCAATGGCTTAAATTTCTTTATCCATAGTGCTTTTATCCCTTCTTCTTTCATATATTTGCTCACCGTCTTCTGACTTATCTCATATCCTTTATTCCTTAGTTCTTTCGTTATCTTCGGTGAACCATATATCTTCTTTGAACCTATATATATCCCTTTTATTTCTTCCTTTATTTCTGTTTTCCTTTTTTCTCTTCCTGACGGCTTTCTTTTTTTCCATGAATAATATCCCGATGAAGAAACACCTAATTTTATTAGCACACTGCTAACGGAAACCTCGTGTTTCTTCCCGTGTTCCGATACAAGTCCATAAATCTGCGTCTTCGTTAATTGCCCAGTATGCCCATTGCCTTTTTTAATATCGTTAATGCGTCCTGTGTATCTTTTAATTCCTTTTTTAATCTTGCTATTTCTTTGTCCTTGTCAGAACTATAGTTCCCTGAACCCCTATGTTCTATTTTTCCATCATTTTTTCTTGCATCCGACAGCCACCTGCTCAATGTTGAACTTCCTATGCCTATCTCCTCTGACACTTCCCTTATTGATTTTCCTGAACTGTGATAATAGTCTATTGTATCCTGTTTAAATTCTTGAGTAAATTTCTTTTTTCCCATTTTTTTCTCCATTATTTTTTATATTATATCATTTTTTTGAAATTTACTCTCTTTAACTTCTCTTTTTTTTATTCTAACATACACTAAAGAGCTTCTTAAGATTTTTAGGCTATAAGTACCGTCAGAATTATCTATGATATAATTCTAATATTTCTTTAAGTTTAAATTTTCATCATTCACTATATCTTTAATATCCGAGCCTCTAAATTCAATTTCAACACTTAGCTCTTCTGGTTCTTTTCCTTTTGTCACATATTCTTCTTTATTTTTCCCTGATTGTATAAATTCAACTGCCTTAAAAATTATAGTCTTTCCACAGTTGTTATTGCCAACAAAAAAATTAATTCCTTCGGATAAGTTCAATTCATGTTTGCCAATAAAATTTTTAAATTTTTTTTAATATTATTTTTGCAATATACATATCTTGACTCCTTCTATCACTAATATTCTCTATATTTTTTTATTTTTGTTTCTATCAATATATCGTTATTCAAATACAACTATGTATTTTGTTGAGAATTCATTAAATATTTCATCAGTTGAATAAAAGACATCCCAAAGTTTCTCATATAAATAACCTTGAACATACAACTCTCGTGCATTCGGCTTTTCTATAAGCACCCACTTTAATTGTTGATATGAGTATTTCGCAAAAGCAATCCACTGCGGATAATTGATTGCCATTGGATTCTTGGTAAAGTATACCTTTCCAGCATTCACCGCCGTAGCTACAGAATGTCCGATAAAAAGCATGGTTTCAAGTTTTGGATGTTTTTTCCTGCTCAACGAAAACGGAATCGAATCTTTTATGGCATGACCTTCCTTTATTCTTTTGATTCCATATCCGATGCGTATAACAACTTCAATAATCATAGCGGGAAAGGATAAGGTACAGAAATGAATAAAATCATACCCCTCATAGTACATTCCTTGTACGATTTCCGCTATCATCTGTTCTTCCTCTCCTATGCTTCCAAACTGTAATAAATTAAACAACCCCATCAAAGGTGCCGGCAGCCCCATCGATGTCGTAATATCAGACTTAAAATGTATAATCTGTTTTGCTATCGCGGCGAATATATCACTTTCTTTTCTATCCGCATAGTTTTCCATTATCTGTGATACGATTTTCCCCGTTTTATCTATTGTTGTCATACGACCAGTAAGAATATCAGTAACACCAATAACAAGACCTAATAAGGGATCATGTCCAAGAGATAGAAGTCTGTGGTAATATGCCGACAATCCTGCAACCCATACCGTTGTGTTTCTATTATCCTGGGCATCGAACGGAACCTTGCTGACTTTTGAATTCGCCAGTTTTTCCATTTCCTCTTCTGGGAATCTTTTATCAAACCAGTCTCTTACATAATTTGCAAGAGTTCCACCCTTAAGTCCTTCTGGTGTTTTTTGCGGTATTCCAACCAACAGTAGATCGACAGCAGCGCCAAGCATCCCCGCACTAGCAGATATTGCAATATCAAATTTATCAAAACGATGTATGGCATTGTATTCTTCATTCAGTTGTCGAATAGCACATTCGTTGCTCTTCAATTCCTCTTGTGAAAATATGTCCTCTAATGCACAACCCGTGCCTACACTCTTTTCCGCTTCCAAGCACAAATTTTCCCAAGCCGGTACAACCATAACCTTGCGTGAAAGTTCGGCTGGTAATGATTGCTTGGTGCTTTGCAAATCAGATAGCTGTCTTTCGTATCCCAGGCTTTTTAACAACAACTCGCTCTCAGATATTCTTTCTTCAATGTCAGCGGTCGAGGGACGGTGAATTTCAGACAGTTCTCGTTCCTGATAAAGAAGAACATTGTTTATTTGCTGCTCTACTTCACTATAGTTATATTTACTCATGAAGCTATCCTCAAATCCTTCTGCAGGTCTTTAATTGCCTGCTGCAAAAGAATATTCAAACTCTGCAAATAATCCATTCTTTCCTTATCTGCATTCGCCTCTGTTTTCATTGTTTGAATAATAGCCTCATGCTTCTTCAAAGCCTCTTTATACAAGCGTTCCTTTTCTTGACGTAATTGTTTGTTTTTCAGATGCGATGCAACTCCAACACCTGCGGCCGCAAGTCCTGCTACAGGTGCCGCAAGTACGAATACTCCTGCAAACATGCCTCCACCAACTATAGCGCCTGCCGCTGCAAGACCAGATGTGATGCCTGCTGCAGATAAGCCTACTACACTACCAAGTCCATAAAGAGCCGCAAAAGACCCCACGCCACCTATTCCAGCCCCCAATGCGCCGGCAAGTACCTCTGGGATTGCACTCTCTCTAATGATACGGTTTTTGTCGTTTAAGGCCGCCGCCGCTTCATTAACCACATTAACAACGGACTGCATGGATTCCACGCTCTGGAAATTCATGTCTTTTTTCTTTTTTACATAAGTGTCTTTTTTAACAGTTACACTCTTTATCTTATTACTCATACATTATCCTTTCTACCTTACTTTATTTACCAGGCCCTTAATTAAGTCTTTATCTTCTATCTTCATAATACCGAAACTCTTTTTTCCGGCGTCCTTTATAGAAGCTCCAATATGATAAACTTCTATTTTATCTATGATTAAAAATCTATCATGAAAATCCATAGTTGCCTTTACCAGCTGTAACAATTACAACATCCACGCCCTGATTTTTCTTGCACAAAATATTCAAAATATGTACATCTACATAGTTGTCAATTAGGATTATTTCTTATCCTTTTGGATAAGCCCTACAATAAAATTAAATGCGTCATATATTTGCCCATCGAAAAAAATATTTTGTTTTACTTCAGTATTTGTGGCTATGTAGTTAAATACTTCTTCCAGCTTCTTATCTGTTTCTAATTGTTTTAACTCAACTCTACCAAGACAAGCAAACATTTCTCTATTAAAAAGTAAAAAATTGCGTATTTCCACAAAGTTATTCATGATTTTAACACTTACTTCTACAGCAATATCGCTTTTAAGCACAGCTGACAACATCGCAATTCCCTGCTCTGTAAAAACATATGGCATATATCTTCTGCTACCATAATTATTATTTGAACTTGAGCTTCCATTTTGGAATCTCAAGTTTTCATATTCAAGTTCCGTTAATTGAAAACAAAAATGTTCTGGAAATCTTGATAAATTTCTTTTCATCGTTTTATTTAAATTACCAGTAGTAACTTTATATAGTTTTGCGAGATCACTATCTACCATTACTTGTTT
This sequence comes from Pseudoleptotrichia sp., assembly GCF_057270515.1. Taxonomy (NCBI): domain Bacteria; kingdom Fusobacteriati; phylum Fusobacteriota; class Fusobacteriia; order Fusobacteriales; family Leptotrichiaceae; genus Pseudoleptotrichia; species Pseudoleptotrichia sp. Next base: position 57,196 of record NZ_DBHIXS010000004.1, on the reverse strand, counting down.
GCCTCTAATAGTATAAATCATATTCTGTATTTCTCTATTATCAACAATGACGAGATTTTTATCTTCTGTCATAAATATCTCCATCTTTTCCTTAAACCAGTTATAATCTGTGACCAGTTAGTTCTTACCTATTTTGAAGTCAAATTTTGTTTATTTCTTTTGTTCTATAATTGAAACCATATCTCCAAAATCAACATCTAATTTGGTTCCAAACATCCATGCTAACAAACTCTCCTTTGCCCATTTTAGATATAGTTGCAGGTGATAATTCACAAGCATTAGCCAAATCTTTTTTATTCATATTTTTATCTATTAAAACTTTCCAAAATCCATTATAACTAACTTTCATATTTTCACCTCTTAATTATAAGTTTATGAAGTTATTTTGTATATTATAACATTTTCATCATCGTTTTGTAAGAGATAAATTTTGAAAGCATTTTATTTTTGTATCCAGGATATTACTTCTTCCTCTTCAGCAACATCGAATGTATAATCCCTTGCTTTTTTGAGAACTTCTCAATAGATTTCTTCATATCATCAATATCATTTTTATAAATCACACCTGTTTGATTTATTCTCTTTGCAATCTGATTTAAGTTACTTGTAGCATGTTGTATGTTAGAATAAAAAAAAGAGAAGTTAAAGAGAGTAAATTTCAAAAAAATGATATAATATAAAAAATAATGGAGAAAAAAATGGGAAAAAAGAAATTTACTCAAGAATTTAAACAGGATACAATAGACTATTATCACAGTTCAGGAAAATCAATAAGGGAAGTGTCAGAGGAGATAGGCATAGGAAGTTCAACATTGAGCAGGTGGCTGTCGGATGCAAGAAAAAATGATGGAAAAATAGAACATAGGGGTTCAGGGAACTATAGTTCTGACAAGGACAAAGAAATAGCAAGATTAAAAAAGGAATTAAAAGATACACAGGACGCATTAACGATATTAAAAAAGGCAATGGGCATACTGGGCAATTAACGAAGACGCAGATTTATGGACTTGTATCGGAACACGGGAAGAAACACGAAGTTTCCGTTAACAGTGTGCTAATAAAATTAGGTGTTTCTTCATCGGGATATTATTCATGGAAAAAGAGAAAGCCGTCAGGAAGAGAAAAAAGGAAAGCAGAAATAAAGGAAGAAATAAAGGGGATATATATAGGCTCAAAGAAGATATACGGTTCACCGAAGATAACGAGAGAACTAAGAAATAAAGGATATGAGATAAGTTAAAAGACAGTGAGCAAATATATGAAGGAAGAAGGGATAAAGGCAGTATGGATAAAAAAATTTAAGTTATTGAGGAATAAGGTACCGGTCAGAGGATTAAAAAACATAGTGAACAGGGAATTCAAACCTGAGCGAAAAAATAAGATATGGGTAACGGACATAACATATATATGGACGACAAGAGGATTTGTATATTTATCAAGCATAATGGAATTGTATTCAAGGAAAATAATATCGTGGGAAGTATCGGACAAATTAGGAGTGAAACTTGTAATAAAGACAATAAGGAGAGCGAAAAGTATAAGGAAGATTGATAGACCGTTAATAATACACAGTGATCAGGGGAGCCAATACACAAGCAAGGCATATGGGGAAGAAACGGGAGAAAAAAATATAGAAAAGAGTTATTCAAGAAAAGGGAATCCATGGGATAATGCGGTAATAGAGTCATTTCATTCGATAATAAAGAGGGAATGGCTGAACAGATATAGGATAGAGGATGTAAGGCAGGCAAGACGACTAATATTTGAATATATAGAAACATTTTACAACAACAGGAGAATACATTCACATTGTAATATGTTGTCGCCAAATAAATATGAAAAAAGATATGGATAAATTAAAAAAGAAAATCTCTATTTAATTTCTCCTTTTTATTGACATAAGGCCATCTCAAATGAACACTGTTTTAGAATATGCTGATATATTTTACAACAAACGATACTTAATCGAAAAAGATATCAGAGTTAATCAATTAATTAATCCTAATGCAGATGATACTATTATTAATATATTGAATTTTGATGAATAAAAAACAAAACGCTAATCAATCTATATATACCGATTAACGTTTTTATATGCAATAATATAAATCTGCAAGCATTTTGCAAGCACAACGCTTACAAAATGCTTATTTATAAGGCTTTAACGCCTGTTTTAACTATTCCCACTCAATCGTTCCTGGTGGTTTAGAAGAAATATCATACACTATTCTATTAATCCCATTTACTTTGTTTATAATCTTATTTGACACTTCTTCAAGGAATTCATAAGGCAGTTTTGACCATGTAGCAGTCATAAAGTCGATAGTATTTACTGAACGGATTGCAGCTACATACTCGTATGTTCTCTGGTCGCCCATCACTCCGACTGTTTTCACGGGGAGCAACGTTACAAATGCCTGATCTACTTTTCCATAAAGTCCCTGTGCCATAAGCTCATTGATAAAAATATCATCGGCTTCCTGTAAAATCTTTACTTTATCAGGAGTAACTTCTCCGATAACTCTTATTCCAAGCCCCGGTCCTGGGAATGGGTGTCTATTTATAATTGTGTCAGGCAGTCCTAATTCATGCCCAACTTTTCTTACTTCATCCTTAAACAATTCCTTTAAAGGCTCAAGAAGTTCAAATTTAAGGTCTTCAGGCAGTCCTCCTACATTGTGATGAGATTTTATAGTATGTGAAGGTCCTTTTATAGACTGTGATTCAATAACATCAGGGTAGATTGTCCCCTGTGCAAGGAATTTTGCCCCTTCCTGTCCTTTAAGTTTTCTAATTTCTTCGTTGAATACTTCGATAAATTCATTTCCAATAATCTTTCTCTTGGCTTCAGGCTCATCCACACCTTTAAGCTTATTCAGGAATCTGTCCTTTGCGTCAACGAACACAATATTCAGGTCAAAATGCTCCTTATAGTATTCGAGGACTTTCTTTCCTTCATCCTTTCTCAGAAGCCCTGTATCCACAAACATACATGTAAGCTGTTTTCCTATTGCATTATTAATCAGAACGGCAGCCACAGAGGAATCTACTCCTCCGGAAAGAGCGAGCAGCACATGCTCATGTCCCACAATTTCTTTTATCGATTTTGTTTTTTCCTGTATAAAGTTCTTTATTTTCCAGTTTTTCTCACATTTACATATATTAAATACAAAGTTTGAAATTATTTCAGTTCCACATTCGGAATGAACTACTTCGGGGTGAAATTGCAATGCATAGATGCCATTATTATTTGTAATGGCTGCGATTGATGAGTCAGTTCTGGCGATTATTTCAAAGCCGTCAGGCAGTACTGTAATATGGTCGTTATGGCTCATCCATATGCTCGAAGTTTTTGGAATGTCTGAAAGTAAAGGATTTCTGTCGTCAATTACTTCTAAAATAGCTTTTCCGAACTCTCTTGACTCGGCTTTTTCGACTTTTCCACCGTTAAGATGTGTAATAAGCTGCATTCCGTAACATATTCCCAGTATAGGAATTTTCAAATCAAAAACTGCTTTATCGACAGTAGGGGAGTCTTTTTCATAAACTGATGCAGGTCCTCCCGAAAAGATTATTCCTTTAATTTTTTCTTTCCCTTTTCTAATTTTTTCAATGTCGATAAACGGCACAATTTCGCAGTAAACTTCCATTTCTCTAATTCTTCTGGCAATAAGTTGACTGTATTGTGAGCCGAAGTCAACAATTATGATTTTCTCTTTCACAATTTCACCTCTATCTATAAAAATTATTTTATTAATTATTATTAACAAATTATATATTATTTTATACGATAAATCAATAATAATTAAAATAAAAAGGTTATTTCAAAAAGTGAAAATCAGAAAATAAATAAAACAAGAAACGTATTTATTCATTTGCTAAAATTTAACTGATTTAAAATAATCATTCACTAAGAAAAAATTATAAACTCGCTAATGGCTCAAACAATAATTTTTTCTAACGTTCATTTCTTATTTTAAATTGTAAAATTTTAAAGAATTCATAAATATCGTTTCTTGTATTAAATTTATTATATTTTTTTTATTCTTTGAAATAACCCTTTTATTTTTTCCCTTAATATTATTGATTATGTCATAATTTTAGTCTGGTCTTTTCCGTCATCTTCAAATACAAAATAATCAAGAACTTTCAGTTTGACTTCCTCTCCTATTTTCAGAGTATCATAAGTAGAAGCCCTTGCAGTAACTCTCAAAATATTTCCATTTCCCACTTCAACTCTAAGATCGTTACAATCTCCGAGATAAAATTTGGAAAATACTTTTCCTGTCAGTTCTCCGTCATCTGAAAGAATAACGTTTTCAGGTCTGATAGCTACTATAACGTCTTTTGAGAAAGAGCTTGTATTAGGTAGACTCTGACCGTTACTGTTATTTAAGAGAATGTTTCCATTTTCTACTTTTCCTTTTATGAAATCCACTTTTCCGACAAAGTTTGCAACGAATACATTGTTAGGACGGGAATAAATTTCCTGTGGAGTTCCCACTTGCTGAACTTCTCCTTTATTGATAAGGACTATTCTGTCGCTCATAGTCATTGCCTCTATCTGGTCGTGAGTTACGTAGATCACTGTAATTTTTAATTTTTTTGTTATTTCCTTGATTTCATATCTCATTTCTTCACGCAGCTTTGCGTCCAGATTGGATAAAGGCTCATCCAGTAGTAGTATTTCAGGCTGTGCTACAAGAGCTCTTCCCAAGGCTACCCTCTGTTGCTGACCTCCTGACAGTTCTGACGGAAATCTGTCCTTATACTGTTCCAGATGAACGATTTTCAGAGCCTGATTGACCCTTTCTTCTATCTCTTTTTTATTTACTTTCTTAATTTTTAAAGGGTACGCAATATTGTTGTATACATTCATATGAGGCCACACCGCATAGGACTGAAATACCATTCCTATTTCCCTTTTTTCAGGAGAAACAAAATTATCCTTTCCCGACACAACCTTATCTCCTATATAGATTTCTCCGCCTGTAGGTTTTTCAAAACCTGCAATAAGTCTCAACATAGTAGTTTTTCCACAGCCCGAAGGACCTAACAGAGTTATAAATTCCCCGTCTTCAAATTTCTGGTTGAATTCCTGTAAGACCTGAACATCTCCAAATGATTTTGTTACTCCCGTTATTGTTACCGAAGCCATATTTTTCCTCCTGCTTTAAATTGAAAATTGCCCTTTTGTCAATTTGTTCAAAAGATAATTGACAATGATTACGAATAATAAAATAGCTGTTGCAAGGGCGCTTGCTACCTGCTGACTGTGATAAGTCTGATAAATATACAGTTCGTAACCTATTGTTTTTGTGTTTGACGAATAAAGTAAAGTGGACATCGTCAATTCATAGAATGACGGCATAAATATCAGAAAGAACCCTGCGACAATACTTGCTCCGATTAATGGCAGAGTTACGTCTTTCAGCATACGCAGCCAGTTGGCACCTGAAATTTGTGCCGCTTCTTCCAATGACGGATGTACCTGACTCATTGCGGAAACGACTGTTCTCATCCCCATAAGCATATATTTTATCATATAGGCTATAATCATTATTGTAAGTGTATTGTAAATATTGATTTTAAATTTCCCGCTCATGGATATTATAAGTGCGAGAGCGATTGTAACACTCGGAGTTCCTGAACCCAAGGTTATAAGAAAATCAGGAATTCTTTTTCCTTTTACATTAGTTCGCTGCAATAAATACGCCATTATGCACGAAATCATAATTCCGAAGAATGCCGCTGCAAGTCCCGCGATTATACTGTTCTTAGTCGAGCTTAGTATTGAAGCCCTTGAGAATACTTTATTCCATGCACTCATTGACATATTTGACAGACCTATAGGTTTTCCCATATTTACTGTAAAAGAAGTAAGTGCCACAGTAACAAAAGGCAGGATTACTACGAAAAATGAGAAAATTGAAATAATTATTGTTATCGGCAATCTCCATTTCCCTAATTCTACGATGTTAGGTCTTGTAGATTTTCCGCTCATTGTTATATATTGTCTTTTTCCTATTACGAAAGTCGTAATGTATAAAACTATATTTGCTATTGCCATTAGAAATACTGCCAGTACCATTGCGTCATTCAGACCTTCTTCGGAACCTATATGGACAAAATCTATGATACGCGTAGTTACGGTATATATCTGTCCCGGAGCTCCGATAATCGACGGTATCCCGAATGCAGAAGCGGAAGCTACAAATACAAGCAGTCCCGCGGCTATTATACTTGGTGTCATCATAGGAATAGTTATTGTCATCAATGTTTTAAGAGGAGAAGCACCCGATATTTTAGAAGCCTCTTCCAATGACGGATCCATTTTCTCCATTGCCCTTGATATTGTTATAAAGGCATAAGGATAGTAAAAACAGGTAAGTACCCAGACTATCCCTCCTACTGTGTAAATATTAAAAGGAGCTTTTGATAAATTAAAAATCTGCATAAGAAATTTATTTAGAACCCCTGCATTTGGATTTAAAAGCCTTAGCCATGCCATTGCACCGACATAGGGAGGTACCATATATGTAGTAACAAACAAAGTTCTGAAAAACTTCTTGCCGTACATATCTGTCCTTCCCACTAAAAATGCCAACGGAAAAGCAAGTATAACTCCGAATATAGTTGTTAATCCCGAAATTACGATAGTATTTATTAATGCTGTCCAATTTAAATCGTAAGTATATACTCTCTTAAAAGATTCTAATGAAAAACTTCCTTTGGGAAATAGAGAACGGATTAATAAATAAGATAAAGGGATAACTTCAAATATTACTAAGAAAGCTACAACAATCAGTATGACTATCCACTTTATGTCTATGTTATATTTTTTTGCCATTTTTTCCTCTTTTCAAAATTAAAATTTTCAGAATGGAACATACTCCTGCCGGGATATGCTCCATTTTTCTAATTTCTATCAGTTTATTTTGGTGCTTTTGTTATATATTTTTCAAAAATTTCACGTAATTTGTCTCTGTCGTGATAAGTTTTATCCCAGTTTATAGGCATAGCTGCTTTCAGAATTTCAGGAGTAGCCAAAGCATCGAAAGGAGCTTTTGCAGGGTTTTTAAGTACAGAGTGCATCCAACCTTCCACTATTGCTTCCTGTCCTTTTGGAGATAAAAACCAGTCAGTCAAAGCTTCTGCCGCTTTTATATTTTTATTAGGCGACATTTCTTCTTTTATAGTCATAATTGTACTTGGAATAGCTATTATTCCGTCAGTAGGATAAATCACTTCAAGTTTAGAGCCTTCTTCCTGTCTTTTTTTCAGAATAGATTCTTCCAGTATCATAATCTGAGCGGCTTCACCTGTTTCCAGTTTTGTAACCGCAACGGAACCTGATTCTACAACTGCTTTCTGCTTGGAAAGACTTTCAAAATAACCTTCTCCATATTTGTCAGTCAATGCCGATACTGCCGCTAAAGCTGTTCCTGATTTTAATGGATCAGGAATGGAAACTTTTCCTGCTAAATTCGGTTTTTTCGCAAATTCGTCGAAAGATTGAGCCAAATCCTCTTTTTTGTATTTGTCAGGATTATAAGCCAGTACCATATTTAATATACGGACAGGATACCAGTATCCCTCTTTGTCATAATCCAATGCTAAATTTTCAGCATTTTTTGAAAGATAAGCGTGTAAAACTCCTTTTTCTTTTAATTCCAGCGAATAAGACGGCTCTGCAACCATAAGCATATCCGCACCTAATTTATTTGCCTGCATTTCTGCTACGATTTTTGATTGTAATGTTCCCGTTCCTCCCTGAAAGAATTCTACTTCCAGATTAGGAAAATCCTCTTTCAATTTTTCTTTCACATTGTCGATAATATCTTCGTACATCGAAGTATAAATAACGATTTTTCCTTTGATTTCGGCATTTTTACTATCTGAAGAACCTGATTCTCCTTTTTTGCCGCAAGCTGTTAAAGTTAAAAGTACCAAAGTTACTAATAATAACAGAATTTTCTTTTTCATGATTTTTCCCTCTCTCTAAAAATTTTTGACACTATTATTTTACCTTAATTATCTTAAAAGTCAAGGTAAAATATAATTAATTGACATATTTTTTGAAAATAAAAACATAAAATGATAAAAAATTAATCTTTATACGACAGATTTATTAATAAGATTTATTGATAAGAATTCCAAAATATGATAGGATAAAACTAAATACAATATTTTACAGGGAAAGGAGGAGTATATTTCGGTTAAATTTAATATATATTTTAATGGTGTACATATATTATATGGTCTGCTATAGTTAAATTATATTAAAAACAAAAAAATACTTACGATAAAAAATAACGAAAAAATGATTTTATTAAACCGAATTATACGTGAAAGAAATGAGTTTTGCTGAAAATTATAAAGAAATTTATTCTATTGCAAGGGATATTTATCTGCATCCCGAATTAGGATATAAAGAATTTAGAACTTCAAAAATTGTTGAGGATTTTATACTGAAATACTGTCCTGATATAAAAATTCAAAAATTTTCAACTACAGGATTGAGGGTGGATTTACCAAAATCATCTAAAAACAGTCTAAATATGGTATATATGGCTGAACTGGACGCAGTCTACACACCTACCCACTTTCATGCTGACAAGGAAACAGGGGCAGCTCATAATTGCGGACATTATTCCCAAGTAGCCATTGCCCTGTCATTATTCAAAGAATTGCTTTTAACGGAAGAATATAAGAATATCGACTATAACATAAGTTTTGTTTTTATTCCGGCAGAAGAATTCCTTGATCTGGAATACAGAAGAAATCTCAAAAAAGAAGGGAAAATAAAATATTTTGGCGGAAAGCCCGAAGCTATGAGGCTCGGTATTTTTGATGACTTTGATTTCGGAGTAATGGTACATGCAATGGCCGGAAAATATGAAAAAAGAACAGTGGAGATAAATTCAGACTTGGCAGGGTTTATGTATAAAAACTATACTTTCGAGGGAAAAGCTGCCCACGCAGGTTTTGCTCCCCAACAGGGGATAAATGCCTATAGTATGTCTACTGTTTTCAATGTAGCCGTGGGGTTGTTAAGACAGCATTTTGAAGAAAAGGAAATGGTAAGAATAAATCCTGTCATTTTAGAACACAAAATGGGAGTAAATGTAGTTCCTCAGTCAATAAAAATCGGAACTGACTTTAGAGCCCAGTCAGTGGAATATATGCTTGAGGGAGCTAAAAAACTGGATAATGCCGCCAAAGGGGCAGCCCTTTCATTGACAGGAAAAGTGAATATAGAAACTCAAATGGGCTATCTTCCTTTCAAACAGGATAGATATCTTTCAGAATTTGTAATGGAAGAATACAGAGATTTTTCTTCCGTTGAAGACATAATAACCGATAGAGCAATAAGTGCCGCAGGAGATTTAGGAGACCTCTCATTTATATTTCCATGTATTCAGATAGGATATAGCGGATTTATAGGAACAATACACGGAGATGACTTTATAGACGAAGATCCTGAATTTATTTTTTCCATATTTCCTGAATTTGTTTACAGAGTTCTGAAAAGAATGTCAGGAAAAATTGACAAAAACAAATTACATAAAAAAAGCTATGAAGAATATGAAAAAGTCATAAATGAACTGGAAGGAGAGAAAAATGAAAAATAAAAATTTTATTTATATGCTTTTATTTTCAGTAATTGTGATATTCATTGCCGAAATGATAGGTATTAAAGCAATAATGGTCGGTAAAGTGAGAATTGGATTTCTGCCTTTAGTATTCGCCCTTGCAATAACAATGCTTTTTGCCGTAAAAAGTCTAAGAAAAGGGATAATTCAGAAAATATATTCAGAAGAAAATGTAAAATTTGCAGGGAAATATCTGATTATAATTTTGTTACCGCTAATGGCTAAATACGGAGCGGATGTCGCACCGAAATTAAAAGATATTTTATCGATAGGCTGGATATTTCTCATACAGGAAATAGGAAATCTCGGAACAATAGTTTTAGGTCTCCCCGCAGCTATCCTTTTAGGACTGAGAAGGGAAGCCATAGGAGCGACTTTAGGACTGGGAAGAGAGGGAGAATTGGCATATATATCCGAAAAATATACTTTGGATTCTCCTGAGGGAGAAGGTGTGCTGGCGATGTATATATTCGGTACTCTTTTTGGGGCATTGTTTTTCAGTATAGTTGCTCCTCTGTTTACATTTTTCGGTCTTAGTCCCGAAGCATTGGCGATAGCTTCAGGAATGGGTTCAGCAAGTATGATGACAGGAGCAAGCTCAAGTCTTGCGGCAGTATATCCTCAACTAAAGGAAACTATAAGGGCTTATGCGGCGGCGAGCCAGATGCTTACAAGCTTTATCGGTACCTTTACTATGGTATTTTTAGCCGTTCCGTTACAGAGATTTATGTATTCAAAACTCACAAAGGAGGGAAAAAAAGATGTCAAATAACAGTAATAAGCAGGAATATATAAAAATAATATTGACACTCATAATGAGCCTATTATTAATATTGTTTACCCAATGGATAAAATTACTTAAAAATCCGAAGTCGATGCCGATTACTAAAGAAACAGTATTTGGACTGGTAATATTGGGAATATTTTCGATTTTAGGAATATTTATTCATGGCATTGTTCAGAAACAGCCTATAAAAATAATAAAAGATTTCCCTATTTTAGGCTGGGTTTCTATGGTTTCACTCGTAGCCTGTATAATTTTCCCTCAAGTGATAGAAGCGGTAAATTCTATAGATTTTTTGTCAATCACAACACCGATACTGACTTATGCGGGAATATCCGTGGCAGACAGATTGAAAGATTTAAGAAAAGTATCATGGAAAATAGTAATTGTTGGAATATTTGTATTTCTGGGAACATATTTAGGTTCAGCCATATTAGCTCAAATAGGATTTTTCCTGTCAGGAAAATAATTCGTATGAAAGTAATTTAAAAATCAGAAAATTTCCTAAGTTTAAAAAGTTATAAATTTAACCGGAAATTTTTATAAATAATAAAAGGGAGCTGTCTCATAAAGTAAATAAAATTACCAAATCATAAATTCTATATATTCTACTATATTTATAAAATCAATAAAAATAATATCTGTTGATTTTTAAAAATATATAACATTTATGTTAGTAAAATTATTTTTGACTTATGAGACAGCCCCTCCATTATAAACTTATTTTTCATAAAGTCTATAATTATTCTATCATATTTAATGCTTTTTCTATATCACTTATCAGATCTTCGCAGTCTTCTATTCCTACGGAAAGTCTTACCAATCCTGAAGTTATCCCCATTTTCAGCCTCTCTTCTTCAGGAACACAGGCATGGGACATTTTTACAGGATAAGACAGTATCGACTCTACACCTCCCAGACTTACTGCAACAATAGGATATTTTATATGTTTAAAAAACTGTTTTACTTTTTCACAACATCCTAAATCAAAAGATAATACTGCTCCTCCGCTTGCAGACTGTTTTTTATTAATCTCGTATCCTTCATGAGCTTTCAATCCGGGATAATAAACTTTTTGTACTTTCGGATGTTTTTCCATATATTCCGCTATTTTGAGGGCAGTTTCCGAACTTTTGTTCATCCTTATTTCCATTGTCTTCATCCCACGCATAAGCAGCCAGCATTCTTCCACTCCGGGCAATGCTCCTAAAATTATCTGCTGTTTTTTAAGTTCCTGATATATAGTTTCATTGTCAGTAACTATCATTCCTAAAACGACATCACTATGACCATTCAGAAATTTTGTCGCACTATGAACAACAATATCTACACCTAATGAAATGGGATTTTGATATTGAGGTGTCATAAAAGTGTTATCTATTATAGTTTTTAGATTATGTTTTTTTGCAATATTTACCACAGCTTTAATATCTGTAATTTTCAATAAAGGATTTGACGGTGTTTCCATATAAAGGGCTTTTGTATTATTTTTTACAGCCTTTTCCCAAGCAGAAATATCTGTTTCATCAACAAAAGTTACTTCTATTCCGAAACGTGGAAAAACCTCCGTTACAAGCTGAAAAGCTCCTCCGTAAACGTCTTTACACATCACAATGTGATCTCCTTTGGAAAATGACAATAAAACTGCTGTTATCGCCGCCATTCCTGAAGAAAAAGCCAAACCGTATTTACATTTTTCAAGACTGGCAATGGCTTCTTCAAGGGCTTCCCTTGTAGGATTCCCAAATCTTGAATAAGTATATTTCTGCTCACTGTCTATATTGCTCTGATGAAATGTAGATGCTTGACAAATAGATATGGAAGAAGCTCCTGTTGACTTATCAATCATATTATACCCATGTATAACTTTCGTTCCAAATTTCATTATACTCTCTCTTTCTTTTTTCCTTAAAATATTATTTTACTAATATTATCCATTATTATCAATATTAGCTTATATTTTTTTCATTTTGTACCTCCATTAATAATTATCCTTTCATTATATATTTTAATACATTTTTCCATATAGTCAATAGTTTTATTAATTTTTATTATTATAATAATATTTTATTCAAAATGATTTGAAAACTTAAAAAAGCCGAATTCAAATTCGGCTGATTTTTCTTAGTATAATGTATTCATTTCATTGTTTTATTAGGCAGTTTTACTAAAAATCCTGATTTCAGAAAAGTGAAACATTACAAGAAAATTTTTCAATGTCAGGGACGAGGACGTCAACAGCATCATAAACAATAATATTTCTTTCATAATTTATTTTTATTTCGATTCATCAATTAACCATTTTCCATTTTGTTTTACAAGTTTTAATGTTATCTCTGTTCCACCTTGATGACCTTTTCTACCATCAACAACAAAATCTTCTTCGTATTTATCTTTTAAATAAACTGTTTTAGACTTAGAATCATATTTTTTCAATTGAAATCCACTTTCTTCTCTTATATCTATTATTCCTGCTCCTAATAAGGCATCATACTCATAATGAATATCGTCATTTTCTTTTAAAAATTTCTCATCAGCAGGAGATAATTTTCCTTCAAGTGATTTTTGACTTAATTCTATATATTTTTCTCTTCTTCGGTATTCTTTTCTGAATTTTTCTGTAATTGGAGCTTTTGCAAGCCATTTATCAAGCTCATCAGGATCTCTAATTTCTATATATTCATTCATAAAGTTTATTGCTGTATTTATCGCTTCTTTATCCTCACTACTTAATTTTGTATTTACCTGATTACTTTCTTTAACTGTTTTTTGAACTTTACTTCCATTTGATTTATTTGCTGTAACTGCCATTCCTAAACTTGCTACAATTAACATAGCTATTCCTAATTTTTTTAACATTTTTATTACTCACTTTCTTTTATATTTTTTATTTTAATTTTGATTATTGCAATTAATTCATTGCAAGAAAATTCAATATATTTTTTATATTCCCATTTTTATCAGTAATTACAATTTTTTTATGCTTTTCATCAAATCCAAAATACAATTTAGAATATTTTTTTCCATTTAGATCGACATAATTTGTTATATAATAAATTCCTTTTACAGTAGTTTTTCTTATTTTATAATATGAAACAAAATATTCTGAACCTGAATCACCAAAAAAACTTTCTTTAAGTGTATATCCACTCAAATTTGAAGCATTATTAGGGTCTGATACTAATGGTAGTCCATTTTCAGGCTTTTTATCTTCATAAAATTCCATTAAATAAAAATCATTATTTTTCTTCAAATCTGATTTTATTATTCTAAAATGGTATGTATCATTGTTTTCATCTGACCAGTTAAAAACCAATATACTTTCTTCTTTAACTTCAGGAACTCTATATTCTTTTTCAATTTTTTCCCAGCTTTTTCCTGTTGTAGTAATTTTTGCTGCAAATGTCATTGTGCTTAATACAAGTAATCCTGTCAAAAGTAATTTTTTCATAATTTTTCTCCTTTTTATTTCATAATTTCATCAATAATTTTAAATTAATTATCGTATTATACATTCGTATTATACTATCTAAAATTTAGTTTTTATTTTGATTCATCAATTAACCATTTTCCATTTTGTTTTACAAGTTTTAATATTATTTCTGTTCCACCTTGATAATTTTTTCTACCATCAATAACAAATTCTTCCTCATACTTATCTTTTAAATAAACTGTTTTAGATTTGGGATCATATTCTTTCAATAAAAATTCACTTTCCTGTGCTAAATCTTCTATTCCTAATCCCAATAAAGGATCGTATTGATAATAGGAATATATATCGTTATTTTCTTTTAAAAATTTCTTTTCAGCAGGAGTTAATTTTTCTTTAGGTGATTCACTTGTTACTGCATACAATTCTTTTTCCTTTAAATCTATATATTTTTCTTTTCTAAAATATTCCTTTCTAAATTTTTCTGTAATTGGAGCTTTTGCAAACCATTTATCAAACTCATCAGGGTTTTTTAATTGTATATATTCATTTACAAAGTCTATTGCTATATTTATTATTTCTTTATCTTCGCTGCTTAATTTTATATTTGCCTGATTGCTTTCTTTAAACGTTTTATGAAATTTAACTGATTTTGATTTATCTGTTGTAGCTGCAATTCCTAAACTTGCCACAATCAATATAATTATTCCTACTTTTTTCAACATTTTTATCCCTTACTTTCATTTATTCCTGTTATTTTTGAATAATTTTCAAATATTTATTCATAATTTTTCAAAATACTATTTAATTTTCCAGCATTATAAAGAGCGATATTTATAAATGTATGATCCATCACTTTATATATTTCAATTATTTTTTTTGAATTATATAATAATAAAGCTCCTTTACGTTCTTTTATATTCATTTTTTCTTTAGAAATCTTGCTTATATTTTTTTTATAAGTTTCAATTATTTTTGCATGCTCCTCATCTGTTGTAGCCGAATCAAAAATTGTCGAATACAATTTATTTTCAGAAAAGGCAAAACTGTTAAATTGTCTTTTTATACCTAACGGATCCTCTACATTTGCATAATAATAAACAGCATAACTTCCATCATCATGTGAATTTGATAACGGCTCACTTTTCACAATATTTCTCAATTCTTTTGGTGAAATTTCAAAATTAATTTTATTTGTAACTTTTTCCCCAAATACTGTTACTGACAACAGTATCATTAAAAACAATAAGATTTTTTTCATAGTTATTTCTCCTTTATTTTATTTAAGATTTTATTTTAATTTTAATTCATCAATTAACTATTTTCCTTTTTGTTTTACAAGTTTTAATATTATTTTTGCTCTGCTTAAATATTATTTTTTATCATCTAAAATATATTATTCCTACTTTTTTTTACATTCTCTATCACTTACTTCATTTATTTTTTTATTTTACACTAAACCCCATTTGAATAACGAATTTATTAAAATTTTTTAAATAAGGAATAAAAATCTGATATTTCCAAATAATTAAAATATAATTTCCGTTTTTTTAATGGAGAATAATATTAACTATTGATTTTTATAATTAACCTGCCGGATAATATTCCAATACATTCTTTATATTACCATTTTTATCAGTAATTACAACCTTTTTAGATTTTTCATCAAACCCAAAGTACAATTTAGGATGTTTTTTCCCGTTTTGATCAATATAGTTGTCTATATAATAAATTCCTTTTACAGCAGTTTTTCTTATTTTATAATATGAAGCAAAAATTTCTGAATTCTCGTCAAAATTCTCTTTAAGAGTGTATCCGTCCAAATTTACTGCATCATTAAAATCTGATACTAATGGCAATCCATTTTCAGGTTTATTTTCATAAAATACCTTTAAGTAAAAGTCATTATTTTTCTTAAAATCCAATTTTGTTATTTGAAAATTATATGTGTCATTATTTTTATCCAACCAGTTAAAATCCATTATGCTGCTTTCCTGTCCGGGAACTTTATTTTCTTTTTCAATTTTTTCCCAGCTTTTTCCTGTTGTAGTAATTTTCGCCGCAAATGTCATTGTGCTTAATACAAGCAATCCTGTTAAAAGTAATTTTTTCATTGTTTTTTCTCCTTTTTATTTTATAAATATTTTTGTTTATACCATTAATCTATAGGCAGATAATCCCCTTCCCAGTCAATTCCTTTCTTCTTTGCATATTCAAAACTGTCTGTTTTGAGTTTGCCGTTTTTCTTATTTACGGTGTAACTGAACATACGAGGTTCAACACCGGGATCTCCCCCACATTTTTCATTATTACTACGTACATCAACTTGAAAATCTTCCTCAGTTTCATCAATATAAAATTTCATACACTTTGTTCCTGATTTGCCGCCAAGGTTATGTTTAATTATAGATTTTTTTACAACCTTTATAGCTTCATCTTCACTTTTTACAGGTGCAGCACTTAAAAGAACACCACACAACAGAGAAAGAATAAAAACTCCTATTTTTTTATTAAGAAATTTTTTCATAAAAACTCATCTCTCCTTTAATTTTTAATTTTTTAAATATTTTTTATTTGATACTATTCTCTCATTTAAAAAATAGAAATTATATTTAATTATTTGAAAATATCGGGTTTTTATCTCTTGTTGAAAAAGTTTTTAATAAATTCATTATTTAAATAAGATTTAGTATTAATTTCTTAAATATTTTTTTATTTAAACTAATAAATAACTCGACCTGGAATATATTGTTTTACACTACTGTCTCTTTTTCCTATCAGTTTTTTAAGTTTTTCCAAATCATTGTTAAAAGCAGTATCTTTTATATCTGCTACATCTATTTTGCTCAAAGTTTTTAATGCTTCTTCAAATTTTCCCAAACGACGTTCAGTTTCAGCTTTCAAAAACGCAGATCTAAGATAGCTATTTCTTTTAACATATTTCATTTTTTCATCAGTATTCTCTTTAAATGCTTTAAAAGTCATTTTTTCCAATTTGTCAGCATAACTTAGAGCCTTTTTCAAATCAGCTTGTGTTGCTAAATTATTTTTATCATAAACTTCGCCAATAATTGTTATAGGTTCATCTAAATAATACGAAACAATCCAATTCCAATTTTCTGACGATACCTTAGAAAACAATTCATCCACCGCTTTTTTATTTCCTAAGGAACTATACAAATTTGCTTGTCTATAAAGTTCCTGTCCCAAATATTGTCCACTATTTTTTTAGTTACTTCTTGCAAATAACTTAATGCTTTTTCTCTAAAAATTCTCTTTGCTTTTTCATCAATACTGCTTTCATTATAATATTTATAACGATAGCCAGGCTCAATCTTCTGCAAACCTGAGACATTATAATAGAAATCAACTATCTTTTCTAAATGAATATTCTTATTCTGTTTTTCTATCAGAGCATTTGCCTTATCATATTCCTTATTACTGATATATAAGTAAGCTAAACTCAATGGAAAATCATCTTTTTTTCCTGAAGATAATGACTTTTCTAGATAATCTATCCCTTTTGTCAAACTTTCCTTTAAAGTATCATTATTCTGAATATTTTTATTAATGTGTTCAATATAGGCTTTATAATACGCTTCACCTATTTCTTTATCTGAAAATCCTCCTGCCATTTCATAAAATCTCCCTAAATAATACTCTTTAGGAGAATTTTGAGGAATAGCTTTATATTCTTTTGAACTTATTATTTTTTCATATTTCTGCAATTCTTCTTTTGTAAAATTTTCCTTAAATATTACAAATTTGCTTGTCGGACATTGCTGTGGTAAACTGATACCGGCTGTAAACTTCTCATTCCCTATTGGACAAGCATATTCTTTAGTTACTATCCTTATGGAAAAAGCATTTAAAGCACACATCATTAATCCTGCTGTATCAATACGAATAATTTTCTTTCTTTCCTTTTCATAATCAGCTCCTTTTTTTGATAAATCTATTTTAGCAAATAAACCTGAAAATTAGCTGAAAATTTTTAAGAAAATCAGATTTTTTTATTATGCTATATTTTTTTCAAAATATATATTTCTATCTCCATACATTAAAAGCATGGGATATATTTCCACACTTTTTTCCCCATGCTTCATAGAAAGTTTCAGAAAACTCCCTATCTCTGTTCATTTTATAGTAAAACTCCTATAATATGAAACTGATAATTCAACATAGATTTTACATAAATATAAAATTGGAACATTGGCAACCTTCTTGGGTTCAATATTTTACATAAAATAAATTTCATATAAATATAAAATAGTTATAATTTTAGGGTTCTATTTTAAAGCAGTTTTACTATATTTTGATACTTAAAACCTGACAGGTCTTTACTCCACTGATTTTTATCCTGCTTTTTTTATTTTCCATATTTTCAGCAAAATTGAAATCAATATTCTCCATTATTGTTTCTTCATCAAATTTTACAATGGACATACCGACGGCATTTCCATTATAGATCATATCAAAATCGACAGGATTTTTATCATCAGGATTATAAATCCGAACAATTAGGGAATTTTCCTTTTCTGCTTTCTTAACTGTACTTAAAACACAATCTCGGCTTTCAAAAGAAAGTATTGAATAATCAAAAGGTGTATTCTGAATTTCAGGCTTATTCATCAAAAAGAATATATCCACATTTTTAAATTCCGCTGCCTGATAACACTGTAAAGGAGTCAGATATTCCTTAGCCATATTGGCAATTTTTGAAGCGGAATATTCTCCTTTTCCAATGAAAACTGCAAAATTAAATTTCAATTTTTTTAGCAGCTGTGCGTCAGGAGTTTCCCAGTCAGCCATTCCCGAAGCTCTTCCGGGTCTGTCTTTCAGTTCGGATTTTCCCATTTTGGGTACCGATCTGAACAAAGTAAGAGCTATAGTGTCATATTTTTCTCCCGTTATCTGATATTCCCTGACACAGTCCGTTATAATACTCACATTTTCATACTTATTTGCAAGAGATACGAAAGACTGCATAGGTTCTATTGTTCTCGGTTTTTCATTCCAGCCGTTTTCCCGCCAGTTTTCGACTTCAGGCAGACAGACAGGTCTTCTTATTGTACCGAACTGCTGGTCAACAATGGACTCGGTACTTTCTATTTCAGTTTTGAACAATACACGTACACGGTGTTCTATACTTTTGTTTTCAGTTTCCACATCCACTTTTAAAAGCGGACTGTCCTTTTCCAGAGATAAAGTAACGATAAATTCCGTTTCAATATCATCTTCTCCTTTTTCCCTCGCTTTCAAATCATAAGGAATACTAATTTTTACAATATATTTTATTTCATTTAACAGGGAATTTTTTTCCGACTTCAATATTTTAATTTCAGAGTTTTCACTTGTCAAAATTCTGTCATTATATGGTTCCGAATAATCATAGGTATCTCCGTCATCTCCCGAATTTTCAAAAATTAAAAATCCTTTTTTTTCAATATTTTCTTTTTTATTTTTTATAATTATTGAGCCGTTTTTCTGAATTTTTACATTTAAAATTTCATTTTCAATTTCATTTTTTTCCGTTTCATCTTTACATACTTTATCGGGATTTTCTTTCTTTCTTATAAATAGTGTCCTGTATCCCAAAGGCAGTATATCTTTTAGATGTATCAGCAGTTCAGTTCTATATATTTCGACATTCTCTTTTATCCAACGGGGATTATCATCAGTATTGAATCCCACTTCGGATTTCATTTTATTTTTTATTCTTTCTTCCAGTTTTTCACTTTTCTGAACACTGCTTTCATAAATATTACCGTCCGTATCGTAGATTTCTATATCCGTAAAAGGAGTAAAAATTTCAGTTTTCAGTATACCGTCCCTTTTATAAGGTAAAAAATTGTACACTTGAAACTGGAAAATATCCTTTTCAGGAATACTTGAGCCTATTTCCCTCATTTTCAAATCATTCAGATTATCCATTAAAGATTTTACGGTATCATTTCTATATTCAATGCTGTTGTTTGTTTCATCGGAATTACACATCCCTATACTGTCATGGGCAGCGTTTTCAGCCATTAATTTCCATGCCTTTTCAAAAACCTTGTTTTCATATTCAAAACCTAATTTATACGCTATTGAATTTAGGGGTTCGGATATATTTACTATAAGATTTTCATTTTTATTATTTTTTATTTTCAAGTCAGCCCGTGTGGAATAAATGGATTTATGTACCCTGCTGAACTGTCCTGCCGTCATTTCTCCTTTTACGGTATCATAATGAAAACCGTTATTTTCAGCTTTTTCCATTACCTTATCTATGGTAGATATGTAAAAACTGCTGTCAGGATTAAGTTTATTCAGTTTTTCTATAATTTCCGGCAGGTTTTTTCTGACAGGTCTCTGGTCTTCCCCGTTAAACAGTGTCAAAGTTCCTATAAGGGATCTTCTGTCAGTTTCTTCTTTCAGTTTCGTTATTAAGCTGTTCAGACTGTCTGTTTCGGACGTAAAATAGACAAAATTTCCGTATCTGTCCAGATACATATTGAAAACTCTGCTCCCGTCAGGGGCTTCCCAGTAAAATTCATTCTTCGGATAATGTTTATCACTCAATCCCCTTTTAAAAGTATTATATTTTATATTAAATCCGCTCAGTATCTGAGGCATTTGAGCCGACTGACCGAAAGAATCGGGCATATATCCCGTTTTCATATACGCCCCGAAATATTTTGCCCTTTCTATTCCATAATACAGATTTCTTACAATGGACTCTCCGCTTATTACCATTTGGTCTGTCTGTGTATACCACGGTCCTATTATCAGTTTCCCGTCAGTAACCAGTTTTTTTATTCTTTCTTCATCATAAGGGTGAAACTCCAGATAGTCGTCTACAATGGATAGTTGTGCGTCCAGCAGAAAATGTCCAAATTTCTCGTTTTTTTCCAGAATGTCAAATATCTCCTTAAAATGATTTAAAGAATATATTTTGGAGCGGGAAGTTGTAAAATACCATTCCCTATCCCAATGTGTATGCGGAATGACAGGAAAATCATATTTTTTATCCATATTAATACTCATCTACTTCCAACTTTCCGTCTTTTATTAATTTATTTCTGTATAAAACATTACATACCGCTATTATAACCGAACCTACGGCAATCCCTATCATATATGCAGGAAGATTTTTCACGAGAGGCCATGCCCAGACTGCCGATTCAGGGAACCATTGTACTGCTCCCAGAGCTATTCCCGAAAATGCTCCTATCACTGAAGAAACAACATATAACGGAATTGTAAATCCCGGATTTTCAAGTGCAAAAGGTATTGCCCCTTCCGAAATCCCCATAAAAGCAAGAAATATTGATGTCTTACCTGCGTCATAAAATTCACTGTTGTAAACTCTTCTTCCAACCAGTTTTTTATCAATGAGGGTCGAAAGCCCAAGACCTATTGACGGTGTAACTATAGCTATTGTTCTTGCAGTAATAGGCAATACTTTCTCAGTTGTAAATCCCAAAGCTACAAATCCTGCGGCTTTGTTTACAGGCCCTCCCAAGTCAAATGCCGTAGTTGCCGAAAGTACGAGAGCATAGACATATTGTCCTGCCGCTCCTGCTGCTTCCAGCAATGCTCTGATTTGTAAATTTATCCAACCTCCGACAGGAGTTATGACAAAAACCATTACAACCATACAGAACAATGATGACAATAAAGGAATTAGGAACGTGGACTTGAATGCCAGCCAGTTCTTAGGCAGATTGATACTTTTATTTAAATATTTTACAAAATATCCTATTATCAATGCAATAATAAATGCTCCTAAAAATCCTGACGGAACAGGATTGACTTTATCCCATACCCCGTCTACTAATCCTATAGTGGCTACAGGTTTATTTGCAACATATCCTCCTATAAATCCGGCAGCCAGTGCAGTCTTACCTCCTATGGAATTTGCCACAAATGCCGCAAACATCGGGATAGCAAAGCCGAACAATGTAAATCCGAAACTTTCCATAAGTGAAGCCAGTTTCAGCAGCTGTAAATTCATTCCCGAATATTGCCCCGATTTTATAGCGTCCAATATCGAAATACTCGGATCGATTTTAAATATAACATAAGGGATTACCTGAGAAAATGCCCCGATAAGTCCTCCCATTATAAGTACAGGTATCATGTAGGATATCCCTGTCATCAGATGTTTATAAAATTCCTGCCAAAAACTACTTTTTCTTTTTCTCTTTAATTGAGCCATTTTAAATACCTCCTATATTTTACTATTTTTAATTTTTTTATATACTTTTTCCTGTTGTCGACTTTACCGCTCTGTTTTATAATTATTATTATCTTTATTTTTATATTATTTCAGTTAAATTATCCCAGTTCTTCAATTATTTCTTCAAGGATTTCCTTTCCTTCCCTGATAGCTTCCTTTAAAGTAATCTCATAAGGGTCGTAGCCTTCAAAACGTTCCATTCCCTGAGGTGTGATAGCAAGGGCTAAAATAATGGCGTCCGCTTCCGCTATGTCTTTCCTTGTAAGTTCATTCTGAATACCGTCCGCTCCCTGAGTTTCTATCTTAATCTCTATCCCAAGTTCCTTTGCCGCCTTTTCCAAAGAATCTGCCGCCATAAACGTATGAGCCAGTCCCATTGGGCAGGCACAAACTGCTGCAATTTTTTTCATAATAACACTTCTCCTTTATTCCGTTTTATTTTTTTATTTATTCTAAAATTATTTTCAGCAATTCTTCCTTATCATTTGTAAATTCCAGTTTTTCCCTGAATTTTTCATCAAGAATTTTTTTTGACAATTTCATTAAAATTTCTATATGCTCACTTGCCGAAGCATTAGGTACACCGAGCAGAAATATATACTTTACTTTCTCGTCAGGGTCTCCCCAGAAAATCTCCTTTTCCAGTTTTGCAAACACTATTTGAGGTATACTTATAAATTCCGACTTTCCATGAGGGATAGCCACCTTAAATCCTACTACCGTGTTTTCCATTTCTTCCCTTTTCATAATGTCGCCGATAAACTTTTTTTTGTCAATTAATTTTGTTTCAGGTATTGTATCCACCATTTTATCAATTATTAAACTTTTATCTTCCGTATTTAGATTTAGAATAATATTATTTTCATTAATAAAACTTTTCATTTTTTATCTCCCATATTTTGAATAATTCTATGTTTTCAATAATCTATATTTTTAATAATTTGTATTTTTCACAATTTCAAATAATTCAATATCTCTCTTTCAAATCTTCCAATCATTTTTTGAATTAGCCTTTTTCTATGTCCAAATATATTATATTCTCAAAGTGAGTTGCTTTCTACTTCAAAGTTGCAATTCCTTTTTCTATGCTCAAATATACTATATTCTTAAAGATTTCAAATAATTTATCATTTCTTCCGCTGTCTTTTTACTTAGCAGTTCACTTTCAAAATCAGGTTTTTTCATATATCCGTTTAACTCAAGAACAGCTTGCAAATGTTCATCTTTATTTCGCGAAGCAAGACATATTACTATTTTTACTTCACTGCCCAGAAAATCAATTCCTTTCTTCAATGTTATCAAAGAAAATCCCGTTTTTTTCACATTTTTTAAAAGCTGACCATGAGGCAGAATAGTCTTTTCTCCGATTAGAATATATTTTCCGTATTGCTTAATCTGATTTTTCAGTTCTTCTGTATAATCCTCCTTTACTAAACCTGCACTTATCATTGTCTGACCTGTAAATTCTATAAGCTCATTCAGATTATTCACATTTATGTTCAATCTGATACTTTCTTTAGAAAGCAGATTTTCAAAACTTTTTTCTCTGTTTACAGCCTGTTCCGTATCATCATAAATATTTTCTCCGAAACTTGTCATCAGTTGTTCTTTCAATTTTTCCTCATCAGAAATGCTCTTTATAAATTTCAATAATTCCGAAAGTCTTATTTTTGTTTTCTTTTCCGAAAGTCCATAATTTTTCAGTTTCAAGACATCCTTTTCACTCATAATAGGATTGACAGTTATCACGTCTATGCCGTCCAGACTAAAATCCAATGTGGATATTATAATATCAGCCTTTTTGAGATAATCATAGTTTTCCAGCTGATTGAAAGGTATAATATCGATTATATTTACCTGAAATCGGTTATTGATATTTTCATACAGAAATCTTGAGCTGCTATAACCCAGACCACAGACGATGAGTATATCAGGCTCTTTCTTCGATACAGCCAACGGACTATATCTCATTACCGCCCTTTGTACCATAACCGTGATAAAAGCTGCTTCGTCTTCATCAAAAGGTATATTTATAAAATCGGAAATTGTTTTCAAACTTGATTTTGTCTTGATAAACAGTTCCATATAGAGTTCTTTAACTTCCTTTAGGATACTCTCCGTCAGCCTGAATTTATTTTTCATTCTGTAAATTGCAGGTTTTATATGATTAAGAAGTTCTTTTCTCAAAATCATATCTTCGGTAAGATTTATTTTCAATTCCTGACTTAACAATCTTATAAACTGGTCTATCAGACTCTCAATCAGAACCCAGTTCAGAAAATAGGAATAATCCCAGTTATATGAATAAGACCCCAGAAAAAAATCAACATAATAATAAATATCTCTTTCTTCCATATTTTCGACAGTTTTCAATATTTCTTCTATTTTATTAAATTCCAGTGTTCCTGAAAGAAAAATCTTATTTTCCGTATCTTCTTCTATTTTATAATTTTTCTCATTTCTAATCTGAGAAATAACGAGAAACAGCTGCAATGTTTCAAATGCTTCATCACTGACAGTCTTTTCAGTCTTTTCCAATATTCTGTTGATTACAGATTTGAAAAATTCCATTTTCTTTTCTGAAAGAAAACGCTCTACAATTTTTCTGTAATAATCATATTGTATATTTTTATTTTTTATATTTTTCAGATACCGTCTCAATATATTGATTATATATTTTCTTATATTTATCTCACTTCCGATGATTTTATAACCTCTGTTGTTATTCATCTCAATCATAAGACCGTATTCATCAATAATTTTGTTCAGCTCTTTCAGTGAATATCTTATTGTCGTTTTGCTCAAATTATATTTTTCCGTAAAATATTGCAAAATAAACTCATTTTTAACAAGAAATATTTCATAAGCCAGTATATCCACTCTTTCATTTTCAGAAAGAAAATACTCCTTAATATCAATATTTCGAATAATTTCTTTTATTTCTCTTTCGGTATACAGGATTTTTAATTTATTGTTACTGATTTCAATGATATTCCTGTCATTTTTTTTATAAAAAAATGTATTCAGCTCATCAATATCATATCGAATACTTCTTTCAGTAATACCGTATAAATCCGAAATATCCTTTATTGCAATTCCGTCATTTGAATTCATTATCAGATTAATAATCTCAAAATATCTCTTCTTTATCATCTTTTCTCCCTATACTAATAATATATATCGATTTTCATTTTTTTCAAGATTTTTTATTTTTCAAATTTTATTGAAATAATTTTTCTTATATTTTTTCTTAATTTCATCCGAAAATTTCTGTTAACAATTTCCATTTCCTGTTGTATAATTAATTAAAACAATATTTCGGAGGTGTAAAATGATATATTTGGATAATGCCGCGACTACTTATTATAAGCCTGAAGAGGTTATAAGTGCCGTATGTGATGCTATGAGAACTATGGGAAACAGCGGAAGAGGAGTAAACGGGATTTCTCTGAACACATCAAGAAAAATCTATGAAACAAGGGAAAAACTATGTAATTTTTTCAATGGAGAAACTCCTAAACAAATTGTATTCACCGCAAATGCAACCGACTCATTAAACATTGCGATAAACGGTCTATTGACGGAAAACGACCATGTAATCACAACACTGGCTGAACATAATTCCGTATTGAGACCCCTCTACCTCCTCGAAGAAAAAGGAATGAAAATTACTTTTTTAAAGCCTGATGAAATAGAAAAACCGAATATTTCAGATATGAAAAAATATATTCTCCCCAATACAAAAGCATTTATATGTACGCACGGCTCAAATCTCACGGGAAACATATCCGATATTGAAAAAATAGGCGAATTCTGTAAAAATAATAATCTTATTTTTATAGTTGACGCCTCCCAGACTGCCGGTGCAATCCCTGTAGACATCAGAAAAAATAATATTGATATTCTCTGTTTTACAGGACATAAAGGATTAATGGGTCCCCAAGGTACAGGAGGACTCTATGTAAGAAAAGGGATTAATCTCAGGCAGATAAAGGTCGGCGGCAGCGGCATTCACACTTATGACAGAAAACACCCCGATTTTATGCCCGAAAGACTTGAAGCCGGAACGCTGAACGGACACGGAATAGCAGGTCTTAACTCGGCAATAGATTTTATAAATAAGACAGGCATTGGGAATATCCATAAAAAAGAAACAGATTTAATGTGGAAATTTTATGATAATATAAAAAATATTAAAAATATAAAAATATACGGAACTTTTTTTAACAGTAAGAATGAGAGAATTGACAGGTTACCTATCGTTTCGATTAATATAGGGGATATTGACTCTGCGGAAATATGTGATATACTTAATATAGAACACAACATTATCACAAGAGCAGGAGGACACTGTGCTCCCCTTATGCACAAAGCTTTAGGAACCCAAGAACAGGGAGCCGTGAGGTTCAGTTTCTCATATTTTAACAGTGAAAAAGATATAGAAAATGCCGTAAATGCAATTAAAAAAATTTCCGCCATATATGTCTAAATATATCCCAATATATGCTTTCCGATATATGTGCGTGAAATAATATCATTTATTATATATCCAATATTTTCCAATACATATAAAAGCAAATAAATATTATGATAACTACATGATGAAAATACTACAAAAATAATACAATAATGAAAAAGCAATAAGTTATATCCAATAATATAAGACGAATATATAAGATGACAGTACTAAGATAAGATATTATATATTATATTTTTAAATTTGTGAATTTTATATCAATATATTAAATATAAAAAATCAACATAAAAATAAATATACAAGGAGTGGTAATCATGGAGTTTATTAATTCAAAAAAAGGGTTGTTCCTACTGGGTATTTTAGGAGGATTGGCAATTGTATGGCTGGCATTATCGGGAAATCCGAAAAATATGGCGATATGTGCAGCATGTTTTATTAGAGATATGGCTGGAGCTATGAAGTTTCATACTGCTGCGGTAGTTCAGTATTTCAGACCTGAAATAGTCGGTATCGTATTCGGTTCTTTTCTGCTTTCCCTTTTCACAAAGGAGTTTAAAGTTACGGGCGGTTCTTCCCCTGTAATCAGATTTTTTTCAGGAATAGCGATAATGATAGGTGCTTTAGTATTTCTTGGCTGTCCTATAAGAATGATGTTACGTTTCGCTGCCGGAGATATAAGTGCATATATCGGATTTATAGGCTTTTTTGCAGGAATACTGACAGGTATACTTTTCCTGAAAAAAGGTTATAAACTTGAAAAAAAAGTTGAAATCAAGCAGGAAAACGGCTATATATTCCCCGTTGCTCTGATTATTTTATTAGTATTAAGTGCTGTTACTACAGGATTATTTGCAGTAAGCCAGAAAGGACCGGGAAGTATGCATGCTCCTCTGATTGTTTCTCTTATAGGCGGACTGATTGTAGGAATGGTAGCCCAAAAATCAAGAATGTGTTTTACGGGAAGTATCAGAAACATTATACTTCTGAAAAACTTTGAACTGATAACTCCTATTTTCGCTATGTTCATAACAGTTCTGATTTACAATGTTTTCACAGGAAACTTTAAATTTGCAGCATATGGACCGATTGCTCATCCTTATGCTATATGGAACATATTAGGACTGTACGTTGTAGGACTGGCAGGGATATTAATGGGCGGATGTCCTTTAAGACAGCTTATACTTGCAGGTCAGGGTTCTTCAGATTCAGTAATTACAGTTATAGGAATGTTTGTAGGAGCAGGAATTGCTCATAATTTCAAACTTGCAGCGGCAGCAACTGCAAAAGCTACAGCAACAGCTCCGGCAGTTGCAGGAGGTCCTGACATAAACGGTAAAATAGCCGTAATCTTATGCATCATATTCTTATTAGGAGTAGGAATTGCAGGATGTAAAAACAATAAAAAGGAAACTGAATAATGAAAATGAAAGAAAAAAAGTTAAAATTAATTATAACTTTTGAAAGTATGTCCGACGCAATAAATCTTGAAAAAATTCTTAAGAAAAAAAATATTGAAGGGCGTCTAATTCCCGTTCCGAGAGAAATTTCATCAGGTTGCGGGACAGTCTGGTGTTCAGATATAGAACTGAAAGAACAGATTATGGAAATTATCAGTCATGAAAAAGCTGATATTAACAAAATCTATGAAATTTATAAATAAAATTACTAAATTATAGATTTTATATATTTTACTATTTATATAAGACCAATAAAAATAACGTATTTTGATTTTTAAAAATATACAATATTTTTATTAGTAAAATTAGTTATTAAGGCTTTGTTTGTAACAGATAACAGTCTATTACATTACAAAGCCTTAACAGTTAAAAGATTGATTCAAAGACTTGACTTAAGACATAGATCCTCAGCTAATCCAACGTTTTAATATCATTCCCTGCTTAGCTTTGAGGTCTATTTTCATTTTTCCTATGGAACTGGTTTTTATAATATTTCCTTTTATTAAATCCATATATTTTTCATTGGGATAGTCAGTCTGAATTTCTATATTTTCGCAGTCATTAAAAGAATTATTGATAGCCGTGATTATAGAACGCCCCTCATTAGCCCTTTCATATATGATAACTTCATTTTCATTATCAGCAACAAGCTCTTTAAATTTACCGTATACGAGAACTCTGTTTTCCCGTCTGATTTTTATCAGCTTTTTATACCATTGATATAAATCATTATCCAATTTTTGAGTGTATTCTTCACCTTGATTGATATACGACGGATTTTTTTCATTATCATACATAAATTCTTCCCAAAGCATAGGTTTTCTGCAATAAGGGTCAGTGGCTCCCCACATTCCTACTTCATCTCCGTAAAACAGCATAGGTGCCCCTATATATGTCATCTGAAATATGGATATGAGTTTCAATATATCCTTAGGTTTGATTTCCATATCCCTCCAGTTCAAAGTAGTATTCGGATGATAATTTGAAGCGAGATCGGGTCTTATTCCGTTATATCCTTTTTCCAGCTGTTTCCCTTCTTCGAGATTTCTCCCAAGCCCGTCATTTACTATCCTTGAATAAAGCCTGTCAGTATCATGGGAACCGTTTAAGTTTTGCGACGCCTGTAACGCCTGAAAAGGATACCACGTTCTTTTTTCCCTTAATTCATTGAAAAAGTCGGTCGCCTTGAGCTTATATTTTTCTCCGCCTTCTTTACTCTGATTTACAAAAAATCCTATAACCGTTTTTAGCCATTCATAATTCATTACTGCGTCAAATTTATTCCCTCCGTTTATATCTCCGGAAGCATTTCCCCACAGTTCGGCGGTAATATAGGAATCAGGTTTAGCCGCCTTTACGACTTCTCTCCATTCCAGCCAGAAATTCTGATTTTCAAGACAGTTCGGAACATCCAGCCTCCAGCCGTCTATCCCGTCATCTTCCTGCCAGTTTTCTTTCGTTTCTCCGTCAGGCCCGTACATCCATTTTCTTGTTATGTTAAATATATAATCCTTGTACTCCTGATTAAATGTGTTAAACTCAGGAAGAGAATGAAATCCCGCCCACGCGTTGTATCTTATTCTGCTTTTATTTCCTATCATAGTTTCATAAGCCTGTTCATCATTCAT
The DNA here is from genome assembly GCF_057270515.1 of Pseudoleptotrichia sp. Lineage (NCBI taxonomy): Bacteria > Fusobacteriati > Fusobacteriota > Fusobacteriia > Fusobacteriales > Leptotrichiaceae > Pseudoleptotrichia > Pseudoleptotrichia sp. The sequence goes on along the minus strand of NZ_DBHIXS010000004.1, from coordinate 27,540 downwards.
ATCATCAGTAATGGGTACATACTGGCTGAAATCATTGAATTTATACCAGTCTTTATATTGGGAATTTTCACCCTCCGCGAGTACCATATTGAATGTCCAGTGTCTATCACTGCTATGATTGAATACCCCGTCAAATATTACTCTTATTCCATTTTTATGAAATTCTTTTATCAAATCGACCATTATCAAATCTGATTCGGTCCATACCCATGTTTCAGGGTCGGCAGTCTCTCCGTATCCGTTTCTTCCTTTATTTTCACCTTTGAGATTTACCTCGAGTAATTTCAGCTCACTGTTGTTCACGGCATCTTTTCCTAAAACATCAATATAGGACTTATTCCCGTATTTATTATTTTTGCTTATATCAATATTATATTTATTTCCGCTTGTTCTGATTGTTCCCAAATCAGGCGAAATATGCCTGAAATCATTGGCTCCGTATTTATGGTTCTGATATGAGAAAAATACGGGATTTAGCCATACAGCATTAATTCCCAACTCTTTCATATAAGGGATTTTTCTTTTTATTCCCTCCAAGTCTCCGCCATACATTCTTGCATATTTCAAGCTGTAGTTTATTCCCTGTTCTCCTAACTTTTCCCAAGTAACCTGTTTACTGAAATCCGATGTCCACCTGTTTCTGTCAAATTTCCCGAGCAGATTATTATTTTTATTCCATTTATATTTTTCTACAAATTCATTTTCATGGAGTTCGTTGATTTTATAGGCTTCAGGACCAAACTCATTGTAAATAGGGTCATTATAATGATTTCCATTATAAAATCTGTCAGGAAAAATATTGTACCATACTGCTTCTTTTGACCATTCGGGGATACTGAATATTTCTATGTCATCCTGCGATGTCATTACAGTCATTCTTTTAGGCTTTTTATAACTCAGTTCTCCATTAAAATAGGCTTTTACTCCTCCGTCCTCAAGGACAAAGAAATAAGATATCTTATCCACTTTTCTTCCAAAGTCGATTATTCTCTTAAAATAGTCAAATCCGTTTGTACTGTCTTTAAATCTTTCAAGCTCGTATATCATCTCATAATTATCTTCTTCATGCAGAACAATGCTTATATAAGCCCTTTCCACATCATCTGACTGAGTTCTCAGAGTAAATTCATAATCTCTGTCGGACATCTTGTTGAAATATTTAAGACTTTTATGATTGTGGACAATAGCTTTTAAATCCGTATTTTTATCAATCGCTTCATATACAAATTTTCCCGTTCCCAAATCTCCTTTATGGAATAATGCCCCATTTTCACCGATTATCAGTTTCTTATTTTCATTTTCAGGGTACCATTTATTGTCAATCAGATATTTGTACTCATATACCCCTTCAGGAATTGCAAGAACTATTTCATATATCGTTCCCGAAAGATGATGAACAGGTTCTTCTTCAGCATTCCAGTTATTGAAATTTCCTGATATTTGTACTGTTTCAGGTCTTTCCAATCCAAAATCTGCTATATCCAGTTTCATTCTGAAAAATTTTTTTTTGGATAATATAAATAATTTTTTGTCTGGAATATAAGTTACGAGAATGTCAATACCTTTCTGAAAACCCGTAATGGATTTAGGCGGAGTATTTTTTTCGACTACCGCTTCAAAATCCGTAGCAAAAGGAGCAGTATGACTATAAGTAATACTGCTCACATCTCCATTTTCATCTTTCAGCTCAAAAAAGTAGCTTCCCGCTTCTATACCGCTCCATTTGTATATATAATTTCCATTATTGATTTTTTTCAGACTTTCTTCCTTATAAAATTTGTTGTCTTTATATATTAATATTTTACAACTCATCTCTTTCTCCCCATTTGTTTTTGACAGATAATATTTCTGTCAAAGATTATTCTTTCTAAAAATAATATCCCTGTATATTTTATTTCTTACTTCAATTCAAAGAATACTTTATAAGCTCTGTAAGTTTCATACAAATCAGCTTTAGAGGAAATCTCGAACAATGAGTGCATAGACAATAGTGCAGGCCCTGCATCTACTGTTTTTATACCGTAGTGAGCTAAATATTTGGCAACCGTTCCTCCTCCACCTTCGTCAACTTTACCGAAGCCTCCTGACTGATATTTTATTTTATTTTTATCAAAAATTTGTCTTATTTCCTGTAAATATTCGGCATCGGCGTCATTTGCAGAAACTTTTCCTCTACTTCCCGTATATTTTGCAAAAGCAAGCCCGTAGGACAGTCTGGCAACATTTTCCTCATCATGCACCGATTTAAATATAGGGTTCATTGCGGCTGTTACATCGGATGATAATGCTTTTGAATTCCATAGTGTTTCTCTCAATATCTGGTCGTTATAATTTTTTTCAGTCATTGAAAGCATTTTCCCTATTATCAGTTCGGGCAATGTAGCTTTCAGGCTTGTAGAACCTTCGCTTCCTATTTCTTCTTTGTCAGTCAGATAAACCATTACAGTCTTTTCAGGATTTTTTACTTCATAAATAGCTCTTAATGAAGTATACGCACATATTCTGTCATCCTGACCGTATCCTCCTATCATACTTCTGTCAAGTCCTACATCTCTTAATTTCCCAGCGGGAACTATTTCCAGTTCCGCCGCAAAAAAGTCATCATATTCTATTCCGTAATCTTTTTTCAGTTTATTCAGTACGAGCTGTTTAGTTTGCTCTTTCGCGTTTTTATCATTTACAGGCATATTTCCGAATAACAGTTTCAGCTCTTCTCCCTGTATGACTTCCCTTGACTTTCTTTCATCCTGTACTTTATAAGCCAGATGTGGCAATATATCAGGAATGCTGAATACAGGGTCATCTTCGTCTTCCCCTATGGAAAGAGTTACTTTTTTATTATTTTTCAGGTATACCACACCGTGCAATGCCAAAGGAGTGGCTGCCCACTGGTATTTTTTTATTCCGCCGTAATAATGAGTATTCAAAAGGGCAAATTCTTCTATTTCCTTTATAGGATTAGGTTTCAAATCGAGCCTTGGCGAATCCACATGAGAAACAATCATATTTATCCCGCTTTTTATATCTTTTCCTATTATTACCGCTACGATATTTTTATCTCTGTTGTTATAATATACCTTGTCACCTTTTTTCAATGTCTTTTTTTTATTTATATCGGTAAATCCGTTTTTTATAAGCTCCTTTTCAGTTACAGTTACAAATTCCCTTTCAGTTTTAGCCGAATTTAGATAATTTTTGTATTCTTCGGCAAATTTAAAAATCTGTTTTTTCTCTTTTTCATTATAGCTTTTCCACAAATTTTCTCTGGTCATAGTACATCTCACCTTTCTCTATTATTTTATAATTTTTATTACCTTGCCAATAAAAATTATGTAAAAAGTAATATCTATTCATTTGAAAAATATTATTTTTTATTATATCTTTGATACGATTTCCTATTTTTGAAATAATTCTTTAATATTTTAATCTTCCGATACAAATATATAAGGCTCTTTATTTTTCTCAATCTGTCTCATACTTATATCAAAATTTACCATTGTATCAAAAATCCCTGTATACAGTTCCAAATCCCTTAAAATATTTTCATCAAACCATATTTTTATTTTATTATAGTGGTCTCGCCTTTCTTTTATGAATTCCCTTTCCTTTTCCCAGTTTTTATCTTTTATTATCTGTTCCAGTTTTCTGAAATCATCTTTACCTTTTTTCATTATTTCCTCAGACAGTCTGTCCGTCCCGGTTATTCTGATTTCCCATAATTCTCCTATTACTTTTTCAATGTCACTTTTATCAGGATTTTCTTTCTTTATTTCCTTATGCAGCTGATTTATCAGATTTCTCACTTTAGAAAAATCTTCCTGAGTAACTATACTCATATTGTACTCGGAAAAGAAAATCGCAAAATCCCTGTACACAGCTGCACAATTTTCAATTTTTTCATTAAATATTTTTTTATCATCTTCACTGTTTCCGACTTTTTCCCATAAAACCTGAATTTCTTTCATATCTCCGTTCATTTTCTCAATTAATGCTTTTTCCATTTGAAATCCTTTCAGTCCAGAAATATTTAAAAAACAAAAGAACTATTCTGAACTTAATTACAGTACCGATTTTATATCAATTCGGGCATTTTACAGTTTACAGTTAAAATAGTCTTTTGTTATTTATCCGTTTACTTCATATTATTTAACTTTTCTTCGAGTTTTTTGCCTTCTTCCTCATATCCCGGTTTTCCCAGCAAAGCAAACATATTTTTTTTGTAGGCTTCCACTCCCGGCTGGTCAAAAGGATTTACACCTAATAAATATCCGCTCACTCCGCACGCCTTTTCAAAAAAGTAAAAAGCATATCCCAAATGATATGGCGTAACTTCGGGTATATCTACCGTCAGATTAGGTACTCCTCCGTCTATATGAGCCAGAATTACTCCCTCTGTAGCCTTTTTATTTACATAATCCAGCGATTTTCCTGCTATAAAATTAAGTCCGTCAAGATTATCCCTGTCGCTCTCAATTATATATTCACATTCAGGTTTTCCTATTGAAACCACTGTTTCAAACATAGTTCTTTTTCCTTCCTGAATATATTGACCAAGAGAATGCAAATCAGCCGAAAAATCCACCGATGACGGATAAAGTCCTTTTCCGTCTTTTCCTTCCGACTCTCCGAACAGCTGTTTCCACCATTCGGAAAAATAATGCAATCTTGGCTCATAATTTACAAGGATTTCCATATCCTTACCTTTTCTATGTAAGATATTTCTTATGGCTGCATACTGTAAAGTCTGATTTTCTTCAAAAGAATTTCCTGAATAGTCATTCATCGCATCCCTTGCTCCTGCCATAAGTTCGTCTATATTTATGCCTGCCGCAGCTATGGGAAGCAGCCCTACTGCTGTCAGCACTGAAAATCTTCCTCCTACATTGTCAGGTACTGTAAATGTTTCATACCCCTCCGTATCTGACAATGTTTTCAATGCTCCTTTTACTTTATCAGTAGTAGCGTAAATTCTTTTTCCCGCTTCCTCTTTTCCATATTTATCTTCCAACATTTTTTTAAATACTCTGAATGCTATCGCAGGTTCTGTAGTAGTTCCCGATTTGGAAATTACATTTACTGAAAAATCCCTGTTTCCTACAAGCTCTATGAGATGTTTCAAATAAGTGCTGCTCATATTTGTTCCTGCAAAATATATTTCAGGAGTTTTTCTTTTTTCCTTGGGCAGATTATTGTAAAAACTGTGAGATAAAAATTCTATGGCAGCTTTTGCTCCTAAATAAGAGCCCCCTATTCCAATTACTATTAAAATTTCCGAATCATTTTTTATTTTTTCCGCCGCTTTTTTTATTCTTTCAAATTCTTCCCTGTCGTACTCCTGAGGTAGTGAAATCCAACCTAAAAAGTCATTTCCCGCTCCCGTTTTCTTTGTCAGAACTTCATTTGCCAGTTCTGCATAAGGTTTAATCTGAACCAGCTCATCTTCGTTAAAAAAGTTTTTTGCAAACTGATAGCTAAAATTTAATTTTTCATTATTTTTCATATTATCATAACTCCATTCATATAAATATCTTTATTTTTAAAATTTTACAATTTCAGTATATCAGAAAAAAACACGTTTTTCAAATATTTATTATTTTGCTCCCTTACTTAAAACAGAATACACAAGATTTGCATATTTTTCTGTCGCTAATGGTTTAGGGTGTACTCCGTCTTTATAAAAATATTCTCTTTTTCCTTTAGCGTAGGAATACCAGTCAATAATCTTCACATTATTATAATTTTTCTCTATATTTCTTATTTCCCTATTTACTCTTTTTTCCCATGGTCTTGCTACTACGGAATTTATAAAGTACACATCACTTCCTTTCAGTATGTTCATTACTTTTTCCGCATCTTCGGGAGAGATAGGTCCATTTGTTCCCAGAGCGATTACTACTGTTTTCCCTAATTTTCCTGTGTTTTTATATTCCGTCAACAATCCTGCCAGTTCTGAAAACTGTCTGCCGACTTTTACGTCAATTATTGCATTGGGATACTTTTTATAAAGTTCAGGTTTTGTCATTTCCAAAACCGAATCTCCTATAAACAGTATGTTTCTTTCGTCAATATTTCCTATTTTTCCGTTTTTTTCAGAGTTATTTTCAGTTTGTTCCTGATTTTCATTCTGATTTTTATTTTCTATTTTTTCTTCATTATTTTCCGCTTTTTTCTCTTTGTCTTTTTGTTCCTGACTGTCTCTTTCCGTGTTGTCCTTACCGTCTTTATTCTCTCCGATGATTTTTCCATTTTCTATATCCGACTGGACGGCTTTCATTTCTTCCAAGTCTTTATTTTTATACACGGGAGATAAAAATAAAAGTGCGATAATAGTTCCTGATACAAGATAACCCGAAATTTCAAATCTTTTCTTTTCAAAAATATAATAGCTTATTTCCGCAATTAATATAAGAAGCAGTATTTCCAGTAAAAGCTGATAAAAGTACCCTATCTTTGACCATTTAAAAATTTCCCTCATAAATATCATTAGAGGATACTGCCATAAATAATAATGATACTCGTGCCTTCCCAATATCGCCAAAATTTTTGAAAAAAAGCTGAACATCGGAATTTTTATATTTCTCAATTTTAATTTTGTACACAGCACTGCTGAAAATGTTATGAGGACACTCATTAAATAGAGCAATCCATAATAATTAATCCCGTTTCTGTAATCTATTGTCAGAGAAAATATTATTAAAAGGACTATTCCTCCAATCCCTAACTGGAGTATCCTCAATTTTTCCCTGTCATTCTTTATTTCCCTCTGACTGTAAATCATAGCAATAGCAGCACCTATAAAAAAGGTAAAGACCCTCGTGTCCGTTCCGTAATATATCCTTGAGATGTCGGCTCCTTTAAAATATTTATAAGCCATACATAAAGCTGATAAAATGCTGACTCCAAAAAATATGAAACTTATCTGTAAATTCCCGAGTTTCAGTCTTTTCAATCCTTTCAGGATAAACGGAAAAAGAATATACATCTGGATTTGAAAAGACAGCGCCCATATATGTGTTAGAGGTAAAACTATATTATAACTGTCAAAATAGGATATTCCTGATATTATCTGATAAATATTGTTCAATCCTATTATCGAAAAAAATGCACTGTTTTTATATTTTGTTTCCAATCCTCCGTTCATTATTAGCAAAACCACTGTGGAAACCAGTATCACAGTTAAAAGAGCCGGGTAAATTCTGGATATTCTTTTTCTTACTATATCAAAACATGAAAAATCCCTTGATAATAAGGAACTTGTAAACAAATAACCGCTCAGAGCAAAAAATACAATTACTCCGACATACATTCCTTTATATAAAAACCAGTGATAAAAACATATCATAATAAGAGCCACTGCTCTCAAAATATCTATACCCGCTATTCTTCTGCTTTTTTCCATTGTTCCTGCTCCTTATACGACATCATAATTATTAGGTCTAAAACTGCCTGTAATCAGATTTTTTATAATTCCTTTTGCCTGTTATTTCTAATATATTTCAAATCATAGCAAAATTACTTTTAAAATAACTTTCTTTTTAATTAAAACATTTAGTATGTTTTAGATTATAACAAAAGAACGCCCAAATTACAACACTTTCTCTTTTTTATAATATTATTTTATAATATTATAAAGCATAAAAAACATTACAATAAAAACAAAAATTATAAAAAAACTGCCGAAACCGACAGTTTATATAATATATTTTATTTTAAAGTGGCTGGGCTGAATGGATTCGAACCATTGCATGCTGGAGTCAAAGTCCAGTGCCTTACCGCTTGGCGACAGCCCAATCTCAATCCTGTATTTTTATCAGGACAAGAAATATTATATATAAATTTTCTCTAATTGTCAACCCTTTTTCTTATATTTTTTGCATTTGACTATTTTTCGAAAATCATTATATCTTTGTAGGTTTTTTTAAAATTACTATCATTTTTCCTTTTGTAAAGTTTACATTACATATATTTGTTGTAATTATATTACTTACAAGTCTGGAAGATTTTCTTTCTATATCTGCACACTCCAGCTCATATTTAAATCCTCTTAAAGTGAGGTTTTTAATATTTTCATTCAGAGGAATTATCGAAAACCCGTAATTTTTTTTATCGCTTATGGAAAAAGATTTTTCCTTATAAAAAACCTGTTCTTCTTCAGTTAAAATCGTTATATTGGGATAACTTTCCATAAGAAAAAGATTGCTCAAAGTCAAATCTGTCCTTTTTCCCAAAGCTCCCAATATATTCACCGAATTAAACTTGAAACACCCGTCTTTTTCGAGCTGTGAAATTTTTTGTAAAATCAGCTCAAAATCTGTATAGTCTTTTTCAGGATTATATTTCACAATGTTTACATTCAGAGATTTATAGTATTCCAATATTTCCTTATTTATAGAGTCCAAATCCCCTATTATGTACAGAGGAGTTTTATTATACTTATATGCATAATTTGCTCCTCCGTCTGCACACAATAAAACCGTATCTTCATCAAACAGACTGTCTATAAACCCTTGTGAATATGTATACTCTCCATTTAAAAAAACAATTGCTTTCATTACTGTCTTAACTCAGCTGAATAATCTTTTTTTACTTTAACGAGTATTTTTTCAAGAATATCATTTATTTCCTTTTCTTCAAGAGTTTTGGAATTATCCCTCAACAGTATACTTATAGCGACGCTTTTTTTACCGGGTTCTACTCCAAGCCCTCTGTATATATCAAACAATTCTACTTTTTCGACTTTCTTATCTATTTTTTCAATCGTTCTTAGCACATCTCCGACTAAAATATTTTCATTCATTACTAAAGCTACATCTCTCGGAACGGCAGGATACTTGACTATTCCCTGATACACAAAAGGTTTGTTGATATATTTTTTGATTAAATCAATGCTGAATTCTGCTACAAGCACTGTCTTTTTATTCAAATCAAAATTTTCCAGTACATCAGGGTGTATCTCCCCAAAACTTCCGATATATTCATTTCCTACAAATATGTCGGCAGACCTCCCCGGATGAAATTCAGTCTGTTCCGACCTTTTCAGTGAATAATTTTTAAACTTTAATTTTGAAAAAATTTCCTCTACAATCCCTTTCAAATCATAAAAATCATAATGGACAGGTTTAGGATTCCACAAAGTCTTATCATTTTCCCCTGCGAGAATAATTCCAAGTTTTATTTCTTCCTTAGCGAGTTCCTTAGCCTTTTCAAAAGTTCTGCTCACTTCAAAAAATCTTATATTTGAAACATTTCTGTTCATATTGTCTTTTGCATTTTTTATCAGACTGTAAAGCAATGTAGGTCTCATCGTTACAAAATCCTCGGTTATAGGATTGGAAATATCTATCAGTTTATCTTTGGAAATTCTTGTAAATTTTAACTTTTCCGTAGCGTCCTTGGGAATGAAACTGTAATTTATAACTTCTTTCAACCCTGCACCTGCACATATATTTTTCACTCTATCGTTAAGTCTTGTCGTATCAAGCACGGCATTTTGATTTATGTCCACTTTGGGCATAATATTTTCTATATTGTCAAAACCGTACATTCTTATTATTTCTTCAAAATAATCCTGTTCAAGTTCCAAATCTCCTCTATAGGAAGGAGCTGTAAGTGTGAGTGTTTCCCCGTTGTCTATAACTGCTATTTCAAGGTTTTTCAGGATTTCTATAACTTTTTCTCTCGGTATAACCTTTCCGACAAATCTGTTCAATCTTTCAAAATTAAGTTCGGCGATTTTGTTTTCATGTGGAACCGTATAAACGTCCACATATCCGTTCAGTATTTCTCCCCCTGCTACTTCCTGAATAAGATTTGCAAGCCTATTTATTACTTTTATCGCACCTTCAACGTCTATTCCTCTTTCAAATCTGTATGAAGAATCACTTGACAATGTCAGCCTTCTTGATGTTTTTCTAATATTCTGAGGATTAAACTGGGCAACCTCAAGTAAAATATTCTTTGTATTATCAGTAACTTGTGAATTCAACCCTCCCATTACTCCACCGAGGGCAAGTATCTTTTGTCCGTCCGATATTACAATGTCGCTTTCTTCGAGTTTTCTTTCCTGTTCATCAAGAGTAGTAAGTGTATCTCCCGTTTTCGCAGATTTTACAATGATTTCATTTCCCTCGATTTTATCCAAATCAAATATATGATTTGGATGATTCATTTCCATTAAAATAAAGTTGGAAACATCAACTATATTATTAATACTTCGGAGTCCTACAGATTCCACTCTTTCTTTAAGCCATTTAGGACTTTTCCTTACAGTAACATTTTTTAATATTCTTGTCACGTATCTTCTTGATAAATTACTGTCCTCAATAGTAACTTTTATATTATCCGAAGTTTTTTCCTGGATTTCACCATTTATATCCGTTTTCGGATATTTCAGCTCTTTTCCGTAATAAGCGGAAAGCTCTCTCGCTATACCTATATGGGACAGACAGTCGGGTCTGTTGGGAGTTATTTCCAGCTCAAATACAGTATCATCTATTCCGAGATAATCTTTCAGAGGCATTCCGACAGGGGCATCTTCAGGTAATATTATAATTCCGTCTTTATCGCTCCCTATTCCCAGTTCAACTTCGGAACATAGCATTCCATTTGATTCTTCACCTCTTATTTTACTTTTTTTGATTGTAAAATCCTCTTTCAGTTTAGCTCCTACCTGTGCCAAGGCAACTTTATCCCCTGTTTTATGGTTAGTAGCTCCGCAAACTATCTGCAATATTTCCTTTCCGTTATTCACTTTACAAAGGGTCAAACTGTCAGCATTGGGGTGTTTTTTTACTTCTTCTAAATGTGCAACTACTACATTATCAAGGTTCCCGCCTATTATATCTATTTTTTCGACTTCCTGTCCTATCATTGTAAGAGCTTTTTCCATTTCTCCTACTTCTATTCCGTCCAAATCTATATATTGTTTTAACCAATTTAAAGAAATCAGCATTTTTCCTCCTCATTTTTTATTTTCTGACATTATCTTAAAACTGTTCTAAAAATCTCACATCATTATCATAAAATGCCCTCAAATCATCAATTCCGTATTTAAGCATTGTTATTCTTTCAAGTCCGAGACCGAAAGCAAATCCCTGATATTTCTTAGGGTCTATTCCTACACCCTCAAGGACTTTAGGATTTACCATTCCGCTTCCGAGTATTTCGAGCCAGCCTGTCCCTTTACACACTCTACAGCCTGTCCCTTTACATACACCGCATTCTACATCCATTTCGGCTGACGGCTCTGTAAACGGGAAAAAATGAGGTCTAAATCTTACATTTCTTTCTTTTCCGAATATCTTTTTTACGATATTTTCGAGTATCGCCTTAAAATTTGCAAAAGAAACATCCTCACCTATCATAAGACCCTCCATTTGGTGAAACATCGGAGTATGTGAAACATCATAATCAGGTCTGTATACTTTTCCTATCGATACCATTCTGAATGGAGGCTTTCTGTCAAGCATATACCTTATCTGCATTCCTGATGTCTGGGTTCTCAGCACTACTTCGTCCTGAATATAGAAAGTATCGGATATTTCCCTTGATGGATGTGTCTTAGGTATATTCAGGGCATCAAAATTATACTTTGTATACTCGATTTCAGGTCCGTCAACTATATCAAATCCCATATCGGAAACAATCTCCTTTATTTCTCCGACCGTCTTTGTCAATGGATGTAGAGAACCCTCATTTGACTTTCTGCCGGGTAATGTAATATCTATTGTTTCATTTTTTAGTCTTTCCTGCTTTGCTCTTTCTTTCAGTGCATTGAGTTTTTCATCGAATTTGTCCTGTAAAATCACTTTTACTTCGTTAGTAATTTTACCGAATTCAGCTCTTTTTTCAGCCGCCATTTCAGCCATTCCTTTCATTATAGCTGTAAATTCTCCCTTTTTACCCAAAATCTTTACTTTCAGCTCATTAAGCTCATCAAGATTTCCTACATTATTAAGTTTTTCCAGTACGTCCTCTCTTAAACGGGACAGCTTTTCCAACATATTTCCTCCTTAAGACTGTTTCTTGCTTTTCATATTTAATTTAAATTATACCACAATTTATAACTAATTTGTACCTTTCAAATTTCATAAACTCTGAATGATTGCAAATACCGTGTTTATTCTATTTCCTGTCATATCCTTATTATTGGAATACGTAACTGAATTATTAATTTAATTGAAAAATTTTTCTATTAATGTTATTATTTTACAGGAGAGAATATTTCATACTCAGAAAGGAATGTATGAAAATAATATATATTACATTAGGATTTATTTCTATGGGACTTGGAATTGTCGGAATTTTTTTGCCTGCTCTGCCTATCCAGCACAATGATAGCTTTTTCGATTTTTCTGCTAAAAAACAATTATATAAGATTTATACTTATTCTGATTGTGATATTTAAATATTATTATTTTATATTCAAAATAAAAACTATCAAATAAATCAAAAAATTATATATTTATTTGATAAAATTTACTCTCTTTATTTTCTCCTTTTTTATTCTAACATATGATATAAATTGCCTGTTTATTTATTAAGTGTGAGTAAAATTTTATAAATTTATGAATAAATATATATAATATACAAATATATCTTGATAATTTCCGGATTACTTTTCATAAGTATTTTTTATTCTTAAAACAATCTCATTTTATAAACATAACTTTAATAATATGATAAAAATAAAAAACACCCTTTATTACAAAAGTAATTCAGAGTGTTTTTTATTATGAAATTAATTAAGATTATTAGTTAGTTATCAGATAATTAGAATTCAGCTCCAAATCCTACTTTAAATACATTATTTCTATCGTCATTTAATTCGTAGGCAGTTGTCATATTGAATTTGGATAATTTAAATTTCAATCCTAATCCTAATTTCATTCCTCCGTCATAATCCAATCCCTCAACTTTGCCTCCTCCGGCTAATTCCCTATCTCCATGATAAGATTTTCTGTTAAATCTATGTTCGTATTCGACATTTCCGAACAAATCGACTGCCGAACCTAATGCTACCTGTCCGTATACTCCTAAATTTGCATTTCCGCTTGTTCCTTTAGCCTTATTAGCTCCCAGTCTTTCTATCGCCCCTTCTTCAACTCTTGTTACTCCCAGTCCTACATAAGGTTTTACGTATCCTGATTCTCCGCCGAATTTAGAACCTAATCTTGTCTGGAAGTCTATAATAGTTGAATTAAATTTGACTCCCTCTATAGGAACTCTGTCCGCCGTTTCGTATTTATGACTGTTGTGCGAATAAGTCAGAACACTCGACAAATCAACATTTTCAGTGAAATTAAATTTTCCGCTCAGCATAAACTGGTATGAATCTATTTTTTCTTTTATTCCGTTAAATCTTTCTTTATATTTTACATTGGATTTCTGATATCCAAATCCTGCTCCAAGAGTAAAGTTTCCAAAGCTTTTTGTACCGATTAGGCTTACTCCGTTACTTTTGGAGTCATATTTTACTACTTGGGAATTATCAGTATAATTACCTGCTCCTCCTATGTATTGAATATCTAAATCCGTTCCGTTGCCATTTCCTGCATTTTCCAAACTTCTGAAACCACTCGAAGTTATATTTTTAGCTAAATCCAAAGCAACTTTTGACCTTGCCATATATATTTTTGAAGTCGAAGCTCCCGGTGTCGGTGTCGGACTTGGCGTTGGCAGTGGTGCAGGTACAGGCGTTGGTGTCGGAGTAGGGCTTGGCACAACCGGATATGCTGGTATAAACGACGCTATTGGTGTTGTTACATTTGCAGCATTACCTAAAACTGTTTCTGCTCCTGTAAGATTAGTGTATAGCGAAATCCCAAAAGGTCCTGTGCCACTGAAAATCTGATTTCCTGCAGCATTTGTTATTGTGAATGTAGCCCCAGGCTGAACATCAAAATAAGTACCCCTCTCTATATAACTTGTAGCGGTTGTATAAGTTATCGAACCACTATGATTAACTGTATAAGTGGAACCTCCTGAAATTGATGTACCCGCTGAAAATGTTCCTCCATCAATATTAAGATTTACTGCTGAAAATGAATTCACACTCAAAATCAGTGCTCCTAATAATAATAATTTTTTCATTTATTCAAACCTCCCAATTATATTTTTAATTTGTTACTAAACCTCTTTATCCCCCTATAATTATGATAACACAGTGTGCAAAATTTAGTCAAATTTAGCCATTATATGCAAAAACATAGATATTTACTGGCTTAAAGAGTTAAAAAGCTAAAAAAATTTTTCGAGTATATTCAAAAAAAATTTAAATTTTAGAAATAATCTTTTTATTAGTCTATAAATTTAACTTTTTTTCTTGCATATCTTTATATGTAATACTAATACTTTGTCTACATTATTGAAGTTTCCATTGTAGTATATTGTTTCGTCAATATTTAAATAGCTTCTGTTTGTTGAAAAGCTTCTTCAAGTTCTCGCTAAGCAGTTACTCGAAAATGCGGGGGTGCTTTGTTTTATTTCTTTTTCCAAAACATATTATCAATTTTTTCCTTTAACTCCATGATATCTTTTATTTCTTCTAAAACTTCTTTATCTTCTTCTAAGATATCCTTATATGGTAGTCCTATTGCTATATAGTCTACTATTTTTTTATTTTTAAATTTTTCAAAGAATATATCTATATTTCCGTCATCAAATAAATATCTTCCCGTATATTCATCTTCTTCGTATTCAAAACTCATATCTTTATTATTTCTTCTAAGATATTTCTTTATTTTAGGAAGTACTTTTTTTATTTCATCTCCTATCTTCATATTTTCTCTGTTGTTTAAATACACTTTTTCTATAGCAAAAAATAAAGATTGATCTTCAGGTTTAGATAAATTTTCAACAAAATAACTTAATGTATAATGAATCTTAAGATTTTCATACTTTAAATCTATATGTATTGTTATCCTATTATTATTTTGATATACATTTATTTCATCTGGATAGGAAAATACTTCTAATATTTTTTTTAATGATATTTTGTCTATTCCATTTATACCATAAGTTTCATTTAATATATATTTTTGTTTCATCATCTTTTATTTCCTCCTCCTTTACTTTGTTGTCCTTTTCCTCTCATTGAGTGATTTTCTGATTTTTTTAAATCTCTTAATGCTCTTTCCATTTCTTTTTGTGCTTTTTTTCTATCTTCTTTATCTTTAGGAGTTTTATTTGGTTTTTTATCCAATTCATCATATTTTTTCTTGGCTTCTTCATATTTTCTTTTAGCACTTTCTATCTTATCAGGATTGGATTTCCTTTCATTTTTCGTTTTTCCTTTCGCAAAATCTCGCTGCTCTGTCCATATTGTACCTTTTCTCTTTCCAATTTGTTGATTAACACTTTGTTCATTATACATTTCCCATAATTCATTTGCTATTATTGCTGCTCCCGCAATATCTCCAATAGGTAGCGGTCCGTCAGCTCCCGCTGCTCCTGCTGCAATCGCAAGTTTTAACGCTAAATCACTATCCCCAACGTGTTCTCCAAAATCTCTACTGCTATAGTCTTTTCCGTCCGATTTTGCCTTTATCGGGATGTCATTGTCCTTGTACTTATCCTGAAAATATTGGTTCGTCGCTCTTCCCGTACTCTCAAGTCCAAGTTCTTCTGTTCCTGTCTTTCGTTGTCTTCCCTCTACTTTTCCTACAATGTGGCTTCCCTCTTCTGCTATAGTTCCTATTATTCCTGAACGTGTGCCGTTTTCGCCTGCTTCTGTATTTACAAGGATTGTATGTGTTCCGTCTTTTCCTACATATGCCGTTCCTGCTAATGCTTTTCCGTCCTTACCTATCAGCTGTGGGGCATTCTTAGGGTCTGTATATATTACTTTTGCCTTGTAACCTAAGTCCCTGTATGCGTCTTCAAGGGCTTTTCCTATCTCCTGCTGGTCTCTTGCTCCTTTCAGTCTTTCTCCTGCTATATTTTCTAATGTCTCCGAAAGTCTTGTTTCACTTAGCTGTCCAAAGAAGTTCCTGTTATCATCTCCCCTGTCATTTACAGCTTCCTTTATCGTTCTTCCTATGTCCGTTATTTCCTGTTTTGCCTTGTCTATATCCTTTTTGTAATCCTCAGGATTTGTTATTGCCCTTATTGTCTGTCCTTCTACATAGATATTTGTACTGCTATGGTCGTCTTTTGTTGTTTCATTGGCTTTGCTTAAATCAGTATTTATTGGACTTCCTTTTGATGTTCCTATCTCCACGTTTCCAATTACAGTATTTCTTGTTATTCCCTCTTTATCGTGCTTGTCCTGATTAAAGTCTACTCCCGTTACAGGATTTTTACCTGTCTGTAAACCTATTGAACCCCCTGTTGTTTTAAGGGTATCTGTATTATACAGGTCTTTTCCAGTGTACTCCTTTATTTTTAGTCTGCTGTTTTCTCCTTTTGTTCCTACTATTGCTCCTGTATTAGTAGCTTTTCCAACAGTAAGATTACTTCCCTCTAAAACACAGTAGGGGGACGGTTCCCCCTACTACCCCCCCTGCCCCGCTTCTCGTTTGCTAAGCTCGAAATATCTTTCTACTTATAAACTACAAATCTCCTCAATTTCTCGCTAAGCAGTTACTCGAAAATGCGGGGGTCTTGTCTTATTTCTCTGCTCTTTCTATTTATTCTACAGCTCTGAATGGCCAACTGAATGTCCATTTCTTCCATTCATCTGGCGTTATTGTAGCCAAATCAAATGATTTCATAAATTCATAAGGATCTTCATATTTTTCTAACGGTGTATTATCTATAAGTTCTTTTGGAGCTACTTCATTGTCTACTCCCAATTCTATTCCGTGATACAAAGCTATTTTTGAATATATTATTACATAAATATGTAAGTAAAAATCATAATTTGGATTTAAATCATACAGCATTTTTTTCGCAACTTTCGGGTTCATCATTTTGTCTACTGCTTTTTTCATCTCTTCAATATTTTTTTCTGCCAGTCCTTTTAAAAATTCACATTCATATTCCCTGTATTTATACTCACTGCTCTTTAGAGGATTTTCAAGATACATTTTACATCTTTTTTTTACTTCTTCAAAATCTCCTTTTAATGCCAATATTGTTGTTATTGCAAAAAATCTGTATCCTTTTGAATTTGTCAATGTCGTATATTTACCTTTTTCAATGTCCCAGTCATCGGGTGCTATTATTTCTATATTATTCATTATGAATTTAATAAAATCCTGATTATTTGACTCAAGCACACTAAACAAGCCTGCTACTCCACCAAGAAAACGTTCCCGAACTTTACAGGATAATAATGCTAATTTAGCACTTATATATATATTATATCTGTGAGACTTTATATCTTTCTCAATTAATAAATTTTTGGATGATAATTGTTCGTAACTCATTGAAAGATTAAACATACACGCCATTTGATCTCCAATTTTATTTTCTATATAGTGTAGTCTCTGTTTTTCTTCTTCTTTATCTACCCCTACAGTTTTAGATATTCTGTCAAATCCTCTTTCATATTTTATTTTTCCCGCTACTATACTCATCTTTTACCTCTTTCCATTATTTATTTTTTATTATTACTGGTATTATTTTCATTTCTCCTGTTTCCCTGTTTATTTCTGTCACTCCATATCTCAATTTTCCAGTTTCTTGCGCATTTTTTATTAATTTTGCTGTTGGATTTTCATCTCCAAGTTTTTTTAAAACTCCCTCTATCCAACCAGAAGAACCCTGTCTTGTAGTATTTCCGAATGAGTCTTGCACACCTTTATTTGATAAAGTTATTGTCCCCTTTTCTGACAACTGTTTACTTTCCAGTATCCATACTTCTCCCGTCTCCTTTATTTCTACTACGTGGTCAAATCCATTATTTGAACCGTATTTACCATTGTATACTTTTAGTTTCGGATCATTCTCAAATGCTGTATTAAATATTTCTTCCGTTATTTTCCCTTTATTGTCATTTCCTTTCATCACCTCTTTTATATTGTTTTCTACTCCTTTGGGTTTTTCTATTTTATATGAATATTTTTCCACATTTTTTGAACCTATCTTATTAGAAGTATATGGTATTTCTTTAGGATTTACTTCATCTAATCCTGAACTATAAACAGCTTCTTTTTGTTTAGCTTCATTATTTGGTGATACTTTTGGTTTGCCTACTTCCATTCCGCTTTTTATATTTTCCACTGCTTCAGGATTATTTTTATTATCTTTCATTAATCCCGTCTGACTTCCTTTAGTTCCTGTATTATTATTCAATATTCCATAATACATCTGTTCTGTCATTCCTGAATGCTGGATTAATGACTCTCCCATTGCAGCATATGTTTCTACTACTGACGCACTGTATTTGTCTCCTTTTATTGTCAGAACTCCATTTCTGTATTCTTTTGCATTGTTTACCAACTCTGATGTCTCCGATTTCGCTCCAAGTCCTGACACTCTTAATCTTTGAGCTTTCAATATCTCATTCTGCTCTTCATACAGTTTTTTTATTTCTTCATTGTATTGATCTGCTCCTTTCTTATCTCCTCTTCTTTTTGCTGCATTGTATTCCCCTATCTTCTGATTTATCTTTTCCGAATACTCTGCTATCTTTTTATTCTCTTCTGCTGTTCCTCTTTTAAACTCTTCAAATGAATTGTACGTTACTTTTCTTCCGTCTTCGTATTCAAAGACTAATTTTGTCCCTTTTGGCAGTTTTCCTTTAAAGTCTTCAAACTCTTTCAATTCTTCGAAGTTTTTTGGTTTCTCCTGTTTTAAAATTCTATCTTTTTCTTCTCTTTTCTTGTCTGCTTTCTTTTTATCTTCTGATATTTTCTTCTTAACAGGTCCTACTACTTCCTTATCTATTGCCTCTTTTGTTTCATTTATTACTTTTTCCTGTGCCTTTCCTCCTTTAGCTATGTCATTTGCGTTGTTTATTAAGACTTTTCCCGCTTTTCCACTTAGTCCTAAAAATTGCCCTGCTGCTCCTTTTAAGTCTCCTTTTACTATCTTGTTTCCTATTTCTTTCAGCTCTTTTTTTCCTTTTCTTATCTGTTTGGCTGTTATGTCTGATGTTATTTCGCTGTCAGGGTCAAATTGGGCATATTCAAAGGAATTAGGGTCTATCTTGTCATTTTTACCTTTCAGCCTGTTTTCTATCTCTCCATAGGCTATTTCTCCTGCTACTGTCGCTTTTAACTGTCCCTCATTATTTGGCTTGGCTTTTCCTTTGTCAAATCTGTCTCTTATCCCCCATTCCCGACCTATTCCTGCTCTTACTGTACTTTCATCTGCATTTTCATTGATGTATATCTTTCCTGTTACTTTGTCATAAAAATACGGTATCTCTTTTCCCTGTTTCCTTGCTTCTTCTATTCTTGTTCGTATTTTTTCAGGTAAGTTCGGGTCATCAGGATTAAAACAGTAGGGGGACGGTTCCCCCTACTACCCCCCTGCCCCGCTTCTCGTTTGCTAAGCTCAAAATATCTTTCTTCTGCTCTACTACAAGTCTCCTCAATTTCTCGCTAAGCAGTTACTCGAAAATGCGGGGGTTTTGTTCTATTTCTTTTTCCAAAACATATTATAAATTCTTTCTTACTTTATGAAATAGAAAAATCTAATATATTTAATTTTAATATCTCAATTATTTTTGTAATATCAGGATTATCCTTATAAGGTAGATCTATATATATACCATCTATATATTTTTTATGATTAAATTTTTCAATAAATATAGTCAAATTAGAATTATCAAAATTATATTCTCCAAAATATTTATCTTCCTTATATTCAAAATCTATTGTTTTATTATTTTTTATTAAATATTTCTTTATTTTAGACAACGCTGTTCTGATATCTTCACCTTCAGTTATATATTCTGTTTTATTTAAATATAACTTTTTTACTATAAAAGATAAAGTTTGAAATTCGGGTATTTTAGTACCTACATAAAAATTTATTGTAGTTAATATCTTTAAATTAATATCTTCATATTCTAACTTTATCTCAATTGAAATTTGGTCTTTTTCTATTTCTATCATTATTCTATCAGGAATAGAAAATTCTTCTATTATTTTTTTTAAAGAAATATTATTTATAGAATTTATTCCGTAATCACTATTTAAAACAAACTTATATCTATTTTTCATTATCTTTTATTTCCTCCTCCTTTACTTTGTTGCCCTTTTCCTCTCATTGAATGATTTTCTGATTTTTCAAGTCTTTTGATTTCTTTATCAATTTCTTTGATACGTTTTTTTATTTCTTCTTTGTCCTTTGGTGTTTTATTAGGCTTTTTTTTCAGTTCATTTTTTTCCTTTCTCAAAGTTTCGATTTTCTCTTTGGCACTTTCTACCTTATCAGGATTGGATTTCCTTTCATTTTTCGTTTTTCCTTTCGCAAAATCTCGCTGCTCTGTCCATATTGTACCTTTTCTCTTTCCAATTTGTTGATTAACACTTTGTTCATTATACATTTCCCATAATTCATTTGCTATTATTGCTGCTCCCGCAATATCTCCAATAGGTAGCGGTCCGTCAGCTCCCGCTGCTCCTGCTGCAATCGCAAGTTTTAACGCTAAATCACTATCCCCAACGTGTTCTCCAAAATCTCTACTGCTATAGTCTTTTCCGTCCGATTTTGCCTTTATCGGGATGTCATTGTCCTTGTACTTATCCTGAAAATATTGGTTCGTCGCTCTTCCCGTACTCTCAAGTCCAAGTTCTTCTGTTCCTGTCTTTCGTTGTCTTCCCTCTACTTTTCCTACAATGTGGCTTCCCTCTTCTGCTATAGTTCCTATTATTCCTGAACGTGTGCCGTTTTCGCCTGCTTCTGTATTTACAAGGATTGTATGTGTTCCGTCTTTTCCTACATATGCCGTTCCTGCTAATGCTTTTCCGTCCTTACCTATCAGCTGTGGGGCATTCTTAGGGTCTGTATATATTACTTTTGCCTTGTAACCTAAGTCCCTGTATGCGTCTTCAAGGGCTTTTCCTATCTCCTGCTGGTCTCTTGCTCCTTTCAGTCTTTCTCCTGCTATATTTTCTAATGTCTCCGAAAGTCTTGTTTCACTTAGCTGTCCAAAGAAGTTCCTGTTATCATCTCCCCTGTCATTTACAGCTTCCTTTATCGTTCTTCCTATGTCCGTTATTTCCTGTTTTGCCTTGTCTATATCCTTTTTGTAATCCTCAGGATTTGTTATTGCCCTTATTGTCTGTCCTTCTACATAGATATTTGTACTGCTATGGTCGTCTTTTGTTGTTTCATTGGCTTTGCTTAAATCAGTATTTATTGGACTTCCTTTTGATGTTCCTATCTCCACGTTTCCAATTACAGTATTTCTTGTTATTCCCTCTTTATCGTGCTTGTCCTGATTAAAGTCTACTCCCGTTACAGGATTTTTACCTGTCTGTAAACCTATTGAACCCCCTGTTGTTTTAAGGGTATCTGTATTATACAGGTCTTTTCCAGTGTACTCCTTTATTTTTAGTCTGCTGTTTTCTCCTTTTGTTCCTACTATTGCTCCTGTATTTGTGGCTTTTCCTACTGTAAGATTACTTCCCTCTAAAAACACAGTAGGGGGACAGTTCCCCCTACTACCCCCCTGCCCCGCTTCTCGTTTGCTAAGCTTGAAATATCTTTCTTCTGCTCTACTAAAAGCTTCTTCAATTTCTCGCTAAGTAGTTACTCGAAAATGCGGGGAGTTTTTCTTACCATATATCATTTTTAAATATCATATATACCTTTATTTCCTGATTTTTCTTGTATTTTTCTATTAATATTTTATCAACTATATCTATTAAAATATAATTCTTAGTTATAAATCTTAATATATCTGAATTTATTATTACTACCTTTAACTTATCATCACTATTAACTCTTATCTCTTCAAGTTTTTCAAGAAATACTTTATCTCTTATTAGGTCTTTGTGTTCTAATAATTTACTTCCTTTTAACTCTTTTTCTATTTCTTCTCTATCTTTCTCAATCCCAATTATTAATTCATTCCTAAATTCAGAAAATTTATCTTCCAATAAAAATTCATCAATCAGAATATAAACTTCAATATCTATTGTTGGATTTTCGTCTTTATATATTATAGCCTCATCCCTATACCATTCTAATAACAAAGTATAAATAATTGAATGATATATATCTCCTTTTTCCTCTTCCGATATATTTTTAAATTTTTCAGTATAATCTAAAATTATAACTATCCCGTCTTTTTTTCTCTTTTTTATTTCGTAAAATAATGCTATATCCCTTGCAAAATCATCATAAGTATATGTACTCATACCAAATTTTTTGTTATAGTCTAATACATCTATTTCTTTTTGCATTATATCATAAAAATCTCCCCAGTTATTCAGTTTATTACCGTCTAATTCTATAATCCATTTATTCTTTGACGAATTATATATTTTTTCCTTCTCATTTTTCTTAGTTATTATTAGTCTATTTTGCAACATAATAACCCCTTTCTTAAACTTTTTTATTATTTTATTCTTTTAAATGTCATATAATGGTCATCTGTATAATATACTGAACCGTCGCTTCCTCTTACAAATCTGTAACTATCTCTTCCCCCTGTTGTTACGTTAATATCAAATTCTCTATACTCTATTTCGCCTTGCCCTGGCAACACCTGGCTTCCATATCTACCGTCATTTCTGTATATTTTTCCTGCTCTTTCCGGTCCTCCTGAAACTTGACCTTTCCAACCATTTTTCTCATACTTCTCAAACATTTCTTTCTCTTGCTCCGATAAATTATTATAATTATTCTTTATCCTGTTTTCATAATCCGTTCTTACACGCTCATATCTCTGCTGTATGTTTTCTTTCATTTCTGATTGTGAAGTATCTTTTTTCGGTAATTTATCTTCTTTTGGACTTCTATAACCATTTATCCTATTAACAGTCTCTATATAACTTTGTGCTGCTGCTGCTTTTGATAATTCTGCCTCTTTATAGTATTTCTCTCCGTCTATTATCAGCTTACCTTTTTCATATCTGATTGCACTCTGTGCCAAATCTCCACTCGTTGATATTTTTCCCATTGGAGCTCTTCTTAATTGTATCGCTTTAATAAAATTATCCTGCTCTTTTTCGAGACTGTTTCTTTTTATCGGGTCTTTTTCTTTATTTATATTTTGTGAATAAAATTCTATTATCGCCGCTTCTTCTGGTGTTTCATTCATAAAATCTTCTAAAGAATTAAATACTCTATCTCCCCCTTCATATCTTAAAATTATTTTTGTCCCTTTCGGAATATCTCCTCTCAATGACTGATACTCTCTAAGTTCTGTTAAGTTAGTTACATTTTCTTCTTTCATCAGGTTTTTTACACTTGTCTTGAAATAGTTTGATACTCCCAGTTTCTTGGCTTCTTTTTCAAAATTTTTCTTGCTTTCACTGTCGTGAAAAACTATCACTCCATTTTTTACTGTATATCTTCCCTGATAATTTCTTCCTAAAATATAGTTCGCCTGATTTATTTTGTTCTTAAGCTCTTCCTCTTGTTTCTTCTTCCTTTCTATATTCTCCTGCTTATATTCATTTATCTCATTTTGAATATTTTTTCCTATCTTTTTTCCAACCTTGTCAAGTTCTTCTTTCGCTCCTTTTCCGTCTAATTTTACTAATTTACTTCCTATATTTTCTGCACCTCTTACAAGTCCATTCCACATCCTTTTTAAGTCTTCTGATGTTACTTTATCACTTGTAATTTCACTCTCAGGCAAAAGCTTCCCATAATCAAAGTCTTCTGGGCTTAATTTTTCAGGTTTATCTTTTCTTCTCTTTTTTATTTCATTTTCTGCTATCTCTCCTGCAACAGTTGCCTTTAGTTTTCCTTCGTCATTTTTCTTTCCTCTTCCACTTTCAAGTCCTTCTCTTATGACCCATTCCCTTGCAATTCCTGACCTTATGTCATCTTTATTTATATCTTTATTTATATAGATTTTTCCTGTAATTTGATCATAGAATGCATCTATTTTTTCATTTGGATTTCTTTTCTTTAGGTGTTCTATTCTTTCTTTTACACTTTTTGGTAAATTAGGGTCATTTAGGTCTATCTTACCTCCTATTCCTAATTTATCCTGTATTTCTTTGTTGCTTAAATCTCCTTTTGCTATCAGTTCTATTTCAGGAGCTGTTTTTACCCTTAATATATCTTCCTTGATTTCCTCATATCTTCTCTTTTCTGCTTGTGATATGTCGCTGTCATCGCTTCCGTTCAGTATGTTGTCTATTTTCTTTATTGCTCCCTCTACTGTTGCTTTTCCTTCAAGTACTGCTATGTTAAAATCTTCTACAAACTGTTTCGAGTTTGACACAGCTTTTATTGTATTATCCTCTACATAGATATTTGTATTTCTATGAGTGTCTTTTATTGTTTCATTGGCTTTACTTAAATCAGTATTTATAGGACTTCCTTTTGATGTCCCTATTTCTACATTCCCAATTACTGTATTTCTTGTTATTCCCTCTTTGTCGTGCTTTTCCTGATTAAAGCCTACTCCGCCTGTTCCTACTGAACCTCCTGTCGTTGTCAGTTTATCTGTGTTGTATAGGTCTTTTCCTACATATTCTTTTACTTTGAGAGAAGAGTTATTTCCTGTAGTTCCGACTATTGCTCCTGTGTTAGTAGCTTTTCCAACAGTAAGGTTGCTTCCCTCTCCAAGTATAAAGGTACTTTGTTTGTCTACATAAGTTCTGTTTCCGTTTGTTTTGCTATGATTTACGCTTTCTGAATTAGGTAAACCTGATGAACTTACTCCTACATTTATACCACTGCTGCTTCCAGTAGTTGTACTCTTATTCTGTACTGATGTGATTTCAAGGTTTTCTATGTTTCCTGTTACTTTTCCGCCTGTCTGGTTAAAACCTATTAATCTCATATTCTTTGTGTTGTTATGGACTTCGTCTACATTTACAAAGTTTCCATTTTGGTATATTGTTTCATCAGTATTTAAATGGCTTCTGTTTGTTGAAAAGCTTACTCCGTTAAAACACAGTAGGGGGACGGTTCCCCCTACTACCCCCTGCCCCGCTTCTCGTTTGCTAAGCTCGAAATATCTTTTTTCTGCTCTACTACAAGCTTCTTCAATTTCTCGCTAAGCAGTTACTCGAAAATGCGGGGAAAAGTATTTTTTTAATTATATCATTTTTCTTTATTTTTGAAAAATGAATATTATCCTATATTTAAATAATAAATGGTTTTTTATATGAATATAATTTATTATATAATCTCTATCATAGTTATATTATTTTAAAAAATTACTTGTTGATAATTTTTTTTAATAAAATAAACTCAATTGCAATTTTTTATAGAAACTATTTTTCTAAATTAAATTTTGTTGGAACAAAATTTAGAGATGTTTTTTCATACAATCTATCCATATTTTTTATTTTTAAGATTAAATTCTTATCTGTTTTTATATAGTTACCATTTAATATATATATTTCTTTAATTCTATTAAAAATCTTTATTTTATCTTTATCAGCTTTATATTTAAAATCTTTACGTCTTATTCTTATCAGCAGTACTACAATTAATAAATAACCTAATTTTATTTTATAGAAGATTACAAACAAAATTACAAAATATAAAATCCATAATCCATATCTAAAGAATGAAAAATTATAACTGAGTATATTACTCTTCTTATCATCTATTCCAATAAAATTTATTCTCTTTTTTAATTCATTTACTATACTTTCATAGTTTATTACATTACTAAGAATAACACTATTCTTATCTTGAATATAGCTTTTTCCATATATATTTCTTAATCTTATGTTAGTTGTTGGAAAATTTATGATAATATCGCTACTATTAAAAATGTTTTTTCTTATGAAAATCATATTTATATCAGAATAATGTATTTTTTTTATTTGCTTCTTAAAATATATTTTTAAATAATCATTCTCAAATTCAATTTCTAAGTTTAATTTCTTGGTTAACTTAAAATACAAATAATTTATAAAACAAAATATCCCTAAAATCAACAAAAGAATTATCAATGTTAGTACAAAATTTATAATCAAATAATATACATCTTTTTCTTCTAACGAAATATAAAACACTGGATTTATAGTATAAAGCATAATGAAAAAAATTAAAAAATCTTCTATATTATAATAGGTTATATCTATTATTTTCCTTTTAATTTCCATATTTCCCTCTTCATTGATTCAAAAAGATTTTTCCCATTTTTCAATTTTAATAATTTACTTCTTACTTTTTCTAACGGTATTAAAAAAGTATAGCCAGCATTATAATTTATACTTGCTGATATTTCTGAATCTAACTTTGTTTTCTTTCCTGCTGATAAAGAAATCGTTCCATCCATTCCTGCCGATAAACTACCTGAAAATACAGGAGTAGCAACATCTGCACTAAATGAATGTCCAAATCCTTTTATATCATAAATCGTCCTAGCAAGAGGATTATAATCTGTCACAATTCCAAATCCAAATCCACCGCCAACGCCAATACCAATACTTCCTCCTATGCTCAAAAATCCTCCTATACGATTATCATCATCTATAACCACTCCTATAGTTGTATTTGCTCCTAAATGTACGACATCAGAGACATCTCCATTTAAAGTTACTCCTAAACTATATGTTGCATCTCCGACGTGTTCTCCAAAATCTCTACTGCTGTAGTCTTTTCCGTCCGATTTTGCCTTTATCGGGATGTCATTGTCTTTGTACTTATCCTGAAAATATTGGTTCGTCGCTCTTCCCGTACTCTCAAGTCCAAGTTCTTCTGTTCCTGTCTTTCGTTGTCTTCCCTCTACTTTTCCTACAATGTGGCTTCCCTCTTCTGCTATAGTTCCTATTATTCCTGAACGTGTGCCGTTTTCGCCTGCTTCTGTATTTACAAGGATTGTATGTGTTCCGTCTTTTCCTACATATGCCGTTCCTGCTAATGCTTTTCCGTCCTTACCTATCAGCTGTGGGGCATTCTTAGGGTCTGTATATATTACTTTTGCCTTGTAACCTAAGTCCCTGTATGCGTCTTCAAGGGCTTTTCCTATCTCCTGCTGGTCTCTTGCTCCTTTCAGTCTTTCTCCTGCTATATTTTCTAATGTCTCCGAAAGTCTTGTTTCACTTAGCTGTCCAAAGAAGTTCCTGTTATCATCTCCCCTGTCATTTACAGCTTCCTTTATCGTTCTTCCTATGTCCGTTATTTCCTGTTTTGCCTTGTCTATATCCTTTTTGTAATCCTCAGGATTTGTTATTGCCCTTATTGTCTGTCCTTCTACATAGATATTTGTACTGCTATGGTCGTCTTTTGTTGTTTCATTGGCTTTGCTTAAATCAGTATTTATTGGACTTCCTTTTGATGTTCCTATCTCCACGTTTCCAATTACAGTATTTCTTGTTATTCCCTCTTTATCGTGCTTGTCCTGATTAAAGTCTACTCCCGTTACAGGATTTTTACCTGTCTGTAAACCTATTGAACCCCCTGTTGTTTTAAGGGTATCTGTATTATACAGGTCTTTTCCAGTGTACTCCTTTATTTTTAGTCTGCTGTTTTCTCCTTTTGTTCCTACTATTGCTC